>JBKPSC010000270.1:0-18294 GCA_046734915.1 Acidobacteriota bacterium | reverse complement strand
CCGATGGCGCTCCTCGAGGCGATGGCGTTGGGAGTTCCAGTCGTAGCCACCGCGGTCGGTGGTGTGCCGGAGGTCGTCAGGCATCGAGTCAACGGGCTCCTCGTCCACTCGGGCGATGACCGCGCTTTGGCCGACGCCTGCGTGGCACTGACACTCGATCGAGATCTTGCCGAGCGGTTGTCAGCCAATGGCCGTCGAACGATTGAGGAGGCGTTTTCCGGCACCCGAAGCTGCGAGGCGCTGACGCGCGTCTATCAAGAAGTGGCATCCGTTCGAGATGCTGGTGATTCGGGTACGCCGACTCGCGGCAGAAAGCGGCGTCAGGCGCCGGGGTTCGTCCCAAGCGTCATTCGCGCGTTGACCCAGCGCATCCTCCACCGGGTCGCCTGTGCAAGAGGACGACGCTGGATGGCGCAGATTCGGCGAAGGCCGGCGGCCGTGAACGCGGCTATCCGCTCGGCGCGAAGCGTGCTGATCGTGTGTCACGGCAACATCATCAGGAGCCCGTTTGCCGAGCGCCTGCTGCGGCGCGCCCTCGAATCGCGCAGCCGGCCCACGATCAGCTCTGCCGGCTTGTATGCGATCGCCGGAAACCCACCACATCAGCACGCGCTGTCGACCGCAATGTCCCGTGCGATCGACATGGATGGCCACACCGCCTCGCTCCTATCGCGTGAACGGGTGGCGGCAAGCGATCTGATTCTGGTGATGGATGTGTGGCAACTCGTGGAACTCGTGCGGCGCTTCCCGGAGGCGCGTCAGAAGACCTTTCCGTTCACCTGTCTCGCTCCGAACGTTCCCCTGGAAGTCGAAGATCCCATCAACGGCGATCGTGCGATTTTCGAAGCCTGTTTCGATCACATCGCACGAGCTGCCGCGCCGATCGTTCGCGCGATCAGAAGTCATGATCCGGCGTAACGCACTGCGCGGACGGGCCCTGTGTCGCACTCCCTCGGTTGACGCGCGCCATGTTGCGTAACATTGGAAGTAATTGGGTCCTGATCGTGGTCTCGATTGCAGCGACCTATTACCTCACGCCCTTCACCATCAAGACACTCGGCCAGGACGGTTATGGCACCTGGACGCTCATTACCGCTCTGACCGGTCACATCACACTGCTCTCCCTCGGGGTTCCGGCTGCGTGCGTTCGCTATCTGTCCGAACACGTCGCGGCAAACGATTCACGCAGGATCTCCGAGACGATCGGCAGCTGTGCCGGTTTGTATCTGGCGATTGGCGTGGCCGCGGCCGCTGCCGGCGCGGTACTGATGTTCGTGTTTCAGAGCTATCAGATTCCCAGCGCCTTCAAGTCGGAGGCTCCTCTTGCCTTCATTCTGATGGTGGTGACCGTCGCGACCAGCTTCATGGGATTTCTGCCCGAAGGCATCCTGTTCGCCCACCAGGATTTCGTACGCCGCAACATCGTCCGCCTCGTTGTTGGCATCGCGGTGCGGGCGACGTTGACCTTTACTCTGCTTGCCGTCAACGCCTCGCTCGTGGTCCTGGCGGGAATTCAGTTGGTATGCCTGATGCTGGACTTCGGTGCCTCATATCTGTTGATTCGGCGTCGTTATCCGGCCGTGCGTATTAGCTTCAGCGGATTCAACCTCAGGAAGGTCAAGAAGATTGTCTCGTTCGGCTTCTACGTGCTGGTGTTCAACGCCGGCGCCCGGCTCAGTTTCGAGACCGCCGCCCTCGTCATTGGCGCCCTTCTCACCGTGAGCACCATCCCGTACTACGTGGTCGCCAATAGCCTCATGGTTTACCTGATGGAGTTCGTCATCGCGATCGAAGCGGTGGTGTCGCCGATGACGACGAAGCTGAATGCGGAAGGGAGAGCCGAGGATATCGGAGAGATGTTCTTGACGTGGTCGAAGGTCGCGGTGTCCCTCACGATCATGTCCGGTCTGTTTCTGATCGTGTTGGGACCGCGATTCCTCAGTTGGTGGATCGATCCCTCGTACGAGGAGCCTTCAGGACAGGTCCTTCAGATATTGATGCTTTCCGGTTTCGCCTTCCTGCCTATTCGCGGCGTGGCTGTCCCGATCCTGATCGGGTTGGGAAGGCCGAGGCTGCCCGCTCTCGCATTCTTGATTGCCGGTCTTGCAAACGTCGCGCTGGGCGCCCTGCTGGCGCGTCCCTTCGGGCTCGTCGGGATCGCACTTGGCACCGCCATCCCCAACGCGATCTTCGCCCTCGTCGTGCTGGTTGTCGCCTGCCGCGCAGTTCACGTGCCGCTGGGCCGCTGGGCCGCGTACGTCCTGCCGCGGGCGATGATTGGAGCCGTGCCAGCGCTGGGGGTGTTGCTCTGGTTTCGGGTGTCACTGCAGGTCCGCAGTCTACCCGGGCTGATTGCCGCAGCTGGCGCGATGGCTGTAGTCTTCGCATTTACCTGGGTATGGTTTGTGTATCGTGATGATCCCTACGTAAACCTCAGGGCCCAACTACCTACCGTCCGCGCCTGGGTGCGAGCATGATTGGCTTGGCAAGCGGTACTGAGGCGCTCGCGAAACCGCCGAAGCCGCTGGTCAGTGTACGGTAAAGGCGCAACAACCATGTGCGGATTTGCAGGTGTTCTGAGCACGGCCGGCTTTTCGAGGGAGGAGCTTAGCGATCACATCGATCGCATGACCGGGCCGATCGCCCATCGCGGGCCCGACGACAAGGGCACGTGGATCGACGAGCATGCCGGAGTGGCGTTTGGATTTCGGCGTCTGGCTATCATCGACGTGTCTCCGCTGGGCCATCAACCGATGACCTCGCCTTCGGGTCGCTACGTCATCGTGTTCAATGGCGAGATCTACACCTTCAAGGAACTGCGGCGCGAGCTCGAAGGGAGCGGATTCCGTTTCCGGGGCGGGTCGGACACGGAGGTGATGCTCGCTGCTTTCGATCACTGGGGCGTGCGCGAGGGGCTTCGTCACCTGGTGGGCATGTTTGCCTGCGCTATCTGGGACATTGATCGCCGGGAGCTGCTGCTCGTTCGCGATCGTCTCGGCAAGAAGCCGTTGTATGTGTATCGCGAGCCCGGCCTGATTACCTTCGGCTCGGAGCTCAAGGCCCTCGTTGCTGGTCCTTCCTTCGACCGCACGATCGATCGCACGGCGCTTGCCTCGTACCTGCGGTATCTGTACGTTCCAGCGCCAAGAAGCATTTTCGAGCGAACGGTCAAGGTGCCGCCCGCACACCTGTTGGCAGTTTCGGACCCGAGATTCCCCTTGCCGAAGGCTGAATCCTACTGGTCGCTGCGCGAGGCCGCTACCGATGGACTCTCGCATCCATTCGACGGCTCACCAGCCGAGGCTATCGACGAGCTCGATTCCCAGCTCGCCGACGCAGTCAGCCGCCGCATGTGCGCAGACGTACCGCTTGGCGCCTTGTTGTCGGGCGGCATCGATTCGTCGACGGTCGTGGCCTTCATGCAGGAAGCGAGCAGCCGCCCGGTCAAGACCTACACCATCGGATTTACCGAGGAGGAATTCGACGAAGCACGTCACGCGGCTCGTGTCGCGCAGCACATCGGTACCGACCACACCGAGCTGATACTCACTGGGGATGATGCGTGCGCGCTGGTGCCGCGAATGCCGGACATCTTTGACGAACCGCTCGCCGATCCGTCGCAGCTGCCCACGTTGCTCGTCTCGCAACTGGCGCGCAGGGAAGTCACGGTGGCGCTGTGTGGCGACGGTGGAGACGAGCTGTTTGGAGGCTACAACCGTTATGTCTACGGCACTCGCGTGCTGCCTCGTCTCGAGCGTGTGCCATCGGCCATTCGGCGCCGCGTCGGCGCCGGTATAGCCCGCGTCTCTTCGACCACGTGGGATCGCATGCATCGATTTACGGCCGCAGTGCTCCCAGGAGTGCCCGTAGAACACTTCGGGGAACGCGTGCTCAAGCTCGGTCATGTGATGAACGCGGAGTCGGTCGGCGAGATGTACCGCTCGCTCCTGTCGGCCTGGCAGCATCCTGCGGACGTGGTCAGCGAGGAGCCGATCGACTTCGATCAGAACGAGGCGATCCTGAGCGGCTGCGAGCCGGCTAACCTGCTCGATCGAATGATGCTCGCTGATCAACTCTTCTATCTGCCGGACGATCTGCTGGCCAAAGTCGATCGCGCGAGCATGGCCGTCAGCCTCGAAGTGCGTGCACCGCTCCTCGATCATCGTGTCGTCGAGTTCTCGTGGCGCCTGCCGCGTTCCCTCAAACTACGTGACGGCGTGGGCAAATGGATTCTCAGGCAGGTCCTTTATCGACGCGTGCCTAAGGAATTAGTGGAGCGCCCGAAGATGGGGTTTTCGGTTCCGATCGACCGCTGGCTGCGCGGACCGCTGAAGCAGTGGGCGAGCGAGTTGCTTTCGCCGGACGAACTCGCCCGGACAGGGCTGCTGAATCCGACTGCCATTCGTGAAGCATGGCAAGGGTTTCAGCTTGGGCGATCGGCTGGTGCGGCTCTGTGGGCCGTCATCATGTTCCAGGCATGGAGAGCGCGTTGGCTGGCGTGACAGCGATGACTCGACCGCGTCTGCTCTTTCTCTGCCACACACTGCCGTACCCACCAGACGGCGGCGTGTGGATCAGGACGTACCACATCCTGCGTCTGCTGGCTCGTGAATTTGACGTCACTGCTCTCTGTTTCGAACGCGCCCGCACGTCGCAAGGGGAGGAGCGGGACATCGCCAGCAGCCGCGAGGGGCTGTTGCCGTTCGCCGCAGTCGAAGTTTTTGCGCTGCCTTATAAGCACAGCCCGCTCAGATTTGTTTTGGACCATCTGCGAAGCACGATATTCGGCCACGTTTACACCCACTACGTCTACGATTCCCAGTCCTTCCAGCTCAGGTTGGCGAAGCTGGTGAGAACCGGGAACTTCTCAATGGTCCACATAGACAGTCTCGACCTCGCACGGTATATCCCGGCCTGCGGCACTCTCCCCGTCGTGTGCGTGCATCACAACGTGGAATCGATCCTGCTGAGACGACGAGCTGAGGTGGATCGTCTCTGGTGGCGTCGCGCCTATCTGCGGTATCAGGCGGGGCGCATGGATGCGGTGGAACGTCACTATTGCGACCAAATCGCTCTCAACGTCACATGCTCGGAGCACGATCGGTCACTTCTCTTGGCGGCTGTGCCTCGCGCACATGTCGCGGTCGTCCCAAACGGCGTTGATGTCGACACATTTCGACCGCTGATGGGCGCCGGCGCCGGGGTCGCATTTGTGGGGGGCACGAATACGTTCCCAAATCGGGATGCGCTCGACTTCTTCTGCGGCGAAATTCTACCGAGACTCCGGGCAGCAGGCGTGCGGGGGCCGATGCAGTGGATCGGCAGCGCGTCGGCTGACGAGCAGCGGCTTTACTTCGAGCGGTACCGTATGAATCTGACGGGCTATATAGATGACGTCCGACCGCTAATGGCAGCCGCTGCCTGTCATGTCGTACCGCTGCGAACCGGCGGCGGGACACGGTTGAAGATCCTCAACGCCTGGGCAATGGGGAAAGCCGTCGTGAGCACGTCAGTCGGATGCGAAGGTCTCGCCGCTGTTGATGGCGATAACATCCTGATCCGTGATCACCCCGGAGAATTTGCAGACGCCGTCCTTCGCGTCCTCGATAACCCTCAATTGCAGCACGATCTCGGCGCACGCGGTCGGGCGACCGCCGAGCGTCTTTACAGTTGGGAAGCGATCGGGCAGCCGATGCTCGACACCTACTTGGCTATTGCACGTGGACACCTACGGAATTCCTCAATCGCCGATTCCGCCGTCCGCCGACAGGCTCATGCCTGAGTCGGACCCCGCGGTTCGCGCGCCGCAGTCGGCACAAACGACGTGGGATCTGCTGCTGATCTGCGTCGCCGCTTACATCCTGATGGCGGTCGGAAGAGTTCATCAGTTGTACCCGGTTTTGGAGATTCTGCGTCCCGCGGCTGTATTTGGCTTCGGTGCGGTTGTGTTGTATCTGCTCGACGGACGACGGTCGAGACAGCTTCATCGCCTCTGGGTACCCACCACGATTTGTCTACTGGCGCTGTCGAGTTGGATTGTTTTTTCGATACCCGCTTCCATCTACCGCGGCAACAGCTACGACCTTTTAACGCAAAACTTCATCAAATCGGTGTTGATGTACCTCGTCATCGCCGGGTCTGTCCGCGGGAGTCGCGACGTCGAGCGACTGGCGTTTGTGTACTACCTTTCCGCCGTCATCTACGGGAGCGTTGTTCTGATGCGGTTCGACCTCGGCGGCGGCAGCGAATGGCGATTGGGCAAACTCAATTATTACGACGCGAACGACTTCGCAACATTCGCCGTGAGCGCCATGCCGATCGGTCTTTACTTTGCCCACGCCGGGCGGCGTTCGATAACGAGGATCTTCTCCGCGATCGCGCTGGCAGTGCTGACGGTGGCGTTCGTCTATACCGGATCGCGCGGCGGTTTCCTTGCCATTCTCGCGATGGGAGTCTACGTCGTCGTCAAGTACAACGCCATCGCGGTGCGCTGGCGCGTCGGGGCATTCGTCATGGTCGCGCTGGTGTTTCTCGCGGTTGCCAGTGGCGAGTACTGGCGGCAGATGGCGACGATTGGTTCCGACACTGACTACAACCAGACCTCAGAGAGTGGCCGGCGCCAGATCTGGTCGCGCGGCATCGGCTACATGCTCGACAATCCGCTGCTCGGTGTCGGGGCCAATAACTTCGCCACCGCCGAAGGCACGCTGTCGCCGCAAGCGACTCGCCAACAGTTTGGCGGCAGGGGCTTCCGGTGGAACGCTGCACATAACAGCTACGTGCAGATCGGCGCCGAGCTCGGTATCCCTGGTCTGCTGTTCTTCGTCGCGCTCCTGGTCTCGGCATTTGCGGGCTTGATTGGGTCTGCGCGCCAACGAAGGAGGAATCCAGCTTTTCGCGGTCGCGTATTGGAGCTGAGACAGGCTCTGACGGCGTCGCTCATCGGGTTTGTCGTGGGCGCGTTCTTCTTGTCGCTTGCGTATCACGAGATGTTGTACACGCTGATCGCTCTGGCGGCCGGCGTAGTAAAAGTTTCAGGCGCGGCGGTTCCTGCTGCCAGGCAGACCATTCAATGCTGAGCCCATTGCACGCGCACGCTCCCCTTCGCGTGGCTCACTTGATCGAGTCCAGCGGGCCAGGCGGCGCCGAGCGGATCGTCGCCGATCTCGCAACCGCTTTCCAAGCTGCCGATACGCAGAACGTCGTCTTTCTGCCTCGTGACGGTGAGGACTGGCTTCAACAGCAGCTTGCGGGATCGGGCGTCGCGATCGAGTACTTCAAGATCGATCGCCCGGTTTCTCCGCAGTGCGCTCGCGCACTGACAGATGCCTTCCGTAAACACCGGATCGATGTGGCGCACAGTCACGAGTTTTCGATGGCGGTATACGGTGGCTGGGCCGCGTGGCGCGCGGGCATTCCTCACGTCATCACCATGCACGGCGGTCGCTACTACGCATCGCGGCTCCGCCGACGCCTGGCGTTGCGAGCCGCGGTCGCTTTGAGCGCGGCCACGGTCGCGGTCTCGAGTCCCCTTGCCCAGGCGATCAGTGACGACCTCCGTGTGAAGAGGTCACGGATCCAGATGGTTCCAAACGGCGTTCGCTACGTTGCCCCTGAACGCGTGACACTGCGCGACGAGCTTGGCCTTCGAGCGGACGATCGTTTGATCGTTGCCGTGGGCAACCTCTACCCGGTTAAAGGGCATCAGCATCTTGTCGACGCGCTCGCGCTCGTCGCCTCGAAGTATCCACGGCTTCATGTTGCAATCGCCGGGCGTGGCGGGATTGAAGACGCGCTGCGATCGCGCGCCGCTGATTTCCACTTGACAGATCGCGTGCACCTGCTCGGGCTCCGCTCCGACATCCCGGCGATTCTGGCGGCCGCAGACATCTTTGCGCTTCCATCGCTGTCAGAGGGTTTGCCGATGGCCCTCATCGAAGCGATGTTCGCCGCGCGCCCGATTGTTGCGACAGAGGTCGGCGAAGTCGGCGTGGCCCTCGATGGCGGTCAGGCCGGTGTGCTGGTTCAGCCGGGAAATGCGCACGCACTCGCTGCTGCGGTGGACGGGCTCCTCGCAGAGCCGGCGCGTGCGAAGACGCTGGGTCAACGAGCAGCAGGCCGTGCGCGGGCTCACTACAGCTTGACCAGGATGGTTGCTCGATACGCAAACTTGTACGAACAGGCACTTGGCGCGACCGATGAGGCGTTGTCACGACTGTCCGCCGCTCCGGAAATCTTCGATGTACGCCGGGTGTGAATGCGCACCAGCTCACCTCGCGGCGTGTTTCAAGGCCGACGTATGAGCATCGCTGCTCTCGTTTCTATCCTCGCGGCGTGCGGCTCGTCGCCGAACGCTCCTGGCGAGGTTCGGTCAGCAAGTGCAGCGGGGGCTCTGTTCAGCGACGACTTCGAGTCGGACTCCCTCGCGGCATGGGAGGACGGGGTGGATCCCGCACGTCACCGTATCGTGACTGATTCGTCTGCGCGGTCCGGGACGCGCTATCTCGCCGTGACGTATCAGCCCGGTCGTGATGGCGGGTGGATGACGCACTTCATCAGACCGGGTGGCGACTCCTTGTATGCAAGCGTCGACGTCCGCTTCCCGGAAAACTGGAGCGGCGGAACCAAGCTCCTTGGGCTCTACGGATCGCGCAGCGACGACCAATGGTCCGCGTTCGGCCGCGCCGGGATCTGCCCGAGCGGTTCTGATTTCTTTGTCGCGATGCTCATTTCCGAGCCGGCGTCCGGCGCCGGCACGCGCTTCTACACCTACTATCCCGGGATGGCGCGAGAGCCGGATGGCGTCACTTGTTGGGGTCGATTCGGCGATGGCACGGAGCGCTACACACCGCCTCTGACGCTCAGCCTGGGTGAGTGGCACCGCATCGAGTTCTGGGTCCGCCTCAACACTCCGGGCCGTGCTGACGGCGAACAGGCCTTCCGGATTGATGGCACAGAGCGCGGACGATGGTCGGGCATTGCGTTCCGGCAGAGCGCCATCCTCCAAATGAATGCGCTGCAACTCAGTTTCAGTGTCAGCGATGGCGTGTCACAGGCCCAGCACCTGCATGTCGACAACGTCGTCGTCCGTCGTGGGCCACCGTGACGCGGCGAGCGCACCGCGTCGCTTTCGATGTTTAGTCGCGTGAGAGCCAATGCGAATCAATCGCCAGATCATCGGCCCTTGCTGATGTCGGAATGATGCAGCCTCTAAAAAACGTTCTCGGTCGTCTGATGTTCGCGTCGGGCCTGGATGCTCTTCTGCTGGGACGTACCGGTGTCGTCGTCGCGTTCCATCGGGTGCATGAAGACCGCGACGTGTATGGACTATCTATCGACCGGCGGACCTTCCAGCAGTACTGCGAGTTCTTCCAGCGACACTTCAAGGTGATCCCGTTGGGAGAGTTCGTCGCAAAGCTGGAGCGTGGCGAGCCGCTCAACCGTCACCTCGCGATTACGTTCGACGATGGGTATCGTGACAACTTCGACAACGCCGTACCCGTCCTCGAAAAGTTGGCTTTGCCCGCGACGTTCTTTGTCGTCACTCAATGGATCGGCAGCAATGTCGTGCCCTGGTGGGATGCGCACGGCACCCGGTCGTGGATGACGTGGGATCAGGTGCGCGAACTTCGCAGACGCGGTTTCGAGATCGGCAGCCATACGCGAACCCATGCCGATCTCGGCCGCATCACCGGACCAGTCGCGCTCAAGGAGATCGTGGGCGGTCGGCTCGAGTTAGAAGAGCGGCTGGAAGGGTGCATCGACCTGTTTGCGTACCCCTACGGCGGCTCCCAGCACATGGCGGACTCGAACCGCGAGATGGTGAAAGCGGCGGGCTTCCGCTGCTGTTGCTCCTGCTACGGCGGTGTCATCCTGAACGGCGACGATCCGTTCGATTTACACCGTATCGCAATCTCGCCCTGGTACGCGTCACCAGAACAGTTCGGCCTCGAGCTCGTTCGAGGCATTCGGCCGCCGTCGTCGGCGTCGAGGATTCCATGCTCCGGAACATCGGAAGTAACTGGGCCGTAACGGTCGTCACGATCGCGGCGACCTACGTCCTCACGCCGTTCATCATCCACAAGCTCGGACACGAAGGGTATGGCACGTGGACGCTGATCACGGCGATGACGGGGTACATGACGCTGTTGGCGCTCGGCGTCCCGATGGCGTGTGTGCGGTACCTGGCCGAGCATGTGGCTGTAAAGGACACTCGGGCGATGAACCGGGTGATCGGCAGCTGCATCGGGCTCTACCTCGCGATGGGGATCGTCTCGCTGATCATCGGCGGCATATTGACCGCCCTGCTCACCAGTCTTTACGACATCCCAGCGGACCTGAGAACGGAGGCGCGTTTTGCGTGCGCGGTGATGGTGCTGCAAGTCTCCTCAGGGTTTCTTGGGCTGCTCCCCGAGGGAATTCTGTTCTCACACCACGATTTCGTAACGCGCAACATCGTTCGGATCGGCGCCGTGATCCTTCGGCTTGGTCTCACCGTGGGGCTGCTCACGATCAATGCGTCGCTGGTGCTGCTGGCGGCGGTACAGCTGGCGTGCCTGGTCTTCGATTTCTGCGTGTCGCTGATGCTCATTCGTCGCAGGTACACCGACGTGCATATCCGGCTCACGGATTTCGACTGGGCAATGGTGCGACAGATTCTTTCATTCAGCATCTACGTCCTGGTACTGAGTACCGGAGCTCGGCTCAGCTTCGAAACCGATGCGCTGGTGATCGGCGCCGTCCTCGGCGTCGGGGCCATTCCGTTCTACGCGGTCGCGAATGGCCTCGTCATTTATTTGATGGATTTCATGGTGGCCATCGGGGCGGTTGTCGCGCCGATGGCTACCAAGCTCAACGCCGAAAGGCGGCGCGCCGACCTCACCGAAATCTTTTTGAAATGGTCGAAAGTGTCGTTGTCGTTGAGCCTCGCCGCCGGTTTGTTCCTCATCGTGCTGGGTCCGCGATTAATTGCCTGGTGGATCGGACCGGAATTCGAAGAACCATCCGGCGCGGTGCTGCAGATCCTGACGGTCTCCAGCCTGTTCTTCTTGCCGGTGCGGGGAGTTGCGCAGCCATTGATGATGGGGCTCGGCAAGCCGAAGGCAGTGACGTTTGCGTTCCTGGCGGCGGGGATCGCGAACGTGGTGCTCAGCGTGATCCTGGCGCGTCCGTGGGGACTTGTCGGAGTCGCCGTAGGTACCGCAATCCCCAATGTCGTGTTTGCGATCTACGTTCTGATTGTCGCGTGTCGTGAGCTTGGCGTTGGCGTGCTGCGGTTTCTCCGCTACGTCGTGCCACGGGCAGCGCTGGGGGCGGTTCCGCCGCTCGTCTTGCTGATTTGGTTCAAGGTGGGCATGGACGTTCAGAACCTCATGGGGTTGGCGCTGGCCGGCATAGCGATGCTGGCGGTGTATGCGGCCATATGGATCTTGTTCGTCTACCGCGATGATCCGTACGTTGATCTGACGCCGCTTTTCATTCGGCTTCGTGCGGGGGGGCGCGCATGAGAAAGCCCAGCGGCGCCGGCCGTCGTTTAGAAACAGCTCGCGATTTCGTGTGATCGACACACAGCAAAAAAAAACTCAGATCCCAACCGAGTCGGAATCGGTTTGTTCATGATGGAGGCGTTCCGCACGCGCGCTGCACGCATCGGGACGGAGTTGTATTACGGCGGCCTTCGGCTGCTCGGTGTGACCGCGCGACACAGAAGGCGCCAGGATGGTGGACTGATTCTGTGCTACCACAATGTCGTCACGTCCACAGAGGCGGGAGAAGGCGATTCCGCGCTCCACATGCCTCGAGATCGATTCGCACAGCAGTTGCACTGGCTCGTGGCGCATTACGACGTCGTCCCGCTCGTCGAGTTCATTCGTCGGGTTGAAACTGGAGCCACGCTTCGGCACGTCGCGGCGATCACGTTTGACGATGGATACACCGGAGTGTTCGAACACGCCGCACCTGTGCTCGACGCGCTCGGGGTTTCAGCCACAGTATTCGTCGTCGCCGACGCTCCGGGACGACTGGACGGATTCTGGTGGGATCAGGCCGACGTCGTGAACTCGATCACGCCGCGCAGACGTCACACTTGGTTGAACCATCTGCGCGGCGATCAGGCGGCGATCCTGTCCGACTGTCATGCGGCATCGTCATTCAAAATCCCGAGGACCTACCGGCCTGCGAATTGGGCCACGATTCGTGCACATGCCGGCCGCGGGCTGGATATTGGCATGCACTCTGCCACCCATCGCTGTCTCACAACGCTTGATACGCCGGATCTCGAGAGGGAACTTGTCGACGGCCGACGTGTCCTTCATCGCGCCACCGGCGTCTGGCCCGACTGTTTCGCGTTTCCGTATGGCATGTGGGACCAGCGGGTCCGCGATGCAGTCCGCGCAGCGGGATATCGTGCCGCGTTGACGCTCGACGATCGATTTGGTGACCGTCCCGGCGATCTCTGGGCGCTGCCTCGACTGAATGTGCCAGCCGGTATCTCCGCAGCCGCGTTTGAGGCGTGGACTGCCGGCGTGCGTGGTGCGGGCCGCTGAGGCTGTTGACGACGGCGTGTGTGGCACGTCACACATGGATACGCGCGAGCTAGAGAAGGATCGCGTGAAACAGATGCATCCTCACGTACTACCGCGCGAACGCGGCAGCCCGCTCGATGTCTGGGCGGCCGGCGTCGGCGTGGGACTTCGCACGCTTCGCAAGGAGCCGGTTCTCGGCTTGAAACGTCTCGCGCTCCCGGTGAGCTACTGGCGCAGTGCGGAATTCGGCTACGTTTGGCGGCAGTTGACTTTGCCACCCGGTGCGCGCGTGCTCGATCTTGGCAGTCCGAAGGACCTTGCGGCGATGCTGGCGTATCGCCGTGGATACGAGGTCGTTGCCACCGACATCCTGCCAGAGGCGATCGAGTCCAGCCGCCGGTACGCTGTCGCGCAGAGCCTCGACGGCGTCGGCCCGGGGCGTGTCCGCTCTGAAGTCCAAGACGGCCGCGCGCTCGAGTACGCCGATTGTTCGTTCGATGCTGCCTTTTCCGTATCCGTGCTCGAGCACATTCCGGACGATGGTGATTCGAAGGCGATGCGCGAGCTGATTCGAGTCGTACGTCCGGGCGGCACGATTGTGGTTACCGTTCCGTACGATCGCCAGTATCGAGAAACCTTCGTGGACGGCCCGGTGTACGAACGGAGGCCTCTTGCCAACGAACGTCTGTTCTTCGAGCGACATTACGACCGTCAGACGCTCGGCGCGCGACTGCAGCAGCCTGGCGCCTGCGACGTGATCGACCTGACACTGTGGGGGGAAGGTAGCATCCGTCTCGAGGCTTTCCTTGATCGACTCGGTCCCCTGCGGATCCCGCTGTCGCCGCTCGAAGCGTTCTTCTCGAAGGCACTGTTGCGGCGGATCGGCCAAGACGACAGCGGCCATCCCATGGCGGCGTTCGTTACACTGCGACGAGATCGAGGATTGGTCACATGAACGCCTCTTCGCCCGCTTCCTACAACGTGACCGCGAATCGGACGAGCTTCATCGAAGCCTCACGAGGGGAACATGGGCTTTTCCGAATATAGAGCTTCTCCCAACGAGCGGAAGCGAACGTCAGATCTTTTGAGTCTCACACCGATGAGAGGTCGGAGGGCGCTCGACATTGGAGCCAGAGATGGCCACTTCTCGCTCCTTCTCGCCGAGCGTTTCGATGAAGTTATCGCGCTCGATCTGCGAAAGCCCGCCATCACTCATCCAAGAGTTGTCTGTGTACAGGGCAACGCGGCTCACCTCGGCTTCGCTGACGAGTCGATCGAGTTCGTTTTCTGCGCCGAGGTGCTCGAGCACATCCCGCACACGATACTGCCGACCGTCTGCCGCGAGCTCGAGCGCGTTTGCAAAGGAGAACTCTTGATTGGCGTTCCGTACAAACAGGATCTCCGTGTCGGGCGCACGACATGCCACTCGTGTGGCGGGAAGAACCCCCCTTGGGGCCACGTCAACAGCTTCGACGAGCATCGTCTACGCTGCCTCTTCCAGCACTGTGTGGTCAAGTCGACCACGTTCGTCGGCAAGACCGCTGAAACCACGAACCCGCTCTCGAAGGTGCTGTTGGACCTGGCGGGGAATCCCTACGGGACGTATTTCCAGGAAGAGCCATGCATCCATTGCGGGCGTTCCTTGATCGCCCCTCCTGAACGGACGCTGAACCAGAAAGTGTTGACAAAACTTGGCTTGATCGCACGGCGCGCAACCAGCCGTTTCGCTCGATCGAGGAGCAATTGGATGCACATGCTCTTTGCCAAGCAGGCGCGGACAGAAAGTATAGAGGGCATTTCGTCGTCGTTTCGAGGTGGACGGGATCGCCTGCCAACAGCCCGTTGAAGGGTTCGAACCTCAGACGGCAATCAGAAGGCGCGTGTGGTGTCGTGCTGATAGATCCACGCGGCAAGCTCGGCGGCAACGCGATTCCCGGCTTTGCCGTCCCACAGCGGGATCGGCTGGCCCGCACCCCATCGACCCTCGAGCACGTCGGCAAACGCCGAACGGATGCGTGCGGGATCGTTGCCGACCAGTCGGCTCGTTCCGAGCCTGATGGTGATGGGACGCTCCGTGTTCTCCCGCAGTGTCAAACACGGGACACGAAGCACCGAGCTTTCCTCCTGGAGGCCACCCGAATCGGTGAGGACGACGGTCGCTCCCGACATAAGCGACAAGGTATCGATGTAGGACTGCGGGCCGACGCAGATCACGTCGTGCTGTCCTGGCGCCACGAGCGACTCGATCCCCATCCGTTGGGCGGCCGCAGCCGTGCGCGGATGCACTGCGAATACCAGCGTCAGTTTCTGCGCCAGTTCGTGCAGCAGCTGCAGGAGCATGCCGAGAGTGCCGGCCTCGTCGACGTTCGAGGGCCGGTGCAGCGTCACGAACCCGTATCGCCGGCCGTCAAGACCAAGAGCCGCCGCGGTGCGGCGCTCCCTCGCGACCGGCAGTTGGGAGACGAGGCTGTCGATCATCACATTGCCGACCAGGCGGATCTTCGAGTCATCCACACCTTCGCGCTGCAAGTTCGTCACGCCGCTAGGCTCCGACACCAGGAGCAGATCGGCCACGGCGTCGGTGAGCAGCCGGTTGATCTCTTCAGGCATGGTGCGGTCGAAGCTTCGGAGGCCCGCCTCGACGTGCGCCACGGGAACACCAAGCTTTACCGCAGCGAGCGCGCAGGCGACGGTACTGTTCACATCGCCGAACACTACGGTGCCAGATGGCCGCCGCTGCATCAGGTGCGATTCGTAGCGTTCGAGGATCCGGGCGGTTTGCGCGGCGTGGCTGCCAGAGCCGACGTCCAGGTGTACTTCCGGCGCGGGAATCCCCAGATCGCGAAAGAAGACGTCCGTCATCGACGGGTCGTAATGCTGTCCCGTGTGAACGATGCGCGGCGTGATGCCAGTGTGGGCGCCCAGCCCGCGGACAACTGGTGCGAGCTTCATGAAGTTTGGCCGGGCGCCAGCGACGAGATCCAGGATTGGTCCCATGATCGATGCTGATGAAGTTACCACGACCGGAGAGATCGCTCAGGCGTCTCTATCGTTTGATGGCATGAGTGGCTCTTCGCTGCGGGACCGCGTGGTCAGCGGAGCGCTCTGGTTGACGGCGACCAAAGCATTGGGACAGATCATCACATGGATCATCACGATCATCGTGATCCGTCTTCTCACGCCCGCGGACTACGGTCTGATGGGGATGGCGCTGCTGATCACTGGCATCCTCTTTCTGTTCAACGAAATTGGTTTGGGCGCCGCGATCGTACAGAAATCCACCCTGAGCGGTGATCAGCTCTCGGATCTGCGCTGGCTCATCATCGCGGTTAACGTGGGGCTGTTCGCGTTACTCGTTCTACTTGCGCCTGCAGGGGCGGCGTACTTCAATGAGCCACGTCTCTCGTCTATCACGAGAGTCCTCTCCATCATGTTCCTGATCAATGCTGTCGGTGTTCCATCCGCCGCGCTCCTTCAGCGTGAGATGGCATTCAAGGAGAAAGCGTCCGCCGACGTGATAGGAAACGTGGTGGGAGGGATCTTGACGCTCGTGCTCGCGTGGGCCGGTTATGGCGTGTGGAGCCTCGTGGCCGGTTCTCTGACCTTGCGGTTTGTGACCACTGTGCTCTATTGCGTCTACCGACCGCCAGTGTTCAGGCGTTCCTTTTCTACGAACAACATCGGGCTGTTCATGCAGTTCGGAGCCGAGGTGGCCGCCGGGCGGTTCCTTTGGTATTTGTCGTCCAGCGCGGATGTCCTGATCGTGGGCAAACTACTTGGCTCGGTGCAGCTCGGTTACTACAGTCTCGCGTTCCAGTATTCGACCCTGCCACTCGACAAGTTCGTCGCGATCCTCAACGAGGTCGCTTTCCCCTCGTTTTCATCGGTGCAGAACGATACGGCTCGGCTCCAGCGGCACTATCTGAAGCTTGTCCATTTCGTCGCGCTCGTTACGTTTCCGGTGTTCATCGGCTTGGTTCTCGTGGCTGACAGCGCCGTTATCGTACTTCTCGGCGCCAGATGGCTGCCGGTTGTGGTCCCATTGAAGCTGTTATGCATCGCGCCCTGTTTCCGTGCCATCGAGATAATTAACACACCAGCCATGATGGCCAGGGGACGGGCGCGAATGGTCTTGATCAACACACTGGTTGCTACGATCGTGCTCCCCGTCTCCTTCTATATCGGCGCGCGCCGCGGCGGCATCAATGGAGTGGCAGTCGCGTGGCTTGTGACTCGCCCGTTCCTGTTCGCGTTCGGCATGTTCTTAACAACCCGGGTCGTCGAGATGGGATTCGCCCGATACCTGAGTGGTCTCCGGCACCCGTTGGCAGGCTCGCTTGTTATGGTCGCTGTGGTGGTGACGCTCAACTCCTATCTCGGCACGATCGAACCGCTGGCTCGCCTGATCGTCTGCTCGCTCGCCGGAAGCGCCACCTATGTCGCGTACAACATCCTCTTCAATTCCGCGGCGCTCCAGGACGTGATGGACACTTTCAGGGTGCGAAAGCCTGGAGCCGTTCCGGCGCAGCCGTTCGGCGCGTGCGTGAAGAAGGAGAATCATGTTGCCGGATAAACGCAACGAAGTAGCGGTCAGGCAGGTGTCGGACGAGATGGAGCACTCTCGAATCCTGTTGGCCGCCTATCACTTTCCGCCGAGCGCGGCGGTAGGCGGCCTGCGTATCAGCAGATTTGCGCGCTTCCTGCCTGAGTTCGGCTGGCGACCGTACGTGCTTACCGTCAAGGACGCTGACCGTGATGACAAGGAAGGCACCGATCACTCCCGGCTGGTCGGGCTCGATGGCATTTCGATTACCAGGACGCGTGAATTATCAGGGATCCTCGACGCTTACATGTGGATCAAGCGCAAGGTACAGAGCCTGAGGATGAATCGGCCTTCGTCGAGCGCGCCGGTCAGTGTGCCTGTTCGGTCTGCTCGTCGCGAAAGCCTTGCACAACGATTGAAGCGTTACGTGACGTCGCTGTTGGTTCTGCTGCCGGACGAACACAAGAACTGGGCGGTGTATACCGCGATTCCTGCCATCCGTCTGATACGGCGACACCGCATCGGCTACATCCTGACGTCGGCCCCTCCGCACTCCGTGCATTTCATCGGACTGGTCGCAAAGATGTTCACGCGAGTGGTATGGATTGCCGACTTCAGGGATCCATGGCTCGAAATGCTGCGGGATGCCCCTCGTCAAGAGCAATCGCGGCTGTCGGATCGACTCGGGGCGTGGATGGAAGCTCGGGTGATGGACCACGCAGACAAGGTGCTGACCACCACCGAGCGGATACGCCAGTCGATGATAGCCCGTTACCCGCATCTGCCGGCCGAGAAGTTCTCGTGTCTGCCCAATGGCATCGACACGGCGCGACTCGCCGGGTCCGAGGACGTGGACAAGTACGGACCGTTGACAATCGCTTACGCAGGTTCGCTCTACCTGGACCGGACGCCCGAGCCGCTGTTCGAGGCGCTTGGTGCCCTCGTCAACGAGGGGAGGGCGTGTCTCGATGACTTCCGCGTCAAGCTGGTCGGCAACTGCCGCACTATCGGTGAGGTGGACACAGAGACTGTCGCACGACGACACGGCATTGCACCGGCCGTGGAGGTCGTCGACCGCGTGCCTTATGCCGAAGTGGTTCCGATCATGCGTCGCTCGCACTTGCTTCTGGTGCTGGCGCCACCGAAGAACACCTTGATGCTGCCGGCCAAGATTTTCGACTATCTCGGGTCGGGTACGAAACTGCTAGCGCTGGCGGACGCCGGCGC
>JBKPSC010000269.1:0-7504 GCA_046734915.1 Acidobacteriota bacterium | reverse complement strand
GATGCGTGAAGAGCGGTCCTGAGTAAAGCAGTTCTCGATCGTAGATCTTCCGCCACTGGTAGGTCGCGCAATAGGCACGATAACTTTCCGGCGGCAGCGGGTGCGTCGGCGAACCGAGTCCAAGGATGTAGAGCAGCAACCCCTCGTCGTAACCCTCGTAGCGATGTCGGATGAATCCGGTCTCCGGCCTCCAGCCATGCGTGACCGTCGGTCCCCCATCACGCACCCAATTCCAGTCCGCCCGACGGTACAGCGCATCGGCCAAGGTCCGGATCTCGTTTTCCACGGGCGTGTCGCGGTCGAAATAGGTGCCGACCGTCAAGGCGCCCGCGAACAGAAACGCCGAATCGATCGTGGAAAGCTCACACTGCCAGACACGACGACCTGTTTCGATGTCCAGGAAATGGTAGTAAAAGCCCTTGTAACCGGAGGCGTCCGGTTCGGGACCTTGTGGGCTTTCGATCAGGTAACGGAGTCGTTTTCGGGTGATCTTGGCCGCGAAATCGCGGTAGAGGACGCCGCGTTCGACGACAACTGGAATCGTCGCCAGGGCCATACCGACGGCGGCGATGCTGACGGGAGCAGTTGGATCAGTCTTGTCACGTACCAGCCCATTGTCCGGGTTGGTTTCATGCAGATAGTACAAGACCGTGGAGAACTGCAACAGGCCGAGATCTCTGTCGGTCAGAGTGAGGTTGGAGTCGGCCCCGGGCATGTCAGCCATGGGTCAGTCGCTCGGTTCACCCAGTTGCACTCGGACGCTGTGGGTTTTTCCGTCGTCGCTGAGCGGCACGGTATGGTTCGGAAGCCCCTGCCCATCCAACTCGATTGATCGAACGCCGCGACCCGTGCCAGCCGAGTTGTCCACCACAATCCGGTACGTCGCGGATCGATGCCGAAAGGTCAGTGAAAACCCTGGCCAGGTGGGTGGAATACAGGGCTCGAAACGAAGTGTGTCCCCTCGCAACTGGAACCCCAGAATGCTCTCAAGGGCGACGCGATAGAGCCAGCTCGCCGCGCCGGTGTACCAGGTCCAGCCGCCCCGGCCCGTGTGCGGCGCGGCGCCATACACGTCGGCGCAAACCACATAGGGCTCGACTTTGTAGCGCTGCACCTCGTCAGCCGTCGTGGCATGGTAGATCGGGTTGATAAGGTTCCAGAGTTCCGTGGCGCGGTCGCCCCGACCCTGCAACGCCGTCGCCAAGGCCACCCACGTGGCGGCGTGGGTGTATTGGCCGCCATTCTCGCGAATGCCAGGCACGTAGCCTTTGATGTAGCCAGGCTGAAGCGCGCCTTTGTCGAACGGCGGATCGAACAGTTGGATCAGCTGTTCGCCGGTACGCACCAGCCGTCTTTGAACCGCATCCATCGCCGACTGGGTTCGCGCCGGACTTGCTGAGCGGGAAATGACTGCCCAGGCTTGCGGAATGGCGTCGATCTGGCACTCATCGTTTTGAGCGGATCCCAGGGAAGTCCCATCGTCGAAGTAGGCGCGGCGGTACCACGCGCCGTCCCACGCGTTCGCCTCCAGAGCGACGCGCAACTGCTCCGCTCGCTCACGGCACCACCTGGCATCGTCGGATTGGCTGCGCCGCTCGGCGACTTCCGCAAACGCGTTCAACACGGTGACAAAGAACCAGCCATTCCAAACACTCTCGCCGATTCCATGGACACCGACTCTATTCATGCCGTCGTTCCAATCGCCGGTGCCCATCAAAGGCAGACCGTGAGGACCCAGCCGATAGCCGTAGTTGAGGGCGCGAACGCAGTGCTCGTAAACGGTACCGGTCTGCGCACTCACAGCGGGGAGGTTGAACTCTTCCTCCTGGTCTTCCCGAAGTACCGGCGACGCGATGAACGGCACGACCTCGTCTAACAAGTCTGCGTCGCCGGTTGCCACGACATAGTGATGGACCACCAGTGGCAGGAAATAGAGGTCGTCGGTGATTCGCGTCCGGACACCGATCCCCGACGGAGGGTGCCACCAGTGCTGGACGTCGCCCTCTTCGAATTGGCGTGCCGCCGACCGCAGGATCTGGGCCCGCGCCTCTGCCGGAGCGCTGTAGACCAGGGCCATCACATCCTGCAATTGATCGCGAAACCCGTACGCTCCCCCGGATTGGTAAAAGGCCGAGCGGGCCCACACGCGGCAAGCCAGGATCTGGTAGACAAGCCAGCGATTGACCATGAGGTCGATCCCTCGGTCGGGCGTTGCCACGTGCAACGCGTTCAGGAGGCGGTCCCAGTGCTGTTGCACCTCGGCCAGCAGAACATCAGCTCCATCCCCTTGTGCGTACTTATGAATGAGCCGATGGACCTCCGCCAGATCGTCCGCCTGACCCAAAACGAAAACCATTTGTCTCGTCTCGCCGGGAGACAACATCACTTCCGTCGTGACGGCCGCACAGGGATCGAGGGCAGGACTGGCGCGGCCCGACAGTCCGACGCGCTTCATGGCCGCTGGCGCTGAAACCGACCCGTGCTCTCCAAGAAATTCCGTTCGATCGGCACTGACCGACTTCGCCGATGCGCCAGAGGCGACGAACGCGATCTTCCCGGCGAAGTCGCCGGCCCAGGCATTCCGCGCCAGAATGGCACCGCTCTCGCCATCGCGCTCGCAGACGACTTGTAGCGGAGCGTTCTCGCGCGCCGTTCCAAGCACCCATTCGGCGTAATACGTGGCAGTCAAGCGCCGGGGCCGATTGTCGTCGTTCCGCACCGTCAGGCACACGAGTTTGATTGGATCGGCTGGCGGAACGAAAACCAGCAGGTCCTGTTTGAGATTGCCACTGTCATGGGCGAAGCGCGTGTAGCCTTGGCCGTGGCGGACCGTCACGGTTGCTCGAGGTCCGAGCGGCAACGGTGTTGGCGTCCAGAAGTCACCGGTCTCCTCGTCGCGCACATAGATCGCTTCGCCGGGCGGATCCGAAGTCGGATCGTTGGACCACGGACTGAGGCGATTCGTTTGGCTGTTGCCCGCCCAGCTGTAGCCAAGACCAGCCTCCGTCACCAGACATCCGAACCCCGGATTGGCGAGCACATTCGTCCAGGGAGCCGGCGGCAACGCGGGTCTGGCCTGCGAGATGCCATCGATGACGATCACGTATTCGCGGCCATCCGGGGTGAAGCCTCCGAAGCCGTTCCAGAAGCTCAGCCCATCAGGTCGTTGGCCGCGCTGCGCGACAGGGGTTGTCGCGACTATGCCCGGAAGGAGTGGCGCCGGTCGAGTGGGCCGTGGGCCAGCGTGCTGTTCGATCTGATCGGTAAGTGACCCGTGACCGCCGCCGATCACAGCCCGCGCGGCGGCTGAAAGCAGAACCTTGTCATCGGCGGACACCTTGTCTGCAGTCAAGAAGAACACCCCGTCCGGCTTGCCGAGCATCTCCGCGGCGGCTCCCACCTGGAGTTCGGCTCGTAGCCGATCGGCGACCTCCCCAACGCGCTCGTCCAGGATCACGAGATCGAGCTTCAATCCGCGACGGCGTGTATAGGTGCGCCATCGAACCAGTTGTCGAACGATCCCCTCATCGTCGTCCCGAGCGACGCGAGCCAGCACGATCGGCAGGTCGCCGGAAATGGAATGGGGCCATAAGCCCGGCTGACCCATTCGGTTGGCGGCTACTGCAGCAAGGTCACGGAGACTGGAGTTCGTGAATACCACGGAAGCCGCCAGCCGGTCGAACAGGCCAATGTCCTGCGGCGAGAGCTCCAGCTCCTGTAGTTCGCGCTGGGAATGAACTTTGACATCTGCAAATACCTGGTCGATCGCTTCGAATTGGCGGAATCGCTCGGCCATTCCGATGGCGGCCTCGTACGAGTCGGCGGCTCCGGTCACAAATGCAATCCGAGCCGTCATTCCAGCTTCGAGGTCGACACGCCGGCGCAAGCCGAGTATCGGATCGAGCACCGGACCGGTCGTCCGCGACAGGCGAGACCCGGAGTCCAGCGCCGCGGGATTGGCCGTCGTGCGGCCGCGTCCGAGAAATCTCAGGCGATCGGTCTCGTACTCAATCTCTTCGCTGCTCACTCCGCCGGATGCTGAAGAGTGAATGGCGAAGATCGGTTGCTCGTTCGCGCCTCGGGGCCGGCGCCTGGCCACCAGCGCGCCGGAGCGCGGACCGAAACTCGTTTCCAGGAACAGCTTCGCAAAAGCAGGATGGGCCTGATCGGCACGACGGTCGTTCAAGCACACTTCCGCGTAGCTCGTCAGCTCGAGTTCGCGGTGACGACCGCCATGATTGACGAGCGTCACCGCGCGTACTTCAGCGTCGGCATCCGGCACGACTCCGATGGCACAGCGCGTCTCGACATCGCCATCCCGTCGCCAGAACTCGGCGCGGTCGGCGTGAAACTCGAATCCGGATTCATCGGCGGGCTTGGGCAGCGGTTGCCTGCCAATCGACCATGCGCTGCCGGAGCCGACCTCACGGACGTAACAGAACTGACCCCAACAGTCGCGCGTGGCATCTTCGCGCCAGCGGGTCACATCGAGGCCGCGCCAGGTGCTGTAGCCAGCGCCGGCATCCGTGATCATCACGCCGTACGAGCCGTTGGACAGGAGTGCGATCGCGGGCGGAGTCATGTGCCTCGTCTTTCAGATATCGGAGCCACCAATCGTCGCCCAGCCCATGCGCGCCGAACTCCATCTGGTCGGAGGTCCTCCAAAACCACGGCAGCCCTCTCGCCGCTCCCCCCGCATGGAGGCGTTTTCAGACTCTTCCTGCAAAGACTTTGCTATTCGCATAGGTACTGGCCTTGCGTAGTCAAGGAATCGAAACACGACGGCGAAGAAGCTCGTCGGCCTGTTCCGCGAGAACTTCAAGAAGTCCGAGTCCGCCGTCAGGGCGGAGATCAAGGCGGGTCCGGCATGAAGATTGGCGTCGTCGGCTGCGGCATGGTCGGCTCGACCTCGGCCTACGCGCTCGTCATGAGCGGCGTGGGGCGGGAGATTGTGCTCGTGGACGTGAATCGCGCGCGCGCCGAGGCCGAGGCGAACGACCTCTACCACGCGGTCCCGTTTGCGCACCCGTTGACAGTGCGGGCGGGGGAGTACGCGGATCTCGACGGGGCGCGCGTGGTTGTCATTGCCGGCGGCGTGGCGCAGCGGCCGGGCGAAACGCGCCTGCAGTTGTTGCAGCGCAACGCCGAGGTCTTCCGGCAGATCGTCCCATCGGTACTCCGCGCAGCACCCGACGCGGTGCTGCTCGTCGTCACCAATCCGGTGGACGTCATGACACAGCTGGCGGCGCAGTTCGCCGCCGACTTCGGCGTGCCGCATACGCGCGTGTTCGGATCGGGTACGACGCTGGATACCGCGAGATTCCGTGCGCTGCTGGGACGGCACTTCGAGATCGATCCGCAGCACGTGCACGCCTACGTGATCGGCGAGCACGGCGACTCGGAAGTGTTGGTCTGGTCGCAAGCCACGATCGCCGGGCTGAGCCTGGAGGAGTTCGTGACGGTCCACGGCACTCCGCTCAGCGCAGAGGAGCGGCGGGACATCGACGACAACGTCCGCCGCGCCGCGTATCACATCATCGCGGGCAAGAGCGCGACTTACTACGGCATCGGCAGCGCGGTCGCACGCATCGTCGACGTCCTGCTGCACGACCAGCGCGCCATCCTGACGATCTGTTCGCGCATCACCGGCGTGCCGGACTGCGACGGCGTGACGCTGGCGCTGCCGCATCTCGTCGGCGGCGCGGGTGTGCTGGCGACGATTCCACTGGCGCTTGATGCGACCGAGCGCCAGCACCTGGCGCGGAGCGCGGGGGTGCTGCGTGAGGCCATCGCGTCGTTGAACGTGTCATGAGCTTGCTGTCACAGTCGAAACGACAGCGTCCATCACAAGACCGCCGGGTGGATTACCCTTCAGGAGATGGCAAACCTCGCAAAGCCAACGCCGAACAACGCGCGACGTAGCGGCCGGCGGCCACCGCATCGGCGTAGTGAGACGCCGCGAGGCCGGAGCTCGTGGCAAACGTCAGATCGAAAAGCAGTTCGAGGGGCGTTGCAACGCGGTGTGATCGTGCGGAGCAATGCGTCCGGCACGGACCCCGTGTACGTTCCCAGGCAAAAGATCACTGCATCCTGACCCGAGAGCGCTTCCGCGAGCGCGGAGCAGTCCGCGAAGTCCTTATGCAGAACCTCCTTCAGTTTGGGATGGGATTTGCCGAGCGTCCTTCGTCCGATGGCCATGATGTGTACAACAGCTGGATGCTCGAGCGCATAGCGCAGGGCGTACCCACCAACCATTCCGGTCGCGCCGACGATGACGAGGCGCTTCGGACCGATCAGTTTCGCCATGACGGGATGAGCCAGGCGGATGCTGTGTGCGTTTCAACCTTGGTCTCGCGGGTGCGATGGCTCCGACCACAGTGTTGGGGCCACATGCAAATGCTGCATCAGGTGACCGATCTCGTTTCGCGAGCGAAAGACCGGTTCTGCGGTCAACAAGAACCGCAACAGGCAACCGATCGCATATATGTCGACGCGCCGGTCTGGCTCTTTGCCAAGGATCGTCTCCGGGGCCATGTATGCGGGCGTCCCCATGGCCATCGACTCGGTGCGGGAGGTCGAGAAATCGCCTCGGTACTCGCGGCCGACGAGCCCAAAATCAAGCACTTTAACAAAGTCGTATTCGATGCCAATGCGACAGACGTAGATGTTCGCTGGCTTGATGTCGCGATGAATGAGACCCATGCTGTGCGCCTCGGACAATGAACGGCACACCTGTCGCACCAAATACCAGGCTCGAGCGGTCGGCAGAGGGGCCAAACGTTTGCACCAGCGTCTCAAGATCGCATCCGTCGAGGAGTTCCATGACGTAGTAAAAGCGGCCCTCCTGCGTCAAGCCGAAGTCAAACACACGCACGGTGTGAGGCGACGTGAGAGACGCCGTCGCACGGGCTTCGCGTTCGAATCGCCTCAACGTGGCGGCCGCGTGGTCGGGCCTGCTGCTGCTCAGGCCATCTGATCGTATGAGCTTGATGGCGACGCCTCGTGCCAGCAGGCAGTGTCTCGCGAGCCATACCTCGCCCAGGCCTCCTTCCCCAAGGCGTTCGACCAACTCGTAGCTGCCAAGCGCGCGAGCCTCCGAAATTTGTCGCCCGAATCGATACATCAACCGAGCGAGAGCCACTGCAAGAATGGCGCAGACATAGTTTGGATAGAACAACAGCAGCGTGTTCATCGGGGAGGGGACTGGCAATCCCCGAAGGTGCGCCAGCCAGACGGCAAGTGGGTCCATCGATGCTACCAGACTGGCAGCGATGAACATCCTCGCCGATCGAGCAGGCGCGAGCATTCCGAAGATCAAGATCAGCACGGTAATACTCGAAACCGGACGAACGGTTGTCGGCTGTGGCGCCCAACCATTAAGCAAGGCGAGGTCGAGCGCGTGTGGCACCATGAATGCGACGCCGACATCCACCTTCCTGTCGTCGCTTGTGCGGCTGAAACGGGCGAAGTAAGCAACGGCGGCGGCCAACGCAATACCCAATAC
>JBKPSC010000268.1:0-9070 GCA_046734915.1 Acidobacteriota bacterium | reverse complement strand
ATCTACACCGGTGACACCTCGTCGGCAGCGTCAGATGTGTATAAGAGACAGACCCTGACGGCACAGCCGCAGACTCCCGGACAGATTCGGCCGCGGCCGGCGGAAGGCCGTGAGCCCGAATTGACGCCGCCGACAATCCGCCAGTACAAGCCGCGCTCTACACTCGTCGTTCCGCAGCACCCCGTGCCGCGTGCGAAGTTTCCCGTCGTCGATCTGCACGGCCATCCTCCGACACTGACCGGTCCCGAAGTCGTCAACCTGGTTGGCGCGGCCATGGATCCGTTGAACGTTCAGGTCATGGTGAACGCCAATGGCACGTCGGGCGAGCGTCTGCGTCAGGCTCTCGGGGCGATCCGGGCCAGCCGATACAAGGACCGGATCGTGGTGTTCACCCAATTCAACGTGCGCGATCTTGCGCCCGGCGGGGGAGCGCGCGTGGCGCAGCAAGTCGAAGCCGATGTGAAGGCGGGCGCCCTCGGACTGGGCGAGATCATGAAGGACTTCGGCATGCGGGCTCGGAAGAGCGACGGAAGCCGGCTGAAGATCGACGACCCAGAACTGGACGTCGTCTGGCAGACGGCGGCCAGGCTGGGCATTCCGGTGTTCATTCACGTCGCCGACCCGTCAGAGTTCTTTCAACCGCTCGACTTCAACAACGAGCGATGGCTCGAACTGGCCCTTTATCCCGATCGGCGCTATCAGGATCGCTCGCGGTTTCCAGCCTTCGAGGAGCTGATGGCGGAACGTGATCGCATGATCGCGAAACACCCGAAGACCACGTTCGTCCTGGCCCACATGGGATGGCATGCCAACGATCTGTCCAGGCTCGGTGGAATGATGGACAAGTGGCCCAACTTGTACACCGAGGTGGGCGCGATTCTGTACGACCTGGGCCGGCAGCCGCGGGCGGCGCACGACTTCTTCGTCAAGTACCAGGATCGGATTCTGTTCGGCAAGGACAGCTTCCAGCCCGACGAATACCCGTACTACTGGCGCACGTTCGAGACCGCGGATGAATACTTCGATTACTACCGGGACTACCACGCTTTCTGGAAGCTCTATGGGATGGCGCTCCCAGACGCGGTCCTCAAGAAGCTTTATTACGGCAATGCCCTGAAACTCATTCCCGGCCTGCCACGGACCGGCTTTCCGAATTAGGACCAGCTGATGGCTTCGTATCTCGTCACCGGGGGCGCTGGGTTCATCGGCTCGCACTTGACGGAGGAACTCGTGCGCCGCGGCCATCGCGTGCGCGTCGTCGACAGCCTCATCACCGGGAAGCGGCGGAACCTCGCGCACGTCCCGGAAATCGAGTTCGTTGAGGGCGATCTCGCCGAGCCCGGCGTCGCCGCAGCCGTCGTCCGCGGCATCGACTTCGTCCTCCATCAGGCCGCCATTCCGTCAGTGCCGCGGTCAGTGGACGATCCGGTCACGTCCCATCGCGCCAATGTCGACGCGTCGCTCAACCTTCTGGTGGCGGCGCGTGATGCGCGGGTGAAGCGCCTCGTGTACGCGGGATCGTCTTCTGCATACGGCGACACGCCGACGCTGCCCAAACGCGAGGATATGCCGGCCAAGCCGTTGTCGCCGTATGCGCTGCAGAAGTACGTCACCGAGGTCTACTGCCGGATGTTCACCCAGCTTTACGGGTTTGAGACCGTGACGATCCGTTACTTCAACGTCTTCGGCCCGCGTCAGGACCCGGGATCGCCGTATTCGGGCGTGATTTCGCTCTTCTCGACGGCGCTACTCGAGAATCGCCGCCCGATCATTTACGGCGACGGGGAACAAACGCGCGACTTCACCTACATCGCCAACGTTGTCGATGGCGTCCTCCGCGCGTGCGACGCGTCCGCTGCCTCCGGCGAAGTGATCAATGTCGCCACCGGCGGTCGCATCTCGCTCAACGAGTTGCTGAGGACGATGAACCGTATCGTCGGGTCAGACATCCAGCCGACATACGCGCCGTCCAGGACGGGCGACGTCCGGGACTCACAGGCGGACATCACGAAGGCCAAGACGCTGCTTGGTTATGCGCCGTTCGTGGATCTGGAAGAGGGCTTGAAGCACACGATCGCGTGGTGCCGCACCGAGAGCGCCGCATCGACCCGTCCGTAACCGGCGGCGTCGTTTTTCACCGCTCTACGTCAGTCTGCGACGGCCGCGCGCCCAAGCCCTCGCCTAACGACCGTCTTGTCAGACAGTTCCGCCCGCTCCTCTGAACCACCCGTGTCGGCCATTGGCTTGCTCTCGGACTGGTCGACCCGGGCCGCGACTACTGTCGTCGGGGCTGACCTCCCACCTGCAACGCGAGAGGGCGCGGTCCCGGGTCGTCGCGCGGACGTTCGCGCGTCGCGCATGGTGCGCAGTGGCTTCCCGCCACCTGACAAGGAGGACGCATGGATCGATTGATTCTCTCGCTGTTCGTCATCGCGATGCTGGCTGCCGGTGTGCCTCAGGCGCACGCGCAGGGGCAGTCTGCGCCGGCTCGCGATGCAAAGACGCCGGCCGTCATGGTCAATCTCAACACCGCGACGCTCGAAGAACTGCAGGCGCTGCCGGGTATTGGCGCTTCGACCGCCGCGCGCATCCTGGAGTACCGTCAGAAGAACGGTCCGTTCAAGAAGATTGAAGAGCTGATGAATGTCCGCGGCGTAGGAGAGAAGAGCTTTCTCAAACTTCGATCGCAGATCACGGTCGCCAGCAAGACCGACGCTGGCCGGTCGCAGCAGTGAATGGCGCTTCCGTCACCCGGCCGCAGGTGCGGCCGGGCGGCGGCCGCCAAACGGCGGCGGCGGCCGGCTTCTCGTTCGTCGAACTGATGCTCGTCGCTGGCGTCATGGCAACGATGTCGCTCGTCGCCATCGGGACGACCAGACAAGCGGTTGAGCGCTATCGCACCGCTGGTGCCGCCCGTTACCTGGCCGGCCGGCTGCAGCGAGCGCGATCGGATGCCGTGGCGCGCGGGGCAAGTGTCGCCCTGCGCTTCAGCCCGCCGGGCGATCCGGTCACATTCAGCGTCTTCGTCGACGGCAACCGCAACGGCGTGCTGTCATCCGACATTGCCGCTGGCGTCGATACCGAGATTGCCGCGCCGACCGACCTGACGTCGTTTGCCGGCGTGTCCTTCGGGGTCATCGCGGGCGTGGTGTCACCAGAGGGCGAGGTCCTGTCAGGCGAGCCGATTCACTGTGGCGCGGCCAGAATGGCGTCGTTCACGACCAGAGGCACCGCCACATCGGGCAGTTTCTACATTCGCGGCAAGACCGAGCAGTTCGTCGTCCGCGTGTATGGCGACACGGGCAAGACATCGATCATGCGGTTCGACGTCGGACGACGGCAGTGGGCGGCGCTCTAGTCTTCGATCTTGGGTTCGAGTCCGAGC
This sequence comes from Acidobacteriota bacterium, assembly GCA_046734915.1. Taxonomy (GTDB): domain Bacteria; phylum Acidobacteriota; class Vicinamibacteria; order Vicinamibacterales; family CAVVIG01; genus VFZL01. The sequence goes on along the minus strand of JBKPSC010000268.1, from coordinate 5,685 downwards.
GACGGCGGGAGCCTCGCCGTCAGACGATTGCCGATCACGGGGTCGTCGCGGCGCGAATCCGACCTGGCATCGAAGCGCGTCTGCTCGACCTTTCGGCGGCAGGGGCACAACTCCAGACGACGCGCCGCCTGCCGCCGGGTAGCTTCGTCCATGTTCAACTGGCGTTCCCCAGCTGCGTTGCCACGCTTCGCGGCCGCGTGGTCCGCACCGAGGTATGCGCAGTCAGGGCTGACTATTTGACCTACAGGTGCGGCGTTCGATTCGATCGGCGGCTGCGCTGGACGGTCGAAACTACGGGCGTCCGATATGCCGTCGTCGAGTAGACGTGGCGTTAACTCAAGGCAGATCGCAGGAACGCGATCACCTCCGGCCAAATCTTTTCCGCGAGCTCGGTGTTCAGCGTCCCGAGCGCGTTGTGCGGTCCCATGAACGCATGGCCGGTTCCTGGATGGACGGTCAGGGTCACGTCCTTTCCGAGCCCCCGCAGCTTGGCTTCGAGCGCCCGGGCGCCATCCGGGGTGAAGAAGTCGTCGTGTTCCGCCATGTGCCCGGATACCCGCGCGGTCAGTTTCGTCCAGTCCGGTTCCATCGCCCCGGATGGAAAACCGTAGAAGGGGACCAGCGCCCGCACCTTGTCGGGCCGGTTGACGGCAATCAGGAACGACAGCATGCCGCCCATGCAGAACCCCACGACGCCAATGCCCTTGCTCGTGACCGCCTCGTGCCCGGACAGATAGTCGACGGCTCCACTCATGTCGCGCCCGGCCCGGTCAGGAGGCATGCTCTGCATCAACCGGGCGGCCTTGTCCATCTCGGTGTGTCCGGCCAGCTCGCCGTGGTACAGATCCGGTGCGAGGGCGACAAATCCTTCGCGCGCCAGCCGATCGGTCGTCGCCTTGATACCCGAATCGAGACCCCACCACTCCTGAATCACCAGAACCCCTGGTCCGTTGCCCGACGAGGGGCGAGCCAGATATCCGGACGCGGTGCTGCCATTGCTGCGAAATTCAACGGTCTCAGCCATAGCTGCGTAGCATAGTCGAGTGAACCGGCATGAGCCAGGCCGCGTCTAACACGCCAGTCAGGACGAGCTGTGTGAATTTGCGTTACGGCCGTTGACCTCAACTGTGGACGGGCGTACCTTAAAGGCATGCATCAAGGAGACGTGGCAATGATGAGGGTAAAGAGGACCGGTTCGGTCGCGGCGTTCAGTGGCGCGCTGGTCGTTGCCGTGCTGGCCCCGGCAGCCGTGAGGGCGCAGGCCACGACCGAAAGCGTGACGTTCGCCAAGCACGTCGCGCCGATCCTGCAGCGCAGTTGCCAGAATTGCCACCGCCCCGACGGGGTCGCGCCGATGTCCCTCGTCACCTACGAGGAGGTCCGACCATGGGCACGGGCCATCAAGACCCGCACGAGCATCGGCCCGAAGGCCGGTGTGATGCCTCCGTGGTACATCGAGAAGAACATCGGAATTCAAGGCTATAAAAACGACCCGTCGCTCAGCGCCAGCGAAATCGCGCTCATCGGCAAATGGGTCGACAGCGGCGCTCCGCGCGGCAACGATGCTGACATGCCGAAGGCGCGCGAGTTCCAGGACGCCAACGTCTGGACGATCGGCACCCCGGACCTCATCGTCAAGATGGCGGACGTTACCGTCAAGGCAGACGCACCTGACTGGTGGGGAGAAATTCCGTCAGCTCCAACGGGCCTGACCGAAGACCGGTATGTCGCAGCGCTCGAGATCAAGGAAGTCAACGACGTGCCGTCCAAGAACGAGGCCGGCGGCCGCGCCACGGTTGGTGGGCGCTTCGTGTTCCATCACATGATCTGGAGTACCGACAAAGGCGGCGGCGAAGGCGTCAATACCCCGTGGCCCGTTCATGAAGTCGGGCGGAATTCGGATACGTTCGACCCGCGCGCCGGACGGTTGCTGCGCGCCGGATCGAGCGTCGTGACCGACTCCGTGCACATGCACTCGAACGGACGCGATACAAAGGCTCATCTCGAGATCGGGTTCAAGTTCCACCCGGTCGGCTATCAGCCGTCGCTCAAACCCTCTCAGAGCCGTAGTCTCGGCAACGGCGTCGACATCTCCATCCGGCCGATGGAGGCCAGTCAGCAGCTCCACGCGTACACCGTCCTGCAGGAAAACACCAAGATCACGTCGTTCGAGCCGCACCTGCACGCGCCGGGCGCGCGCATGTGTCTCGAAGCCATCTGGGGTTACAACATTCAGACGCTGACCTGCGCCGGCTACGATCACAACTGGGTCCGCGGCTACGAGTACACGGACGACTCAGCGCCGCTCCTGCCGAAGGGCACGATCCTGCACATCATCGGATTCATGGACAACTCACCGAGCAACAAGAATGTCCCGGACCCCCGCAACTGGCAGGGCTCGGGGAATCGATCGGTGGCCAACATGTTCATCGATCTCGGGCAGGGTGTGGCCTTGAGCGACGCGGAATTCCAGCAGGAGATGGCCAAGCGGCGCGAGCGCCTCAAGCTGACCAAGAACGACAACGTCATTGGCTGTCCGCTGTGCCTCGTCGAGCCGCCACCGGCGGCGGCGACGAATCAGGCGGCCCTGCGTTAAGTCACGACGCAACAGAGACAAAGAACATGGCTATTGTGAAATACGCGGACCCCATGGTCCGGCGGCGCCTCTTGGTGTCAGCGGCGGTCGCTGTCGCCGCGGTTTTGCTGTCAGCGCACGACTACTCCGCCCAGTCATTGAGCTACAGCAGTGGCCAGCCGGTATCACCGGCATTCGAAGGCTGGGAGACCGCGCCCGACGGCACGTCCAGCTTCATCTTCGGCTACATGAACAACAACTGGGAAGAAGAGATCGACGTCCCCGTCGGGCCGGACAATGGCTTCAACGTCCTCGGCGTGGACCTCGGCCAGCCGACACGGTTCCTTCCCCGACGAAACCGGTTCGTGTTCAAGGTCAAGGTGCCGAAGGACTTCGGCAACAAAGAGCTCGTCTGGACGCTGAAAACGAACGGCGTAACCGAGAAAGCCTACGCCACGCTTCGACAGGATTACTTCCTCGACAGCGTCACCGTCGCGTCGGAGACGGGTGCGCTTGGCGCCGGCTCGAGCAACCCCACCATGCGCGCGAACAAGGCGCCCGCCATCCAGCTCGATGGGGCGAAGACCCGGTCAGTCAAGGTCGGCCAGCCATTGGAGCTCACCGCAATGGTCACCGACGATGGGATTCCAAAGGGGGCGGTGATCGGACAAGGCCCACAGCAGCCGACACCAACGCAGCTGGCCCGCCGCGCTCAGATGCCGCCCTCCCGACTGACGGTGGGCAAGTGGCTCGGACTGCACCTGTCGTGGTTCGTGTATCGCGGCCCCGGAAAGGTCACGTTCGACCCGTTGCAGGTCAAGGTCTGGGAGGACACACGCGCCGGGGCCAATTCACCGTGGGCGCCGGTCTGGACCGCCCCTCCCGTGCCCGAGGGCGGCAAGTACATCGTCAACGCGGTGTTCGACACGCCGGGCACGTACGTGCTGCGGGCGCGCGCGGATGATGGCGCGCTTCTCGACGATCAGGAGCTAACAGTTACCGTCACGCAATAATCCCTGGTGGCGGCAGGTGCTCACCGGCACCTGCCGTCCGTCACGGGTAGCCACGACCCCGCCGAATCTTTCCCTCTCTTTCGATCATTGGCGTTCCCGCCTGCCGTGATGCCTCGAGCGTGTGGCATCGCCCTTGGTTGTGAGGCTCTCCGGGGGTGTCTCACGATGAATGGCGCTGTGCAGCTGCTCACGAAACCGCGGCCGCATCAATCACGACAGGGAGATCGACGCGCCGGATTCGAAACGCTGGCTTCGGCGCTCGGGCGAGCGATCGGTCGTGACAACAGCAGCCGATCGCTGAGGGAGGTCTTCGAGGAGACGCTGAAGCGCACGCTGCCTGTTCGCGCCGTTCACCTCCGGCGCTTGAATCCACTTGCGCGGCCACGCGAGCGGTCCGACACCATCGTGGTCGATGTGCCCGCCTACGATCCGCATTCGCGCAGTGTGATGGAGTGCATTCTGGAACCCACGTGGACCGCTGGCGCGTGGGAGCGGCAGCTGTTGCGCACGGCCGCGAACCTGGCGGGCCTGGCGCTCGAAATCGAACGCACCCGCCTGCAGCTGGCGCGCGCGGCACAGGCCGGTCTGGCGAAGTCGAGAGCCGACGGCGCGGCCCCTCTCATCGGAACGACGCCGGCCATCGAGCGACTGCGTTCGCGGGTCGAGCGTGTCGCCAGCACACCCTTCACCGTTCTCATCGAAGGCGAGAGCGGCGTCGGCAAGGAGCTCGTCGCGCGCCAGATCCACGACTTGAGTCCCCGGCGGCAAGGGCCGTTCGTCGCCGTCAACTGCGCGGCGATCGTCGAGACGCTGGTCGAAGCCGAGCTCTTCGGCATTGAAGATCGCACCGCCACCGGCGTCCGCGGCCGGCGCGGCAAATTCGAGCACGCCGACGGCGGCACGCTGTTTCTCGACGAAATCTCCGACCTGTCCCTCGCCGCCCAGGCCAAGCTGCTGCGGGCGATCCAGGAACTGGCGGTCGAACGCGTCGGCGGCCACGGCGCCCAGCGTGTCAACGTCCGCATCGTGGCTGCCACCAATCGCAGCCTGGTGGGTCTGGTAGAGCAGCGGCAGTTCCGGCCGGACCTCTTCTATCGGTTGAGCGGCGTCGACGTACAGGTGCCGGCGCTCCGAGAACGCCGTGCCGACATCCTGGAGCTCGCCCGCTACTTTCTCGAACGCCACCGCGCCGTGCGCCCGCTGAGCCTGTCACACGCCGCCGCCGAAGCCCTGGCTACGTACGACTGGCCCGGCAACGTGCGCGAGCTCGAACGGCTCATGGAGCGCGTCGTCGCGCTGGCCGAATCCGACGTCATCGAGCTCGACGACCTGCCGCCCGTCGTTCGTGGCGCCTATGCGGAGCACCTGATGCCGTCGCTGCGGCGCAACGACTCGCTGCGCGCCTGGGGCGCTCGCTACGCCCGGCTCGTGCTCGACCGGTGCGGCGGCAACAAGCGCGAGACCTGCCGCGTCCTCGACATCAGCTATCACACGCTCGGTGCCTACCTGCGCTACAAGCCCGGCGACCCAGATCCGGCCCAGGCTCTCACCGCACCTGAGGACGCGGAGACTGCCGAGCAGGATCCGGCATGAATATCAGCTGCAGACCCGATCGAACTGACGGCATGGCCTGAGCCGCAGCGTCCGCACGTATCTGCCGTCAGCCTCAATCGACCACCTCGCCGCTCGTCCAGGGATTCGGACAGGAAGGGCTACTCTCTGGCGAGTTCACGATATCGCCGCGGCGTCACACCCAACAGTCGTACGAACGCACGTGCCATCACGTCGACGCCACTGAATCCCGTCGCGGCCGCCACCTGCTTGAGACCGCTGGTCGTCCGTTCCAACTGTCGTCGCGCCGACTCGACGCGCATCTGCAGCACATACTGCGAAGGCATGACGCCGACCTCTCGTGTGAACACCCGCTCGAAGTGACGCACGCTCATCGCCATGCGGTCGGCAAGCTCCTGGATCGACAGCTTGGCCGTGAGATGTTCCGCAATCCAGATCTGCAGCTCGCGAATCGACGCCATACTCGACGCCTGCGACCCCAGCGACACGCTCAGCTGCGGCTGCCCGCCCGGGCGGCGCAGGAAC
>JBKPSC010000267.1:0-11703 GCA_046734915.1 Acidobacteriota bacterium | reverse complement strand
GGAGCCATCAGGCTTGAACGTGCTCAACGGCTGCTGGTCGTCGATCTGCCGCCGTCCCGCCACATAGAACCACAACTTATCGCGGATGATCCGGCCACCCACATCGCTGCTGATGCTGTAGCGATTGGCCAGCGTCGAGCCACCTGCGAGACCTCGCGCGCGCAACTCGTCGTCGATGTTATCGCTCTGGAAGTCAGGACCGGTCTTGTTGAACGACGTGTTGCTGTGGAAGTCATTGCCGCCGGACTTGACGATGGCCACGAGGTTGACGCCGCGGCTCGGCACTTCGGCGCTGTTCCCCAGCGTTCGGACCGACGCTTCCTCGAGCGCCGTGTAATCCCAATAGTTCGCCTGGCCGCTCGACGCCTGCAAACTGCTCGTCTGCACGCCCTCGAGTGTCGAGTAGGCCTCACCAGCCTGGCCGAAGACACGATACGTCGGCACCTGGTTGAGGCTGCTGCCGCCGACATCGCGCAGCGTGCGGACCCCGGGCGCCTGCGCCAGGAGACTCACGATGCCGTTACGGCTCGTCGGCAAGAGCTCGATCGTCTCGCGTGTGAACTGCGTCGTCGCGGCGGTCGACGTCGTGTCGACAACGGGCGCGGCGCCAGAGACCGTAATCGTCTCCTCGAGTGAGCCGACCTTCATCGGCACGTCCAGTCTCGCGGTGAACCCCACCGTCAAGCGAACGCCTTCACGCCGGACGGTCTGGAATCCGGAGAGTGTGTACTCGACGGTGTAGGTTCCAATCGGGAGCGGGGTGAGGCGGTACTCGCCTTGCGGATCGGAGACGGCCACGACCGACGGAACCTGCAGCGCCGGACTCGTGGCCGTCACGGTCACGCCCGGCAGCACGGCTCCGCTCTCGTCCGTGACGAGACCCGAAACGCCGGCGTCTTGTGCCGCGGCGATAGCGCCGCAGCTCAGCACCATTATCGCGGCAATTGCGATCTTGAAGAGACCGATGCGTCGCCTGTCCATTCCATCCTCCTCGGGCGAAGAAACCGGATGGGCACTACTCGTATGAGTGCGCACGGACGCCTGATAAACGGCTCGCGACGACGGGACGCAGATGAAAAACGAAAAAAGTCGAAAGAACGGTGTGAGGCTAAGCCTGCGTCGTCCCCGAGTCAAGGATGATCCTGTGGGATCGGGAGCTGGGAACTATGGGCCGGGGGCGAGGTCCGGGGGGTTGGATCGAGCGAACGGCCAGGGTCCCAATGCGTACCCTGGGACCCAGACCGTGAGCCGGTTGCGTTAGAACGAGTAGGTAAAGCCTAGCTCTGCGATCCGAGGCGCCATGACGTCGCTTGGCCGGTTGAAGTTCGGTCCCGAGAGACGCGTGACGTCGAGAATCGTGTTGTCATTCAAAATATTGAAGATGTTGGCGCGCACCGCCAGCTTCTGCGCCTTGGGCATCGTGAACGTCTTCTCGAAGCGGACGTCGAGCTGGTTGCTGATCGGCAGCCGCTCGGTGCCGATTGGATCGACGTTGAGCGTGATGTTGGGAATTGTCCGTCCGCCAGTGAATTGCACTTGCCGCGCCCACGGATAGCCGCTGCGCGCCTCGTAGTTGGCCGACGTCAGGATGCCGTACGGCAGCACGTACACCCCCGACAATTTCCAGGTGTACTCCCATTCCTTGTCCGCGGTATTGATTTCGTTGTTCGGGTTGAGCGGCGCGCTCTCGACGTTGCCGTTGAACTCGCCCGAGGCCGTCGTCGCCGGCGCCGTCAGGTCCGTGTAGATGAACGGCACGTTGCGCTTAGTGGCCGAGTACGACGCCGCCAGCTGCCAGTTCTGCGACAACCGCTTCGATAGGGCGAAGTCAATGCTGTTGTATTTCTGATCCGCAGCGGGATCGTTGATCCGGACGAAGCGCTCGAACGCGCGGCCATTCAACGAGGGATCCCACTCATAGTAGGTGAAGGTCCGACCCGGATCATCGGCATTGTTCACGACGCCATCAGGGCCCGGATCGGGCCGTGTTACCGGCACGTTGTACGCCTCGTAGGGCCGCAGGGTGTTGAGAATGCGGTAGGTGTCGTGGTAGCGCGAGTAGACGTAGCTGGCGCGGACGCCGAAGTTCTGACCGAGCTCGCGCTCGAGGGATAGGCTAATCTCGTCGCTCTTCGGCTGCCGTTCGTCAGGACTTGGAACAAAGTTGCTGCCGCCGGATTGCGAGATGAAGTCCGCGCCATTCAGATTCAGGTTCGACTCACCGGCATCGTAGACGCCGTCGCCATCGAAGTCACGCCAGCGAAAGGTGGTCGTCGTTCGCACCTGCCAATCAGCGGCGTCCATCTCCGGGACCTGCTGACGCTGATGATCGAAGCGACCCCAGCCACCTTTGAGCACGGTCTTGCCGTTGCCGCCGATGTCCCACGAGGCGTGGATCCGCGGCGCCACGCTGTTCCAGACGTTGAACTGCTGCTTTTCGCGGCAACTGGCTGGAAAGACCAGATCGGCCGGAAACGCAGCGGCATCCTGGCACGACTCGGGGACGAACCCGTTGTCGTGCGCGAAGCGGAGCCCAAGATTCAGCGTCAGGCGGCGAGCCACGGTCCAGCTGTCAGTCAGGTAGGTGCCGAAGTAGTGGCTGACGACTTTGGCTTCGGCGGGGTTGTTCCACATCTCGACGCGGCACGGCGTCGTTGCCGAGGCCGCCACGCGACAGCTGGCGAAGCCGTTGGACTGGCGCAGGCGGTAGGGCCAGACCCACGAATCGTAGGCGCCTTCCAGTGTCAGGTTGGGATCGAGCAGCGGGTACTGGCGCCCGAACCAGTTGTCGGTGTAATCGAATCCGGTCTTGAATTCGTGGCTGCCGATGAAGAACTCGGGTTTGTAGAGGGTTGCCGAGGCTTTGTAGTGGTATCGCGGATTGTGCGGCCGCTGGCCGATCGTCGTCATCGGGCCGGCGTTCATCTGGGTCACGAGGTCGAGGCTCGGCGGCACTGCACGGTCGGCATAGCTCCAGTAGTGGCTGTCGTACGTCCAGTAGCCGATTTGGGCCGACGTCACGAACTGATTGCTCCAGACGCGTTGGAGTTCGGCCTTCGCGGTCCGGCTCGGCGTCATGATGCCGCCGCGATATTCCCACGGCGTGAACTGGCTCAGGCTGCTCGTGTCGTACTTGTGGTTGTACTGATAGAAGCCGACGAGGCGGTTGGCCTGGGACATCTGATAGGACAGCTTCTGCGTCATGAACCACGCCAGCTCCTTCGCGATCGCCGGGCTGCCGTCAGGCTTGAACGTGTTCAGCGGCTGCTGGTCGTCGGTCTGGCGCCGGCCAGCGACGTAGAACCAGAGCTTGTCTCTGATGATGCGGCCGCCCAGGTCGCTGCTGATGCTGTAGCGATTGGACAGCGTCGAACCGCCGGTCAAGCCCTTCGCGCGCAGCTCGTCGTCGATGTTGTCGCTTTGAAAGTCGGGGCCGCTCTTGTTGTACGACGTGCTGCTGTGGAACTGATTGCCCCCCGATTTGACGATCCCGACGAGATTGACGCCGCGGCTCGGCACCTCGGCGCTGTTGCCGAGCGTGCGAACCGACGCTTCTTCGAGCGTCGTGTAGTCCCAGTAGTTCGCCTGGCCGCTCGACGCCTGCAGGCTGCTGGTCTGCACGCCCTCGAGCGTCGAATACGCTTCGCCGGCCTGTCCAAACACGCGGTACGTCGGCACCTGATTGAGGCTGCTGCCGCCGACATCGCGCAGCGTCCGCACGCCGGGTGCCTGCGCGAGCAAGCTGACGACGCCGTTGCGGCTGGTCGGCAGGAGCTCGATCGTTTCACGCGTGAATTGCGTCGTCGCGGCAGTAGAGGTCGTGTCGACGACCGGCGCCGCGCCCGACACCGTGATGGTCTCCTCGAGCGAACCCACCTTCATGGGAACGTCGAGCCTCGCCGTGAATCCTACCGTCAGACGCACACCTTCGCGCCGAACCGTCTGAAAACCGGAGAGCGTGTACTCGACAGTATAAGTGCCGATCGGCAGCGGCGTGACGCGGTACTCGCCTTGCGCATCAGAGACAGCTACGACCGACGGCACTTGCAGCGCCGGACTCGTGGCCGTCACAGTCACACCGGGTAGCACGGCTCCGCTCTCGTCGGTGACGAGACCCGTGATGCCAGCATCTTGTGCCGCGGCGATGGCGCCGGAACCCAGCACCATCATCGCGGCAATCGCGATCTTAAAGAAACCGATACGTCGCCGTTCCATTCCATCCTCCTCGAGGCGAAGCACCCGATGGGCACCACTCGTATGAGCGCGTACGGACGCTGACTAAACGACAGAAACCAACGCGACCTGATTAGAAAAGTCGCAAGAACGGTGTGACGCTAAGCCGCCATCGTCCGGGAGTCAAGGATGTTCTAGAGGGAAAACGTGGATTGAACGGGCCCTCACGGGCCCGTTCAAATTTCTGTAGCGTCGCGATCTATGGCGTGACGGTGATCGTGACTTCCTGTCGGCGGGCCATCGCACCGTCGCTCGCGAGCGCGATCAGCTTGTAGGTCCCTGGCTCGGTGAAGCGCACCGACGCTTGCGCGTCGCCTTGTCCGCCAGGCACCTGGATCGGTCCGGCGGGCTCGACGATCGCCTTGGCCGGTCCTCGGTACTGCAGCCAGTTCACGCTCAGACCGCGCGGCCGTGCCGGACCCGATGAATTGACCTGCGCCGTGAACGCGGCCGGACGGCCATCGGTTGGCGGTGGAGGCGGTTTCGGCGCTGCCCTCGGTTTCGGCAGCCCGTCGTCGGAGGCGGCCACCGTGAGCGCGAGCGGCGTGTTGACCTTCGCCGTGAAGCTCGTCGCGATCGTCAGGGTCGGCGGTTTGTTCGGATCGTCGTCACCGGGATCGAAGTTCCCGTTCGTCATGACGACGCGTTCGTTGATCTCCTGCGCCGGCAGCATCTCCCCATAGGCGCGCTCAGTCCTGCCGTTCGCGGTGATCGTCCACACGACCGATTGCTTGCCAAAGTTCGCCGGCACCCGCACGCGATAGACCCACCGTTGCCGCCGCGGCAGGAAGTAGGTGGGCTGGTTGGCGTCGCCGGTCATCGGCTCGACCTTGTTGTCGGGACCAACAGGAATCGCCAGCTCCTGTTTCCAGTTGCGATTGAAGTACCCGAACACCATGTCGAAGCTGCCGTCAGGGTTCTTGATCCACCCTTCGAAGTAGGGCACCACGGACTGCCCTGAGTTGAACCGGACTTGCGTGATTTCCGTGGGCAGCCCCCCGGAGGGCTGCCCCGGAGGGCCGGCTGGACCCTGGGCGTGCAGGGCGGCCCCGGCGAAGAGGAGCAGCCCGGCCACGAACGCCCGCATCTCTGTCACCATCGAACCACTCCCGTTGCCGCTACTGCTGCTGGTTCGCAGTGGCTTTCAGCGCCCGCGCGCGGTCGGCCACTCGTTGATCGTAGTCGCCCTGCTCCAGATACGTGATCGTCACCCACGCAAAGCTCATTTCGTCGATCGACCGCGCGCCGCCGCCCACCCAGTTCTTGGGATTCGGGTTCCAGCGGTTGTTCGGCGTGTTGTCGTGCCATGACGTGATGTGAACGATCGTGCCGGCGGGCAACAGCGGCGCCACATCATCGGCGTACGGATAGGTGATGTGCCAGCCGAACTGATAGTTGCTCACGCAGCTGAGCGTCTCGACGCGCGACGGGCCCGGACGAGCTGAATCGGCACGCACGTCGGGATAGATCGCTTCCATACACATCGCTTTGCCGCGATTGTGCATGTGCGGCTGGAACGACGCCACGAGCGCCGGCCGCGGGAGGCGGAAGTAGCCGTCGTGCCGGGCGATCTGCCCGGCGGGGATGTCGAGCTCCGGCGCATCGCCCATGTGCTGCGTGAAGGCGACGTACTTCGGCACCTGACCCTTCGGGTACACCTTCAGACCGAGCTTCACGGCGACCGGCGTCTCTTCCCCACGCGGGTTGAGGTGCAGGTTGAAGTTAATCTTGGTTCCGGCCTTGATGAGACGTCCCGAGTTCGGCGGGAAGATGTCGCCATTCTTGCCGAGGGCGTACTCGTTCAGGAAGAGGCCGGTCGGATCTTCTTCTTCGTCTTCGACCAGGTTGGTCGTGAAATGATGCACGACCTTGAAGCTCCGTGGATCGGCCGGCTTGCTCTCGATGGCCGCCACATACATGTCTTCCTTGAAGCCCGGATCGACGAGCACGTCGACGATGTTGTCGGGACCGTTCGCCGCAAGGACGTACGGTTTCGTCATCTCGACGATGAAGTCCGGCTTGCCGATGTACCAGGCATCCAGATCAGAGAACTGACGCGGCGCCGGCATGTCCGCGGCATTCCCCTGGACGGCCCCGCCGTCGACCCACTTCACGATCGTCGCGATTTCCGCGTCGGTCAGCGATGGATCGTCTTTGAACTTCGTGATCCCGACGTTGCGATCGATATGCCACGGTGGCATCTCGCGCGCGCTCACCTTCGCCTTGATCGACCGCGCCCATGGACGCGCGTCCTGATAGGTGAGCAACGACATCGGCGCCACGGCCCCCGGGCGGTGGCAGTTCTGACAGGATCGCTGCAGGATGGGAGCGACGTCCTTCGTGAACGTCACCTGACCGCCGGCAGCCGGCGTCTGTGCAGCCGCCGCCCCTGGAAGAGCGGTAATGGCCAGAAGGACGATTCCGCTCGCGGCAGCGCGTGCGGCCGTGGACATACTCATCGTGACCCTCCCGAAATGGTCGAATGCGAAAACTCGCCCGCCTGATTCGCTTCCGAAATACTGCGGCCCGCTCGTATCCAAGTCAACTGGCAAAATCGCGCAATCGCACCTGAGCCGGACAAAGTCCCTGGAAGTAGGGACGTCGACTCGGTACCTCAGTGGCTCGGTAGCTCGATTACCTCTTACTGAGCTACTGAGTTACTGAGCAACTGAGCAACTGAGCTCCTCACGCTCAGATGTTAGCGGTCAGCGGCTCGTGCATCCGTCGGCCCGCCTCGAGCGACGTCAGGATGATGTCCGAGGTCACCGGCGCCCGGCGGAAGACGTCGTGCCCAACGGCATCCGCGATGGCGTTCATCACCGCGGTGAAACCGGCCCCGACCGGCGCTTCCCCGATGCCGCGGGCGCCAACCGGCGTTTCCGGATCCGCGATGTTCAACGCGTCATATCCCATCGTGAATGGGACGTCGAGAATCGTCGGCGGACGCGTTTGATAGAACCGCTTCGCGACGGGCACACCGTAATGCTGGTCGTAGACCCACTTCTGTCCGAGCGCATGGCCGATGCCGAGCATGATGCCGCCCAGCGTCTGTCCCTTGAGGTTACGTGGATGAATGACCGTCCCGGCATCGGCGACCGCCAGGTAATCGACGATCTCGTAGTGACCCGTCTCGACGTCGACTTCCACTTCCGCGAACCCGGCCACATACGACTTCGACGTCCCATCGCGGCCGTAGTTGTCGCGGGCGACGCCCATCAGGCCCTGTCCCGACAGTGCCGAGGCCGACGCCTTGGTCATGGCGTTGATGTCCTCGGGCAGCTCATGACCGTCGTACCGGCCGCCCAGCTCGATCGCCTTGTCCGCCGCCTGGGCCAGCGTCATGCTGCGGCCGCCGCCGAAGACCCGCCCGCCGCTCACCTGATAGCTGTCCGGCGAGCCGCCGAGCGTCTTCGCCGCGATCTCCTGCAGCTTCCGCTTCGCGTCCGTGCCGGCGGCATGTGCCGCCCGGGTCATCGCATGCGTCGTCTGGCTGCCGCCCTGATTGCACGTCGACGGGAGATATTTCGCCGTGTTGCCCCAAATGATCTCGACCTTTTCCCACGGTATGCCGACGATCTCGGCTGCCACGCGATGGACGTCGAACACCGATTCGGTGCCGAGGTTGCCGATGCCGGACTGGACATACATGCGGCCGTCGGGTTTGATGACGAAAAGACCGTCGAACCCCATCGATCCGGCCGAGTAGGTGCTGACGCCTACGCCGAGACCGCGGACCTTTGATCCGGTGCGCTTGCCGCTGTTGGCCTTGCGCTCGTCCCACTTGAACAGCTCGGCGCCGCGATCGAGCGCCTGCTTCAGGAATGCGCTCGTCGCGTAGTTCTGACCGCGCTGGCCAATTGCGCCGAACTTAGCCTTGCCTTCCGGTGCATTGATGCGATGGATGGCGACCTGATCGACGCCCAGCTGTTTCGCCGCCTTTGCAACAATCGGCTCCATGACACCGATGCCCTGCATGCCGCCAGGGGCACGCTGGGCGCCGCGGGGTGGCGTGTTGGTCAGCACCGACAGCGTGCGCCAGCGCATCGCCGAGGGCTGATAGGCGAGAGAAATGTGATCACCGGCTGATCGCGAATCGCCGACGACATCGTACGGGCCGTTGTCGACGATGGCCAGGCCGTCGATGGCGGTGATGCGACCGTCCTTCTTGAATCCAACTTTGAGCCGCGCATGCAGTGCCGGCCTGGCGCGGCCGATGTACTGCTCGTCGTCGCGCGTGATGCGCATCATCACCGGTGCATTGGTCTTTCTGGACAAGAGTGCCGGAATCACCGTGAACACCGACGAGGATCCCTTGCTGCCAAAACCGCCGCCGGTGTACTCGCTGATGATGACGACGTTGGATGGATCCGTGCCGGTCCACCGGGCGACGGCGCCAATCGTGCGCACGGTGCTCTGCGTCGAGCAGTGCATGTACAGCTTGCCGTTCTGCCAGTAGGCCATCGCACTGCGCGTTTCGAGCGGCTGATGGCTGGTGTTGGCGAGGACGAACGTCTCGTCGAGGACGAGATCGGCCTCCTTCATGGCGGCCTCGAGGTCGCCGACGACCCATTCGTCAGTGGCCTTGCCGAGCGGCAGCTGACCCTCGCCGGCGGCGGCGAAATCCTCGGCCGTCCACTTCAGCTCCTGCACTTCCGGATTGGCGGGCGCCGGGGCCGGCGGCGGCGCCTGATTGCCCCGACCGGCGGCAGCGGCCGCCGGTGCAATCGGACGCACCCAGACGTTCCCTTCGGTCCTCGCATTCGGACCGGCCGGTTTCAAGCTCTCGAGCGGATCGACGACGAACGGCAGCGGCTCGAGCTCGAGATGGATCTTCTCGACGGCCTCGGCGGCCGTCAGCTCGTCGACCGCAGCCACGGCGAGAATCGGCTCGCCTTCATACAGCGGCTCCATGGTCAGCCCGCGCTCGCTGAGCAGGCTGGCGATGATGCCCTCGCCAAGGTTGGCGCCGGCCACTACGGCCGGAAGATCGTCCGCGGTCAGAACCGCCTTGACACCTGGCATGGCCAGCGCCTCGCTCGCGTCGATGCTGCGGACGCGCGCGTGCGGCATGGGACTGAGCAGCAGCTTCGCGAAAAGCATGCCCTCGGCCCGGAAGTCTTCGGCGTACTTGGCCCGGCCCGTGACTTTGGCCACGAGATCGGGAGTCGAATAGTTCTGTCCGACCAGCTTCTGATCCGCCACGTCTCCCTCCCGCAATGGTCCCGTGCGTCAGCGCACGATGGGACCGGTTATCGGCCTTCTCGTTTGCCTTCCCCCGCCGCCTGCTGCTCTTCGTAGCGGTGGCCGCGGAGGACGTTCGCCAGGCCGTAATTGCCCTCGTGGCACGCGTACTCGTAAATGGGACCGTCCGTCTTCACGAGCGGCAGCACGGCCGACCACGGCTGCGTATACATCGTCGGATTCTCGACCGTGAATCGATAATCGATGGCGCCTTCCGCCGTCCGCGTGAACCGCTCGACGATGCGGAGCGTGGCATGATCCACTGGGAAGCGGAACGTCGTCTTGGGGTTGTAACCGGTGATCTCGACGACGAGCGTGTCGCCCTCCCAGTGCCCGCGTGAATTCCCCAACCACTGCGGAATAGGCGTCTTGAGCGGCGGCCGGCCATCCAGTGGGATCACCCGCGTCTCGGCCAACATCTCATAACGGATGGCGACGTAGTCGCGGGTCTGCGTGATGAGATAGTTGTTGTTGTAGCCCGTCGGGAACGCCGGGACGCCGTGATACAGCAGGCAGCGCTCCTGGAGCGGCCGGTCCTCCCATGAGTCCGCGGGTCCATGGCTCTTGGCGGCCGCCGCACGCGCGGCGACGAGCTTCTGGCCTTCGGCCGTCAATGCCGGCAGCTTGCCGTTCGGCGGGTCGATGATGAGCGACGTGCGTTTGAGCGGCGCGCCGCGATCCCACCATTCGTTGTCGTAGGCGAGCGCGAGATCGGAATCGGGGTCGTCGGGACGTTCAGCGGCCCGTCCCGCGGCTTCCTTGGCGCGTTGGGCCCACTCTTCATCGCTGAGGAACTCGCGATCGGCCAGGTCGGCCGGCCGCTCGAGCGGCGTGACGGTGCCGTTGTTCCAGATGCCCTGCAGGTCGGGATGACCCCACGGCGTGCGAGGGGCGCTGTACGACTTGGACTTGGCCGGCGCCTTCGCCGCTGCGGGCCGGGCACGTCCCGGCGAATCATTTCCCGGCGCCGGCGCCTGGCCGGCGAGCGGAGCGACCGAGACGGCGACGATCGCGGCGAGAACAACGCGATTCATCGTGCGCAAAGACATGGGCACCTCGACCGGCTAGTTGCCGGACCGCTTCCGCAAATGACCGTACATGAGCTCTTCGACGAACTCGACGCAGCGGAACTCGACGATCTGTGCGTGCTCCTCGACACGTCGGTAAAGCGGCATGCGAATCTTCCACGGCCGAGTGAAGACCTTCGGATCATCGAGCGTCGCTTCGTACATCAGATGATCCGGTCCTGTGCGCGTGAAACGTTCGGTGACGCGCAGCGCTTCGCTATGGAAATTGCCGGCGGCGTCGAGCCACGTCTGGTCGTTGAATCCGCTGGTGTCCACGACCAACGTCTCACCGTCCCAGCGGCCGTTGGACCATCCCATCCAGGTATCGAGCGGGCTCTGTTCCTTGCCGTTCACGAAGATGGTGCGACTCGCGTTGGCGAATTCGTAGGCAATGAGCACGTGATCAGTTGACTGGACGATCTGAAATGGGAACGGCATGTAGGTGGCGCGCGGCACGCCAGGCAGATAGCACTTGACGGCCGGATCGCGCTCCAGCCAGTTGGCTGCGTTCTCCTGTTTCTTGGCGAGCGCCCACGGCTGATAGGGAATGTCCTCGCCCTCCACGACGCCCAGGCCGCCCGGAGTTGCTCCGAGGGCTCCGAGCGCAACGACCGGGCCGGGGTGAGCGGCGTGCCCCTGCAGATCCCAGTGCGCGGTATTGAGAGCCTGCCAGATGCCGCTCAGATCGGGCTTGCCGTCTGCGGTTCGTGGGGCGCGGTACGCACGCGTTTGAGCCGAGACCGGCATCACGCTCATCGAGCCGATGCCGGCCCACAGGGCTATCGTCAGCGGCGTCGCCACGCCGATGCTGACGGACAACGAGGGACTGAACCGCATGCGCATCGAGCGTCCTTTGCGCGGGTTCGTGACTGCGTGTCGAGCTTCGGCCTAGGTCGTCGTCGCGGTGGTGGTGCCGCGGATGGCGCGGGTGACCAGGTTGCGCATCAACGGCACTTTGTAGCCGTTGTAGCGCAGCGGCTGCGCCCCGTCGACCGCCAGCTCGCCCGCCAGCTGCGCCGTTTCGATGTTCCGCGGCTTCCCCGTCACCGCCGCTTCCACCGTCGTCAGCCGCAGCGGCGTCGCCGCCACCGCCCCCACCGCCACCCGCACCGCGTCGATCGTCCCCCCGCTCGTCTTCAGCGCCGCCGCCACGTTCACCAGC
>JBKPSC010000266.1:0-8265 GCA_046734915.1 Acidobacteriota bacterium | reverse complement strand
CGGGATGAATCCGACAAGCAGGAGCAGGCCTGGCGTCAGCCTCGCGATCATGGACTGCCGGCTGATCCACGCCGTGGCCAGACCCGCGACAAGCGTCGCCACGGCGCCGATTGAGAGCCGGGCAATCTGCATGAGCAGCGTAAACGTCATGTCGTCGGCGACACGCGCGTACTCCGCCCACGACGCGCGCATGATCTGACCGACGACCGCGACGATGATGAACCACACCGCGAGGCCGGCAACTGGACCGAGAAGCTTCCTGGACATCTTCGTCCCCCGCGCGATCCGAGGCTCGCACGACGCCCCGGCTCAGACGTGACATCGCGCACGGCTCGATCGCTGGGTCGGAGTCTAGGAAAGGTCGTCGCAGCGGGTCTTGGAAAAATCGGCCACGCCGCTCGCCGCCATCTGGCCCGGTGTCGCACCACCAAATCGAGCCAGATCGAGCGTCAGATGTGCCTGATCGAAGTATCCGTTGTCGGACGCCAGCGCCGCGGCTGTCGGAGTGGGTGTGTGCTCCATCTCGTGCAGCGTTGCCTGAAACCTGATGACGTTGGCGTAGTACTTCGGACCGTAGCCGACCCAGAGACGCATCAGGCGGTTGAGGTGACGCACGCTTACGCCGCAGTGAGCGGCGACATCCGGAACACGCACACACCCGTGCTCGCGTTCGATTTCGCGGAGCGCCGCTCCGACAACACCGTGCAGGCTCGCCTGCTCGAGCCGGCGCAGCAAGAATTGTTGGAGGACGTCGATACATCGTTCGGGCGTCGCTGGGTGAAGCTCCTCCGACAACAGATCGTGAAAGGCAGGGATCCCGGCCAACGGGAGCCGGCGGCCGACGAGCGTGTGCACCGGAGTCCCGACGAGAAGGAACGCAACGCCTGGCTTCAGTCGAATGCCGACCAGCGTCACCGGCGACGTGAAGTGCCGCTCGTCGGGCCGGACCAGCGGACCGCGCAACAACCACCGCGGGGGCGCTCCACTCCGTAACTCGGCAGAAATCGCGGTGCTACCGTCGGGGACGACGCGAAGGGTGGCCCCGCTTTCCGCCGTCACCACCCAGAAGCATCCGACGAACGGGCGCAGCGCGTCGACAGCCTCGTGGAATCGAATCTCCGCGCGTCGGACCAGCGTGCTGCTGATGCTCATCGACCACACCTTACTGCACCGCGATCGTGCGTTTCCAGCGCGAATCGCCAACCCACAGCAATCAGAGGAATCTCACGATTCGCCTATCGCGATTGAGCCAGCGCCACGGCATCAGCACCCGCGGGAAAACGGAGCTGTCCGGACCCATCGGTCGCCGCGCGGTACACCGCCTCGGCCACGTCGGACTCGGTCGTCACGGCACCCGGCTGCGCAATCGCAGCGAAGACGTGCTGGGCGAAAGCGGTGTACTCCTCGGGAATCAAGCCTTCGAGGCGCGATCCCGTGTTGGCCGTGAAGCGCGTCGTCGGGCCGTAGCCTGGCTCGACCAGCTTCACATGTACGTTGAACGCCTCGACCTCGAGCGCCAGCGATGCAGTGAATCCTTCGATGGCCATCTTGCTCGCGGTGTAGACGGCGACCAACGGCATCGGCATCAGCGTGACGCTTGACGTCACATTCACGACGACACCCGACCGTCGCTCGCGGAGCTGTGGCAGAACTGCCTGCGTCATCGCCATGGCGCCGAATGTGTTGGTCTCGAACACGTCGCGCGCCATGCCCATCGGCGTGGCCTCGAAGGCACCGAATGCGCCGATGCCCGCGTTGTTGACCAACACGTCGACAGGTCCGCTGGCCGCGAGCGCGGCGGCAATGCTGTCGGGTTTCGTCACGTCGAGCGCAACGACGCGGAGTCGTTCTGATCGGGGCAGAACGTCTTCGCGTGGATTTCGCATGGTGGCGACCACGTTCCACCCTTGCGCGTGGAAGTGGCACGCGGTTTCGAGGCCGTAGCCGGACGAGCAACCAGTAATCAGCACGGTGTTCATGGTGGTAACGTATGGCAATCGAGCTGGACTCTCTACCATGAGGAGTCCGAATGTCGTTTGTGAGCGTCCAGGATGACCGATCCCCTCTCGGAAGTCATCGCCTTGCTGCGGCCGCGGACCGTGTTCTCGAAGGCCATCAGCGGCGCCGGCCGCTGGGGGGTGCGCTACGCCGCCTTCGGCCAGCCCAGCTTCTGCGCCGTTGTCGACGGTCGATGTCGCTTGGCTGTCGATGGCCATCGTCCGCTCACTCTCGAAGCGAGCGATTTCTTGCTCCTGCCGGCCACGCCGGGCTTCACGATGTCGGGGTTCGAGCCGGTGACACCCGTGCGCATTGACCCGAAGGTGGCGGCTACTCCGGCCGCCGAAGTCCGCCACGGTCGGCGCGGTGGGCGCCCGGACGTGCGGTTGCTCGGTGGCTACTTCGTGTTCGACTCACCCGACACGGCGTTGCTGGTGTCGCTGCTGCCGTCGGTCGTGCACGTCCGCGGCGTCGAGCGGCTCACGGTGCTGGTGCGCCTCGTCGGCGAGGAATCGAGCGAGCGGAGGTCAGGCCGCGATCTCGTGCTCACACGCCTCGTGGAAGTGCTGCTGGTCGAGGCGCTGCGGGCGACGCCAGGCGAAGACGCCCCCCCGGGGCTGCTGCGTGGGTTGGCCGACGCGCGACTCGCGCCGGCGATGCGGCAGATGCACGGTCAACTCGCGCAGCCTTGGACTGTGGCGCAACTGGCGAGGACGGCCGCGTTGTCGCGCTCGGCGTTCTTCGATCGCTTTACGCGCACCGTGGGTCTGCCGCCAATGGAATATCTCCTCGCCTGGCGCATGGCGGTGGCGAAGGATCTGCTCCGCCACGACGACCTCGGTCTCGCCGAGGTCGCCGAACGCGTCGGCTACGGCTCGGCGAGCACGTTCAGTACCGCGTTCAGCCGGCATGTGGGCCAGGCGCCGAGCCGGTATGCAGCGAGCGCGTAGGCCGTCCGCCGGCGGCCGAGTCCGCTGACGCTAGAGGGCTGGAGTGAGGCCATGACGGCGCATGACCTCGACCATCCTGGCTCGATCAGGTGGGCCGCCGGCCGCCGCTCTGACCACTTCGAAGGCTTCGCGGAAGTACTCCGGACCGATGGCGGCGGGCGTAATCACGCACAATGCCTTCGCGTCCCGAGCTCCCAGATTGTCGAATCGGTGGACCGCGCCGCGGCGAATGCACAGCGCCTGGCCCGGTCCGACTTCGAGGGGTTGTCCGTCGACGGTCCAGGTCAACACGCCGTCGATTCCGTAGATCGTCTCCTCGTAATGGTCGTGGCTGTGCGCCGGGGCCGGCAGGCGCTGACCGCTGGCGACCAGGAGCTCGAAGGCGGCGATGCTGCCGGTCGAGTTGTCGCCGGTGAGCAGAAAGCGAACGACGAGCGGTCCGAAGCCGATGGTTTCATTCGCTGGATTGACGGCGAGATCGGCGTTTCCGGCAGCCATAGTCACTCCTTGCGTTGGTCGAGCCGGTTAGAGCCCGTTCAGCGTCCGAGCCGCCAGCACCTGCCGGCGCCGGGCGTAACCTGCCGAAGGCACGACTCGGCTGGCCGCCCGTTCGAGCGCGGTCGCCGCGTACCTCAATTCGGCCTTCGCGTCGCCGCTGTCCATCTCGCTCAGGGCCAGCACCGTGTACCAGAACGGAAAACGCCGCCAACCCTGTTCGCCGTCGCGCATCGATCGCAGATGCACGACGCCGCGCTGGAGTCGCTCTTCGTGACGGTCGAGACCGCCGGCGAGCAGGTTTCGCCACAAGCCGACGCTGCATTTGCCGCAACAGTAAAGACCGGGATTGCGCCGGCGAGGATCTTCGGCGGCACGCGCAAGACACTGCATCAAGCCCTCGTCAGATGCTTCCAGCGCACGCGAGACGCGGCCATCCCGCGCCCGTAGCAGCCGCAGCGCGCGCGAGGCTTCCTCGCCGAGGATGTGTCGTGCGGATGCCGACGCGATGCGCTCGCCGGTAAAGAGGACAATTCCCTTCGATCGCTCGGAGGGAAATCCGGCGAAGGTTCCCCCGTAGGACCCGGGCAAGCCCTGGCGCGCCGCGATCCACTGCGCGACCTGACCGCGTTCAGCGGCCGCCAGCGGGCGCCGCTCGAAGTGCGCCGCATGGACCGCGTCAACGGTCTGCGAAAGGCTCGCCCGGTGAATTAGCACGCGAAGCTCCTGTCGAAGGTGGGTGTCGGATTATCGCCCACGCCGGCCGCAGGACGCGATCTCTTTCCGATCGCCTCGCGTGGGGCGGTCGCGGCGGCGAGAACCTAGTCGTCGAGGCTCCCCATGCTCATGTTGACGACGGTTCCAGTCATCGCGCTGGCCCGATCAGAGGCCATGAAGACCGCCACGTTCGCCATCTCCGTAAGCGTCGTCAGGCGTTGCGAGTGGGTCCTGCGCGCGAGCAGCTCGTGGAACTTTTCCGGGGTGGTTCCCGATGCCTCGGCACTGAGCCTGAAGACCTCCTTGATCCGGGCGGTCTCCGGCATCCCCTGCGGCCGCAGACCAACGACGCGAATGCCCTGAGGGGCGAGCTCGACGGATAGCCCGCGAGTTAGCGCCTCCATCGCCGCCATCGCTGGACCGTTGCCTCCCACGAGTGGCGTGCCTGTGCGCGAGGGCGTGGCGGTGACGGCCAGGATGACTCCCGAGCGATTCGCGATCATGTGCCTCGCGGCCAGGCGCGCGGTGAGGAAGTAGGACCTCGTGTAGGTCGCGATCGGCAAGGAGAACTGCTCGACATCCAATTCGACCAGAGGCACCCGAACCCTCGGACTTGGGATGCCGACCGCGTTGAATGAGATATCGACCCGGCCGGCTTTATCGATCACGAACTGCAGATGCTCGTCCACAGCCCCCTCGTCGAGGGCGTCGACCTCGGCTGCCTCGGCTGAGCCGCCTGCCGAATTGATGTCGGCGGCGAGAGCTTCGACCTTCATCAGGTGGAGCCCGGTCAGAAAGAGTCTCGCGCCTTCTCGCGCAAACGCGCGGGCCGCACCGCCGCCGATGGCGCCTCCCGCTCCGTAGATCACCGCAACCCGGTTCTGCAGCATCATGGGGTTTTCTCGTCTTATGCAGACACCACGGCGCTGAGAAACCGGGCGCGCTGGCCGTCCGCCAGTTCGCGGGTTGGCCGGTGTCGATACTGGAGAGACCTTTGACGACCGACCTGATCAACCGAGCCCGGGCCGGAGACGGCGAAGCATTCCAAGCGTTAACCGAGCCGTACCGTCGAGAGCTGCAGGTGCACTGCTACCGGATGCTCGGATCCTTGCAGGACGCCGAGGACGTCCTGCAGGACACACTGCTGGCCGCCTGGCAAGGCCTCGGATCATTCGAGGGACGCGCCTCGATTCGTACCTGGCTGTACCGGATTGCCACCAACCGCTGCTTGAACGCGCTTCGCGCGGCCAGGCGGCGTCCGGCCAAGGAGTGGGACATCCCGCAAGTCGAACCACTCGAGCCCACTCGGCTCGGCGAGGTCGTGTGGCTCGAGCCCTACCCCGACGCCCTCCTCGACGATGCGATCGGGATTCCGCTCGGACCGGAGGCACGTTATCAGCAGACCGAATCCATCTCACTGGCCTTCGTCACCGCACTGCAGCTGCTGCCCACTCGGCAGCGCGCCGTGCTGATCTTGCGCGAAGTACTCGGATACCAGGCGAACGAAATCGCCGACATGCTGAACTCGACGGTCGACTCCGTTAACAGTGCTCTCAAGCGGGCCCGCGCCAGCCTGCGTCAGCAACTGCCTCCGCTGGAACGCGAACCGCCTCCTGCTCCGGACTCACGCGTAGAGCGTGCGCTCGTCGCAAAGTTCGTCCGTGCTTGGGAGTCCGGTGATGTCGATGCGCTAGTCGCCTTGCTCACCGCTGACGTCAACGTGTCGATGCCACCAATTCCACTCGAATACCATGGTCGCGACCTCGTCGCTCGCTTCTGCGCCGGCATCATGCGCCGCCGACGGCATGAGCTCGTGCCGACGCGGGCGAATCATCAGCCGGCGTTCGGCGCCTACCTGCGCGCCTCCGGCGGCATCCGCCATGCGACCGGCCTCTTCGTCCTCACCCTCGCCGGTGACCGGATCGGCGCCATGACCCGCTTCGACAGTAGCGTGCTCCGGTGGTTCGGGCTGCCGCAATCGCTCCCCGACTGAGGTTTCAGCCCTCGGGCGACTTGCCGGTTATATCGGGCTGGCGGCAGTTACAATCCGCTCTTCGCATCCAGCATGACGGCAGAACTCAAGACCCTGCGGGTTACGAACCGCCGACAGTGGCGGACGTGGTTGGCAAAGCATCACACCTCCAGTCCAGGTGTCTGGCTCGTTTTCTACAAGGCCCACACCAGGGAAGAGTCGATCCCCTACGAAGACACCGTTCGCGAGGCCCTGTGCTTTGGTTGGATTGACAGTCTCGTCAAACGTCTCGACGACGACCGATACGCCCTCAAGGTGACGCCGCGACAGCCGACGAGCAAGTGGTCGGAGAGCAATCGGAAACGATGGGCGGAACTCGAAGCGGCGGGTGTGCTTACGCCGGCCGGTCTCGCGGCTGCACCAACGAAAAATACCTACGCGCCAAAACCTGTCATTCCCGAGCTTCCGGCCTACATCGCCAAGGCACTGAAGGCGGATTCGAGAGCGTGGAAGTTCTTCCAGGAGCTGGCGCCCACCTACCGGCGAAATTTCGTCGTGTGGATCCACACCGCCAAGCGACCGGAGACGCGCGCCAGGCGCATTCGTGAATCAATTTCGCTGTTGGCGGCCGGAAAAAAGCTCGGCTTGAAATAGGCGGGACGCGGACAACAGCGAGCGGTAACGGCAGATCCACATCGTCGTCACCTGCGGGCTGGACTTCGCCTCTGTTCAGCGAAGGCCTGCGCGATTTTCAGTGCGATAGTCTCCGTGTCAGCGTAAGAGATATTCGACGACACCGACACGACGATCCCGTGTTCCGGGAAAGTCATGAGAGACGTCACCATCCCGCCGAGCGAGTTCCCGTCGTGGCCGGCCCAGTGTGTTTGTTCTCCCGCCAGTGTAACGGTCTCGAGGTCCCAGCCAAGACCGTAGCCCGTCTCCTCGCCCGAGGTTAGTCGCTGTGAGGTCTGTAGTAGTCGGACCGTGGCCGGCTGCAACAGTTTTCCGCCGTTCATCGCGATGCCGAAGCGCACCAGGTCCGACGGAGTGGACAGAAATACGCTGGACCCCGAATAGCAGGAATAGTCGATCGGACGCATCAGGTGCAGGCCGTAGCGGGGATCCGCCGCGAACCTCGGGAAGTAGGATGTGACCTGATTCGTGAGCGGCTCCGTCGCGGAGTCGGCCACCGTGTCGCGCATGCCTGCCGGCTCGAAGACCTTCGTCCGCATGAACGTGAGGAACGGCTCGTGCGCGGCCGCTTCGACGGCGGCGCTTACCCCGTAGCTCGAGTAGTGGTACCGACTCCCGGGCTCGAACAGCAGCTCACGCTCGTAGCCGCTCAAGTACTGCAGCGCGTCGACCGGCCGCTCGCAGCGCTCCGTGAACAGTGGCCCCTCGTCGCCCCCATCGTTCGGGACGCCGGCCACGTGCCCAAGCAACTCGCGCAGAGTCACGGGCCACTGTTTGTACGGGAACTCAGGGACGTAGGTCTGAATCGGGTCGTCGAGCTTCAGCCGACCTGTTCCACCAGCAGGCCGGCCGCGGCTGAGGTGAGCGCGACGGAGGCGGTGCCAATCCTGAATCTCATCTCTGGCGCGACGGGCACGCGTCTCTCGAGATCCGCCCAGCCAACGCCTTCCGCCCAGACGATCTCGCCATCGACCCCGACTGCCACCGACAGTCCGGGCAGGTTCTGCTCGGCAAGGCCGGTACGGACGACTTGCCGTCCCTGCTCGATGGGGCCAGCCCACTTCGGCAACGGGTCAGAATCCGTGACAGATGGCACATCCGTCGCGTTCGGGTGCAGCGGCGTCGCCGTGACGCTCATGTACACCCAGAGCCCGCCAATCGCCGCGGGGATCAGCCCGACGGCCATGACAATCACGGCCAGCCAGCTATCGGTCCAACTCTTCGCCATGTTCCTCGACGCGTCTGAGCAGTCGAGGTGAGTGTTCTGGCGGCGCCATTCGCTTGAATGGCACCGCCCTCTCATTCTCTCCTACTCGACGACGGTAATCCTGTCGGGCGCCGAGCCACCATGGAAGCCGAACGGCACGCGAACAGGCAGACGGCCAGCAGGTTGTTGGCTGATGGAGTCTTCGAATCTGCCTGTGGCGCTCGCGGCTCTGT
>JBKPSC010000265.1:0-8051 GCA_046734915.1 Acidobacteriota bacterium | reverse complement strand
GGCGCACGCGCAGCGTCGACGCCACGGTTGCGGCGATTTCGTCCTGCAACGCAAACACATCGTCGAGGCGCCGGTCGAAGCGGTCCGACCAGAGCTGGTATCCGTCGGCGGTGCCGACGAGCTCGGTGACGACCCGAAGGCGATCGCCGGCGAGGCGGACGCTTCCTTCCAGCACGGTGTCGACGCCGAGCGCGCTTCCGATGCTGCGCACGTCTTGGACCGCGGCCTTGAAGCGAAAAGCCGACGTGCGCGCCACGACCCGCAGCCCTTCGACCCTGGAGAGCGCGAGCAGGATTTCCTCGGCGATCCCTTCGCACAGGTAGTCGAGCGACCGGCTGGCGCTCATATCGGCGAACGGCAGCACTGCAATGGACGGTACCGGCGTCGGGCGAGCCGCAGGGCGCTGAGCGGCGAGGACATCAGCGACCGCGCTCGAGTGGGGCTGAATCTCTTGGAGTGCGGGCACCAGATCCAGGGCCGACGCAAATCGGGCCTCCGGGTCCTTTTCGAGACACCGGCGTACGAACGCATTGACGAATGCCAATGCGCCCGACAGCGGCGGCGCCTCGATGGTGAGCACGGCGCTCATGACATCGGCCGGCGAAGCGCCGCCGAACGGCGGCCGTCCCGTCAGCATCTCGTGCAGGACTGCGCCGAACGCGAAGACATCGCTTCGCGGATCGGCCTCGACCCCACGCACCTGCTCGGGTGACATGTAGGCGAAGGTCCCGAGGATGGTGCCGGGCTGCGTCAACGTTGTGTCGTTGTCGGCATTGGCCGCCGCCGATCGCGCCAGACCGAAATCGAGGATTTTCAGCCCGCCCTGAGCCGGCAGGAAGACGTTCTCGGGCTTGAGATCGCGGTGCATGATGCCTTTCGCGTGGGCAGCGGCGAGACCCTGCGCGAGCGACAGGCCATGCGCGAGCGCTTCGTCCAATGGCAGCGGATCGCCGCGGAGCCGATGTCGAAGCACGACGCCTTCGAGCAGCTCCATCACGGCGAAGGCGATCGTGTCCGCCTCACCGAAGTCGTGAATCGCCAGGATATTTGGATGAGACAGCGACGCGAGCAGCCTCGCCTCGCGCATGAAACGCGCTTTGGCAAGCGAGTCGGTTCTGAGCCGGTCCGGCAAGACCTTGACCGCTACATCACGGCCGAGCACCGTATCTCGCGCTTTGAAGACCGCACCCATGCCGCCCGCCCCGATCGGCGCACCGATTTCATAGCGGCCGAGTCGAACGCCCGGTCGGACGGTCAAATCAGGTGTCACGATGATAGACGTCCCTTATACCCCGAACGCGAAGTGCCGGTTGTATGGATCGACGCGACTCGCTCTCGAATTGATTTCGCCTGGCCGGCTCCTTGAATTCACCTGACGATGCCAGTATGGTAGTGCCCCGATGTCATAACGCCCGGAAATCCTCGCATTTCGTCAGCCGGCGAACCCCGGAGGGTGTATTGAATGGCCGTCACAGGCGCGTCCATCCCGCTAGTTCGGCGTCACTTCGGCGAGACGCATCGACAGGATCTGTGGTGGATCCAGCCGTTGGTCGTGTTCCTGGGATTGTCGACCTTCGTCATCTACGCGACGTGGGCGGCGTTTCAAGGTAACAACTACGCCTCGGGACCGTACCTTTCACCGTTCTACTCTCCGGAATTCTTCGGCGATTCGCCGCACAGCTGGTTCGGGCCGAAGCCGTCAGCGTGGCCGACATGGCTGCCTTTCTCGCCGGCGCTGCTGATCCTGCCGATTCCCGGCCTGTTCAGACTGACCTGCTACTACTACCGCGGTGCCTACTACAAGGCGTTCTGGGCCGATCCGCCGTCGTGCACGGTTGGCGAGCCCAGATCGACGTACTGGGGCGAGAATTCGTTTCCGCTGATTCTGCAAAACGTTCATCGCTACATGTTGTTTCTCTCGCTGGGGGTGCTCGCGATTCTCGGTTATGACGTCTGGAAGGCGCTCTGGTTTACCGATCAGGCAACCGGCACGGCGTCGTTTGGCGTGGGCGTCGGGACGATTGTCCTCGCGGCCAACGTCGTCCTGCTCGGCGGATATCTCTTTGGCTGCCACTCGATGCGCCACGTTGTCGGCGGCTGCACCGATCGCATTTCCCGCGCGCCGCTCGGCCTCGCCTCGTATCGGTGCGTCAGCTGCCTCAATCGCGGCCACATGAACTGGGCGTGGGCGAGCCTCTTCTCAGTCGGCTTCGCTGACCTCTACGTGCGGTTGTGCGCGATGGGCGTGTGGTCGGACATCAGGATTATCTGATGCCCGAGTATCAGACCCACGACCATGACGTCCTCGTGATCGGCGCCGGCGGCGCCGGTCTGCGTGCGGCGATTGAAGCGTCGGCCGCCGGCGTGTCGGTCGGCCTGGTTTGCAAATCGCTGCTCGGAAAAGCGCACACGGTGATGGCCGAGGGCGGCATCGCCGCGGCGCTCGCCTACGTTGACGACCGCGACAGCTGGCGGGTCCATTTTGCCGACACCATGCGTGGCGGCCAGTACGTCAACAACTGGCGGATGGCCGAGCTGCATGCACGCGAGGCGCCCGATCGCGTCCGCGAGCTCGAGGCCTGGGGCGCGATGTTCGATCGCACGCACGACGGCCGCATCCTTCAACGCAACTTCGGCGGCCATCGCTACCCGCGGCTGGCGCACGTCGGCGATCGCACTGGTCTCGAGATGATTCGCACGCTCCAGGATCAGGGGATCCACCAGGGCATCGACGTCCACATGGAGTGCACCATCACGTGCCTGCTGAAGGACGGCGATCGCGTCGTGGGCGCCTTCGGCTACGAGCGTGAGCGAGGCCGCTTCAAACTGTTTCGAGCGCGCGCGGTCGTGCTGGCGACCGGCGGTGTCGGCCGCGCGTTCAAGATCACGAGCAACAGCTGGGAGTACACCGGCGACGGCCATGCGCTCGCCTACGACGCCGGCGCCGAGCTGATCGACATGGAGTTCGTGCAGTTCCATCCAACCGGCATGGTGTGGCCGCCGAGCGTCGCCGGCATCCTCGTGACGGAAGGGGTCCGCGGCGAAGGCGGCGTGCTTCGCAACAGCCAGCAACGCCGGTTCATGTTCGACGAGATCCCGGAGAACTATCGCGCGCAGACGGCCGACAACGAAGAGGAAGGCTGGCGATACACCCAGGGCGACAAGAGCGCGCGCCGCCCGCCTGAACTGCTGACACGCGATCACGTCAGCCGGTGCATTGTCCGCGAGATCAAGGAAGGGCGGGGCACACCGCACGGCGGCGTATATCTCGATATCTCTTGGATCAAAAACCGGATTCCGAACGCCGCCGAGCACATCAAGAAGAAGCTGCCGAGCATGTATCACCAGTTCAAGCAGCTGGCCGATATCGACATCACGCGCGAGCCGATGGAAGTCGGGCCGACGACGCACTACATCATGGGCGGCGTACGAGTGGACTCCGACTCGCAGATGTCGACCGTGCCTGGTCTCTTTGCGGCAGGTGAGTGCGCCGCAGGCATCAATGGTGCCAATCGCCTGGGTGGTAACTCGCTGTCGGACCTGCTGGTGTTCGGCAAGCGCGCGGGAGAGTTCGCCGCACGGTTCGCGCGGGACGCGCCGCCGGGATCGATCGACACCCGTCAGGCGGACGAAGCTGCCGCCCGGGCGCTGGCGCCATTCGATCGGGGGCCGCGCGGCGAAGGACCGTACCAGGTTCAGTACGCGCTGCAGGAGACGATGCAGAACCTCGTCGGCATCGTGCGTCACGAACAGGAGATGCGGCGGGCGCTCGACTGTCTGGTGAGCCTGCGTGACCGCGCAGGCAAAGCGGGCGTCGGCGGCCATCGCGAATACAACCCCGGCTGGCATGCGGCGCTCGATCTCGACAATCTGCTGACGGTCTCAGAGGCGATTACCCGTTCGGCGCTGGAACGCCGCGAGAGTCGCGGCGGTCATTTTCGCGAAGACTATCCCGACAAGGACCCGAACTTTGGTACGTTCAATATCCTCGTGCGCAAGGAGCGCGACGGCAGCATGACCGTCTCGCGCGTTCCGATTCCACCGATGCCCGACGAGTTGAAGCAGATCATCGAGGAGATGAAGTGACGAGCGCGACGTTTCGAATCTGGCGAGGTGACGCGAGCAGCGGCGACTTCAAGGATTACACGACGCCGGTGTCGGAGGGGATGGTCGTCCTCGACGCCGTCCATCAGATTCAGGCTGAGCAGGCGAACGATCTGGCCGTGCGCTGGAATTGCAAGGCGGGGAAGTGCGGCTCCTGTTCGGCGGAAGTGAACGGCAATCCCCGCCTGATGTGCATGACGCGGCTCAACCAGCTCGACCTCGCGGCGCCGGTCACGGTCGAGCCGATGCGAAGCTTTCCGCCGATCAGAGATCTCGTGACTGACGTGTCATGGAATTTCCAGGTCAAGAAAACAATCCGGAAGTTCACGCCGCGCCCGCCGGCGACGGCGGATGGCACCTGGCGCATGGCGCAGCCGGATGTCGAGCGCGTCCAGGTATTTCGCAAATGCATCGAGTGCTTCCTGTGTCAGGACGTGTGCCACGTGCTGCGCGAGCACCGGCTGTTCGACCGCTTTGCCGGCCCGCGGCATCTCGTGTACTCGGCGGCGCTCGAGATGCACCCGCTCGATTCGCAGAACCGGATCCGCGATCTGAAGGGCCCGCAGGGCATCGGCTACTGCAACATCACGAAGTGCTGCACGAAGGTCTGCCCGGAGAGCATCGCGATCACCGACAACGCCATCATCCCGTTGAAGGAACGCGTCATCGATCAGCTCTACGATCCCGTCGCGAAGGTGCTGCGCATGGTACGGGGAGGCTCCCATGAGGTTTGAGCTCAAGACGCTGTCTGCCGACGCGTTGCCGAGGGCGCTCGAGAAAGCCGAGCGGTATCGCCTGTTGAACGAGCCGCTCGAGGCTGAAAGCATCTGTCTCGACGTGCTCATGATCGACAGCAGCAACCAGACGGCACTGGTCACGCTGCTCCTGGCGCTGACCGATCAGTTCGATACCGACGTGCGGTCGGCTCTCGGCGAGGCGCACGACGTCATCGCGCGGATGAGCGAGCCCTATGCCCGGGCCTACTACACCGGAATCGTCCATGAGCGGCGCGCCAAAGCACAGCTGCGACAGAACACACCCGGTTCGGGACCACGCGCCTACGAAATGCTGCGCGAAGCGATGGTCTGGTTCGAGCGGGCCGAAGATCTGCGGTCCGCCGGAAACGACGACGCGGTCCTTCGATGGAACGCGTGCGCGCGGCTGTTGATGCGCGATCGCCACCTCGTCCCGGCAAACGAAGACAGAGGCGAACCCCTTCTGCTCGAATAAAGGCAGTCTGGCGGCGGATGCGCCGCCAGAGCCTAGCTGTCGTAATACAGCGAGAACTCGTGCGGATGCGGGCGGAGCCGGATCGGGTCGAGCTCCTTCGACCGCTTCCAGTCGATCCAGGTCTGGATCATGTCCTCGGTGAAGACGTCGCCGCGCAGCAGGAAGCCGTGATCCGCCTCGAGCGCGTTGATGGCCTCTTCGAGTGAGCCGGGGGTCGTTCGGATTCCCATTTCCGTCATCTCGTGCCGCGTCATCTCGTAGATGTCGCGATCGAGCGGCTTGCCGGGATCGAGCTTGCTCTTGATGCCGTCGATCATCGCCATGAGCATCGCCGACCACGCCAGGTAGCCGTTGCAGCTGGGGTCGGGACAGCGGAATTCGAGGCGCTTGGCTTTCGGGCTCTTCGAATACATCGGAATGCGGATGGCGGCCGACCGGTTGCGCGCCGAGAGTGCCAGGTTGACCGGCGCCTCGAAGCCTGGCACCAGGCGGCGGTACGAGTTCGTGGTCGGCGCGGCGAACGCGAGAATCGTCGGAGCGTGCTTGAGCAGACCGCCCGCGGCCCACAGGCCGAGCTCGCTCAGCCCGGCGTAGCCGCCACCGGCGAACAGCGGCTTGCCCTTCTTCCACAGCGAAATGTGCGTGTGCATGCCGCTGCCGTTGTCCTCGAAGATCGGCTTCGGCATGAACGTCACCGTCTTGCCGTGGCGCTTCGCGACGTTCTTGCAGATGTACTTGTACCACATGAATTGATCGGCCATCTGGACCAGTGGCTGGAACTTCATGTCGATTTCCGACTGGCCGGCCGTGGCGACCTCGTGATGGTGCGCCTCGACGATGATTCCGATCCGTCGCATCTCGTGGACCATCTCACCGCGCAGGTCGTGGAACGTGTCGGTGGGGCTGACGGGAAAGTAGCCGCCCTTGAAGCTCGGCTTGTAGCCAAGGTTCGGCTCCTCGATGCGCGCGCTGTTCCACGCGCCTTCGTTCGAGTCAATCTCGTAGTAGCCGCGGTGCTGGTTCTGCTCGTAACGGATCTCATCGAAGATGAAGAACTCCGGCTCGGGCCCGATGAAGCAGGTGTCGGCGATCCCCGATTGCTTCAGGTGCTCTTCGGCTTTGCGCGCGATATGGCGGGGGTCCCGCGTGAATTCCTGCCGGGTGATGGGATCGACCACGTTGGCGATCACGCTCACCGTCGGCTTCGCAAAAAACGGATCAAGTCGTCCGGTAGTGGGGTCCGGGACGGCCATCATGTCGGATTCGTGGATGCCCATCCAGCCTCGAATCGATGAGCCGTCGAACCCGAGGCCCTCCTCGAAGGTGCCTTCATCCAGCGTGTCCGTGGGAAACGAGCAATGCTGCCAACTCCCGAGCATGTCGACAAATTTCAGGTCGACCATCTCGGCCTGGTTCTTCTTGGCGTAGGTGAAGAAATCCTTGGCGGTTTTCGGGAATTCGTTCGGCATAGATGCTCCTCGCCATTCCTCGAGTCCGACCGAGTGCACCCGGACGGGCTCGCACGCGTTTAACGATGACCAAGAAGGAAGTAAGCCAGGGAGGGGCAGCCGTCCGTGCTGGCACGCCTCGCCGAAGGGCAAAGCATACCCTAGAAGGGCGATCGAGGATCTTCAGTAAACCGACCTGGCCGCGACGCCCGAGGCGGAGTATCCTCCCATGATTTGCGAGTGACTCAGGCCATGCGTCGTTGTGGCTCGGCGAAACAGCGCGGGATGCGAGTCATCGGCGCACTCGGCCTCGTCTACGCCGCGTCACTCGTCGCCCTCGGGGCGCAGTCGCCCCCCCGCTTCACGCTCGACGAGACCACGATCGAACAGGTCCAGACGGCGTTCCAGTCAGGATTGCTGACGTGTCGCGGGTTGGTCGAGCAGTACCTCTCGCGTATCGAGGCTGACGACAAGCAAGGGGCGGGCCTGAATGCGATTGTGCTGACGAATGCCAATGCGTTGATCGCGGCTGACGATCTCGATCGGCGGTGGCGCGCGTCCGGCCCGGTGGGACCTCTGCATTGTGTCCCGACGATCGTGAAGGACAACTTCGAGACGGCCGACATGCCGACGAGCGCGGGATCGCTCTCGTTGAAGGGCATGCAGACCGGCAAGGACGCAGCCGTTGTGAAGCGCCTGCGGGATGCGGGCGCCGTGCTGATCGCCAAGTCCAACATGGCAGAATTCGCGTTCAGCCCGGTCGAAACTGTCAGCTCGGTGCTGCCCGGCTACACGCGGAATCCCTATGACACGTCGCGGGCGACCGCGGGCTCGAGCGGAGGGTCAGCGGCCGCACTCGCCGCCAATTTCGCGCTCGTCGCGACGGCCAGCGACACCGGCGATTCCATCCGTGGGCCGGCCGCGCATCAAGCGCTCGTCGGCCTGCGATCGACGATGGGGCTGGTGAGCCGGGCGGGCGTCGTGCCGCTCAATCTGAGCGCCGACATCGCGGGTGTGTTGACCCGAACCGTGGCCGACACGGCAGCGGTGCTGCAGGTCATCGCCGGCGAAGACCCGCGCGATCCGGCGACCTCGGCTGGGCGGGACCACGTCGATCCCAGTTATGCGGCGGCACTCCAGCGCGACGGACTCCAACGCGCCCGCCTCGGTGTTCTGCACCAGGCCTACGACACGCCGACGCTCGATCCCGAGGTCCGCGACGTCTTTCACCGCGCGCTTGGCGAGGTCCGGAGCCTGGGCGCCGAGGTG
>JBKPSC010000264.1:0-10680 GCA_046734915.1 Acidobacteriota bacterium | reverse complement strand
CTCCAGACGGGTACAAACTTCAGTCTCATGTGTGTCCTTGCTCGAAAAATGTAATTGAAGACGCCAGGCCGGGGAGCCTTTCGCCGCGAAACATAATACCCGTTCTTGCGCGGAACGGCACCCGTAATCTGCCAGAAATGCGGGACATCGGTCTGAACACTCCTCCGAACTGGTCCCGCTGGCGCCCTTTTTATCGGCGGTCTTTGGCGAAAGTGTTAAGGGCGTGCAACGAGGGCAGGAAGGGCGGGTAAGGCGGGTAGGGCAGGTAAGGCGGGTAGGGCAGGTCGGAGCGCCTGCGGCCACGTCGAGCTGAGGACAGGCAGATCCGAAGCGAGGCGTCGGCGTCAGTTCGCAGCGGGTGGGGCCCCGCTGCCAGTGCCTAATGTAGGAGCGCCTGCGGCCACGCCGAACCGAGGACATGAAGATCTGAGGTGAGGCGTCGGCGTTAGTTCGCGGCGGGGGTGGGGCCCCGCCGCCAGTGGAAGAAAGATGGGCAGGGAAGGCGGGAAGGGCAGGGAAGAGTCGGGCAAAAAGGAAAAGGGCCGGCGATTGTTCGCCGGCCCTTCTCCTTTTCGCTGAAGCCCGAAGCCTGAAGCCCGTTAGAACTCGTACCGAACGCCGAGCTGGGCCTGCCGCGGGAAGCCGCTGCCGCCGCGCAGGTTCGTCAGGACGAGGTACGTGGACGGCGTCCGCCGATCCGTCCCAAAGCCCGAAGCGCCGGCCGGCACTCCGCTCGGCGCATCGAAGTTCGCGCGGTTGGTGATGTTGTAGATGTCCAGGAATACCTCGAGCGTCCGGCTGCCGCCCATCGGACGGCGCCACCCGGCGCGCACGTCCGCCTGGAAGTAGTCGGGGCCGTAGGCGCCGTTGCGGCCGCCCTTATATTCGACGTTCTGCAGCGAGTCCGTCGCGGAGCCGCTGTAAGTGCCGGCCGGAACCGGGTCGAACAGTTCGCCGTTGCGATCGGCGTCGATGTTGCTGTCGAAGATCGTAAACGGCTGACCGCTCATATACCTAATCGTCGTCGAAAGCGTCGCGCCGAAGGTCTTCGGGATCTGGGTGCGAGCGCTGAGAGACAGGATGTGTCGGCGGTCGACGTTACTCGGCCCCTTCCACGCATCCAGGTTGAGATCGGTCAACACCTGATAGAGGTTTTTGTCGGACTGATCGTTGGCCGTGCCCTCGGCCTTGGACAGCGAGTATGACAGTCGCGCCGACCAGTTGTTCGAGTATCGCTTCTCGACCGACAGATTCAGCGCCTTGTAATCAGCCTCGCCCCAGTTCTCGATCGCGTAGACGTGCGGGCTCCTGTAGGGCTCGCCGAGCACGCCGAACGCGTCGGATCGATTGATCGTGCCCGTACGGCTGGTGTCCATACGGAGCCCAGGATTCAGGTTCGTTGCGAGGAACATGTCTTCGTTCTTCGAGTAGATCACATCGGCAGTCATCGCCAGCGACGCTGCCAGCTCGCGTGTGTAACCGAAGGTCGCCTGGTGCGCGTATGGCGTTGCACGATTGGGCGTGTCGAAAATGACGTCTCCGTCGTTGCGGGATTTCTGACCGACCGGATACTGCTGATTGAGCAGCGTCCGGTTCACGGTTGGTCCGTTGACCAGGTAGGGGTCGGTTGGCAACTGGCCACGGCCTGGGCCGGGATCCGCCGCGTTGGTCGGGAAGTTGAGCACGAGTGAATTCCCAAACTTCGGGAACTCAATCGCGTCGTCCACCCAGCCGAGAATGGTCCGGTTGTAGAAAATCCCGTAGCCGCCGCGGATGACCGACTTGCCTTGGGCATCGAGTGAACGCGTGAAGCCAATGCGTGGGCTGATGTTGTTCTTGTCGACGGGATAGTTCTTGTCGTTCGCCGGGAAGAGCGGGTTGTCCGTCTCGTCCATCGGGATGATCTCGAGGTCGTAGCGCAGGCCGACGCTAATCGTGTTGCGGCCAATCCGCCATTTGTCCTGCGCGAAGAACTCGTAGGTGTGGTTCTTGATGAACTCGTTGAAGGTATCGGTCCGGATCGTCAACCGCTCGGGGTAGGTGCGTGGATCGGCCGGATTGAACGGGTAAACTTGATCGCTGTTGAACCGGAACTGACCGTTCGACTGAATCTGCGACACCCGGCGCAGCTCGGTGTAGTTGTAGCGCACCCCGAACTTCAAGTCGTGGTCGCCCTTCTTGCCGGGCAGGAACCAGGAGTAGTCGTCCTCGAGCTGGTAGTTGGAGTCCCAGGGGCCTTGTGACTCCGTGCTGGCCTGTGCGAGGAACGCGGGGTAGTCGAGCTGTGGCGGGCAAAGCGCCTGGTTTCCGGTGTCTTCCTCGCCGAACTTGAAGCCGGCGCGGTCGCCGCTGCCGCCTTGCGCGCGGAAGCACTCGTTGCCGTGCCACCAGTGCTCCCACGTCCGCGCGATGCGGACCGTGTTGACCTTCGCGTTGCCGACGACGCTAGTGAGGGTCCCCACTGCTGTCTGATCCAGGTCGGTTTCGTCCTGGTACGACTCTTTCGTCTGGCGGTTGCCGTACGTGTACCACTGGGGCGCCCACTCGCGCAGCCAGCGGACCGCCCACGTGTGGTTCGCGTTGATTTGGTGATCGACGCGGACAATCGTGTTCCAGTCGGTCCGGTCTTCCGCTTCCGAGAAGTCGAATTGCTGCACTGGAAATACGCGCGTTCGGTTCGGGTTGTCGACCTGCCGCTCGAGGCTGAGGAAGAAGTGAGCCTTGTTCTGAATGATGGGCCCACCGAGCACGCCGCCCCATTCCCTCTTGGTCGTCGTCGGCTTCTCTAGATTTCTGGTCCTGACGAAGTAGTCCTCCGACGTCCACGCGTTCGGCGCGGTGTACCCGAAGGCCACGCCGCGGAAATTGTTGGTGCCGGACTTCGTCACCGCGTTCACGACCGCGCCGGCCGCGCGTCCGAACTCCGCGTCATACATGCTCGTGATGACCTGGAATTCCTGAATCGCTTCCAGCGGCGTCCGGACTTGCGCACCGGCGCTCGTGCCCAGGGCATCGTCCGCGTTGTAACCGCCGTCGACGGTGACGTTGTTGTTCTGGTTCGACTGTCCGGCAGCGATAATGGTGTCGTTGCCCATCTGGGTCGATGGGTTGAACTGCACGCCCGGCAGGAGCGCCACGGCCGAGAAGTAGTTCCGGTTCATCGCCGGCAGCTCGCTGAGCTCAGCGGAGTTGATGTTGCCGCCAACCCTGACGCTGCTGGTGTCGACAAGCGGCGCCTGGCCGCTGACGGTCACGGTTTCTTCGAGACCGCCGACTCTCAGCTGCAGGTCGTTTGTGAGCGTCGTGCCAAGAGCGAGGACCAGGCCGCCCCGTTCGAGGGTACGGAAGCCTTCCAGTTTGGCCATGACTTTGTAGCGGCCGGGTGGGAGGGCGGAGACGACGTATGTTCCCTCGCCGCTGCTCGTCACCTCGCGGAAGACGCCCGACTCTTCGTTGGTGACCACGATTGAAACGCCGGGCAGGATGGCGCCTTGTTCGTCGGTGACCTTCCCCGCGATGGAACTTGTTCCTTGCTGTGCGCGAAGGGGTGCTGCCAGCAGGAGCAGCACTCCTAAAATCACTCCGATCGACACTCTGCGCATCTGTCGCCTCCCTTACTTGTGGTCGCCTGCAGGGAATTACTAGAAGCGCGCGCCGGACGGTTATAAACGGGGGGATTACACTCCCGCCGTGGTCGAAGGTCAACGCCTTTCTTGGGTTCAAACCCCCTTCCTTCAGGAAAATGGAGGCCCCTTATCGCGAAATTTGGATCTCTTCTTTGATGGTGTCTTTAGGCCCTCCCCGCATTCGATAGAAAATGCGGCTCGTCCAGGTTGTGGCGCACCTCAGGTGCCCAGGAGGTCGAGGAGCGTGACCGAGACCTCGCGGCGCTGGCCCCCGTCGAAGTCCACCAAAAAGACGCGCTGCCATCGGCCCAGCGCCAATGCGCCGTCGAGGACCTGAAGGGTTTCGCTCGATCGAAGAAACACTGCCCGGCAATGCGAGTGTCCGTTGCGGCGCTCGTTCGGCGTGAGATTCACCGTCCGGCGTTCCGGATCGTCGTGCGCGTACGCCGCGGCTCCTGGCGCGAGTTTCTCGAACGTCCGGCGCAGATCGTCGAGCAACAGCGGCTCATGCTCGTTGATCAACAGCCCCGTCGTCGTGTGCCGTGTGAACACCAGTGCCAGGCCATCTTTGAGTCCGGCTTCTTCGATGAGCGCGGACAGTCGATCGGTGATGTCGAGGAACTCGATCGAATGCCGGTTCTCGGTCGTGATCGCCAGGCGACGTTGCATCATCCGGGACGTGACATCAGATCCGGTCGGCATGGCCACCCTCCGAGCTTTTCGCGAACATCCGCCGGTTGGTCCCCCCAGCGAAGACTTCGTCCCACGATACGCGAGCCGTCATCTGCATCATCACGAACAGCGTCACGATGGCGCCGACGGTGATGGTGAGGCCAGTGAATCCCTCGAAGAAGAACGCGTAGCTGAAAAGCACGAGAAAGATCAACTGCGTCAGACCGGCGTGCAGCAGCGCGTGGCGCGTTCCCGTGACGAGACGCAGGTAGCTGACGACGAGAGCGATGCTCACGAGCGCCGCAACGGAGAACGCGAGGTTGACCGAGATGTGGTCGACGAGATAGGCCAGCAGCAGGTGGAAGGCAAAGAAGGCCGCGGCAATAAACCAGTAGTGCATCGGGTGCAGTGACGGCCCGTTCGTCACGTCGAGCACGACCATCACAGCGACGAAGAACAGGAGAGAGACCGGAGCAAAGAACGTGATGCGGGCCGTGAGGGGTCCCGGATTGAGCTTTTCCGGCAGCTTGATGCCAATCGTCTGGGAGGAGATGAGGTTGGTGAACGTCCAGTTGAGCGTCCATCCGCGGCCGTCCTCAGTCTTGGTCGTCGGCGACATCGAGCCCGCGGGGAAGTCGATCTGCGGGAAATTGGTCCGCAGGCCAAGGTTGAAGTCGCGGACCTGCGTCGCGCCCTGGTCGGCAAAGGCGTAGGTCCACGTGCCCAGCCCTCGCGATTTGTATCGGATGTCCAGGGTCACCACGGCGCCAGGCGGGACGACCGTCGCCGCGGCGAGCTCCGTTGCCGCGTCTACTACCTGCAGTGCCGATCGCCCGTCGATCGCGAACGCCACGTCGTCGAAGAGCGCGTTCTTGGCGGGAAGAGGGAACGCTAACCGTAGGGTTCGGACCTCGTCATCTGGATTACGAAAACGATACGTCGCGCTGAAAGCCACGGTGTAGGTCGAGTACCAAAGGAGCCCGCGCTGGCGGTGCTCGAGGCCGAGATCGACTGTCGCCCGCGTGGACTCCACGCTGACGGGTATCGACCGGACGACCGGCTTCTCGACGTCTCGCCGGACGACGCGGCCGTCCGGCTCTTTTGTCTCGACAACCTCTCTGTCGACGCCCGGCCGCTGTACCCAGACCTTCGGGGCCAGCTGCCGGTGCGGCTCGCCCCAGAGCATCTGCACCTCCTGCTCGAGCCGGCGGTCGAACTGGCCGGTGCGGGCGACGACCGACGAGCCGAGAATCGCCCAGGCGATCGAGGCCCCGAAGACGATCAAGGCAATGGCGGCAAGGCGGTAGATAGTCACGCGATCCCTCCTCGAATCCATCGCCGGGAACCGTGAGAGGCCCGGGGGATTCGCCGTTCAGGATCCGGCTCGAGGGGATGGAATGTCTTGAGGACGCGCTGAGCGTTGGGTGAGCGTTGCCTGATTTACAAAGAAAGTCAGGCCTGCGGCGGTCGGGTCGTGAGCCCCAGGGTCAGGGCGCTGCCGAAGACGCCGCCTTCGAGTGCACTGACCAGCAGGCGTGAGAACGGACCGAAGTCCGGTTCTCCCAGCAGGCGTCCCAGCGGCGCGAGGATCAAGTCCGAGTCGCGGGAGGCTCGTGCAATTTCATGAACCAGGCCACCGACGAGCAGTCTGCCAGACAGCGACAGGCCGATCGCGGCAATCGCGCAGGCAATGCCGGCCACGGCCACTGTCCGGGCGCGGGCGCGGCCGCTCGGCGCGGCCAGACCCCCGCCGTGCAGCTGGGGACTACCAAGCGCGTAGCCTGCGCCGACCGCTGCGCCAAGGCACAACCCTTCGACGAGGCTCCCGGCTGGCGGCAGCCTCATGCCGAAGAGCGCGCTCATCGTGACCGCGACAACGGCTCTCACGCTGATCGCCGTGAGGGCGCCAGCCGCGGCGCCTGAGAGGGTCAGCGCCATCCGGCGGCGCGATCGCGCGACGGCTTCGGCGAGCACGAGGCCCGCGCCAATCCCCGTGGCCCCAGCGCTACCTGCCAGCGCCCCAATCGCCGCCAGCGCGATCGAGGACTGTGGATGAGTCGACGAACCAGGCGCCAGCACGAGAGCCACGCCGCCCAACAGTCCAGCGACCGCCCCGCCTCCCATCGAGGTGGCGATTCCAGTCAACCACCGCCGGACAAGCTCACGCCTGACGCTCGCCACTCGCAGACGTACGAGCGCGGCGATGGCCGCCGGCGCTTCGCGGTCGCGAAGAAGCGGAACATCACCCGCACGCGGCACGTTCCATCGCGTCTCGCGCAGAAGCGCCACCAGCCGGGCGTGGTCGGATCGCGCTTTCACTCGAGCGAGTGCGGCTTCGGTGCCTGCCAGGTGCAGCCGCTCGGCGAGATCGTGCGCTTCTTCAGTGTCCTGGTCGCCTTCGCCGCGCTCCACCGCGGCGGCAAACCGTTCGACCAGTTCGTCGAGCGGCTGGCTCGGCGGAGGGCCCGCAGGCGCGGCCGGGTTATCTGTTCCACCGGATGCCAGCGGAAGCTCGTCGTTCGATTCCGCGACCGCCGGACACACGAACTGATATCCGTGGCGCGACACGGTCCGGATGTAACGCGGCTCGCGTGAGTCGTCGCCAAGGGTGCGGCGAAGTGTGCGCACCGCCTGCGACAGCGCGCCGTCCGAGACGATGACGTCGCTCCAAACCGCCGTGAAGATGGTCTGCTTGGCGATCGCTTCATGTCGACGGCTGACCAGCAGGACCAGAAGGTCGAAGTACTTCGGAATGAGCGGCACGG
Source organism: Acidobacteriota bacterium (assembly GCA_046734915.1). Lineage (GTDB taxonomy): Bacteria > Acidobacteriota > Vicinamibacteria > Vicinamibacterales > CAVVIG01 > VFZL01. The sequence continues at coordinate 3,617 of JBKPSC010000264.1, read as the reverse complement.
GCAGCCCGCGCCGCAGCAGAACCCGCTGTCGCGGCGACAGCACGAATTCGTCGAAAGTAAACCTGGGGGTCTGCACGCTTCAGAGCTCGAGCTCGAGGCCGGTCTGCTCCTGCACGGCGCGACGGTACACCAGGTCGGCGGCCGCGATGTCCTCGACGGCTAGTCCCAGCGACTTGAAGATCGTGATATCAGCGGCCGATCTCCGCCCCTCGACGGTCCCGGCGATGACCTCGCCCAGTTCGCCGGCAATGTGGGATGCGGAGAACGCGCCCTGAGCTAATCCGAGGACGACATCGCCAGACTCGACCATGGCCGCCGCTCTGGAATCGACGTAGAAGCGGCTCCGCCTGATGAGCGCCGGATCGAGCTCACGCTGGTCGGGCCGGCACGCCCCGACGCTGACAATGTGTGCGCCGCTACGGATCCACTCGTTCTGGATCACCGGCTCGCTCGCGGATGTCGCCAGCACGATGAGCGGCGCGCCGTGGACCGCCCGTTCGGCAGACGCTGCGGCGACGAGCTCGGCCTCGGTGTGCGGCGTCATCTCGGAAACGAAGTTCAATGGGTGATCGGGTGTCGGACTCCACACGCGTACGGTCTTGAAGTCGAAGACCCGCTCCATCGCGAGCAGATGCGCGCGCGCCTGGGCCCCCGTGCCGATAATCGCCATCTCTTCGACATCGTCACGCGCCAGAACCTGGGCCGAAAGTGCGGATACGGCGGCGGTGCGGCTTTCTGTCAACACCCGCCCGTCCATCATGGCGACGAGCGCCCCGGTATGGGGGCTGAAGAGCAACACCGCGCCCAGGTGCGTGGGCAGGCCCTGATCGGCATTGCGGCCAAAGACTGAAATGAGCTTGGCGCCGATCGCCGCGGGCGACTGAAGCTGTGCCGGCATCACGCCGAACCAGTTGCGGTCGCCAACCGGGAGCACGGTCCGCACCGGCTGTTGCACCGCGCCAGTCGAAAACTGCCGCAGCGCCTCTCGCATCGCGTCGATGAGCGCGTCGATGTCGATGAGGCTCGCCACGTCCGCGCTGTTGAGGAGGCGGAAGTAGGTGAGCGGGTCTTCCGCGGACTCTTCTGCTTCGTTCGCCTCGGCGTCGGCGTCACCGGCTTCGAGCGGATCGTCGTCTTCGTCCTGCATGTGCTCGAGAGTGTAGTCCTGCCCCTAAAAGAGCAGCAGCCGATTCATTTTCACGACGAACGCGCGGTTCTTGAGATCCGGTAGACCGCGGGTCAGCGTGTCGCGTTCGTCGGTGTAGACGACGAAGAGCTCGCTGCCCGGACGGTACTCCCATCGAAGGCGGAGATTCGAGCTGACGGCATCCGTGCTGGAATTGAACTGCAGCAGGCCGGTGAAAAACATCCGCGGTGTGACGGTGAAGGTCGCCCGTGACGAGAGCAGGCGGCTCGTGAAGTTCCCGGCCGGCAGTTCGACGACGTTGACGGTGAGCCCGGGTTCGATTGAGACGCGGGGCGACAACTCGACACGACCGCTCGAGTACGTCAGCGAGGTCCGGTGACCGTCGTAGAACCGGCCCGCCGTGAGCGCCAATGTGCCGGATACCCTGCGCTGATTGCCAAGGGACATCTGAACGGTCACGTCCTGAAACCCGTACTCACCAGATGGGATCGTCACACCAGGGGCGATCGGGAAGAAATCGTCGAGACGCTCGTAGGCGCGTCCCGTGCCGAGCGTGAATTGATCGCTGTTCTGGAACTGGATGGCGAACTGGGCGTTGACGTCGCGCGACTCGAGACGCCCGGCGGGATCAGTGATGTAGTCGTAGGTCAGCGCATACCCATACTTGCGCACCCGCTGCGCCCGACGCGGCCTTGGACTGAACCGAAACGTTCCGTACGAGCGGGTAAAGGCGGCTCGGCGCAGGAAGCCGACTTGCGGATCGAACCGGTCGTCGAGGGCCAGACGCTCCAGCTGAAGGCCGTAGCGATCGCCGTTGTAATTGAGTTGGGCCCGGTAGCTGGTGTCGTCGCCGTCTCGGCCGGGTGTGGCGGTCTTTGCCACGTAGCCGTTGATGGTGATGTTGTCATACAGGCCGATCGAGACGTCCGCACCATAGGTCTGCGCCGATCCGCTGCCGGTCGACGCGACCGAGCGGTTCGTGGCCAGCAGCCCGACGCTGCTCCGGCGAAAGATGTCGTGCTTGACGCGGACGACCGAGAAGTTCGTCGCCGGCGTCCTGGTCGCGTCTTCGCCCGTGCGGACGTCGATGATGCCGAGGGTGACCTTGCCAACTTTCCCGGTGAGCCGGCCGCCCGCGTCGATCGGAATCGCCCGGCCCTGATTGAGGCCGATACGGCGGCTGAAGAAGAGTAATGGTGTGAGACCACTGCTGTTGTTGGCGCTCGAGACGGCGCCGCCGAAGTCGAAAATCCCCTGGCCCTCGAGAAAAAATTCTCGTTTCTCGGGGAAGAAGAGCGGAAAGCGGGTCAGATTGACCTGCTGCTCGTCGACTTCCACCTGCGCGAAGTCGGTGTTGACGGTGAAGTCGGCAGTGAGGTTCTGCGTGACACCGTATTTGACGTCGAACCCCACGTCGGCATCGCCGTCGTTCGACACCGGCGGGCGTGCGCGCAGATCAGAGCTGGTGCCGGCAATCGCGTAGGGCTTGATCTCGAGATTGTGGCTGCCCGACGGTGCGTCGATGCCGACGAGCGTGCCGCCCCGCGAAATCTGGAAGATGACGCTGCCTTCGTTCGGCGGCATCCGGTTGACGAACGATTCCTCGTTCTTCCACCGGACCGTCCGGCGGATGTTGACGCCCCACACCTGCGCGGCCCCCGAGCGGTAGCGCAGCGCGCGGAAGGGTATCGCCATCTCGACGGTCCAACCGCCCGGGAAGCGCCCCGATTTCCGCTCCCATACCGGGTTGTAGTCGATGTTGCCGCCCGGCTGCTCGTTCGTCACGGTGGCGTCGTAGATGCCGTCGATCGGCGTCAGCTCGAACAGGAATGCGTTGCGCCGGTCCAGGAACGTGTCGAAGTAGATCGCGAAATTCTCGTTCCGGATGACGCCGCGGTTGTCGCGCCGCATCTCGTTGGCCACCCACTGCGATTCCGGCGCCGAGTCGTAGCACTTGGCGCCGACATAGACGTTGTCGTCGTCAAAGGCCAGCCAGACTTCGGTCTGCTCGCTCGCCGGCTCGCCCGGGTTGGGATTGGTCTGGATGAAACCGGAAATCGGGGGAACGCTGCGATAGAAATCCTCGTCGAGCGCGCCGTCGATCCTCAACGGCTGCTCGAGAGGAACCGCCCGAAGCGTCACGCGTCCCTCGGCGTCGCGGGAGATCGTCGCCGGTTCGACCGGCGCCGGCGGATCGATCGCCGCTCCGGCAGTCATCGACGGAACCGCTTCGGGAGTTTGAGCCGCGGCGGGCGCGGATCCCGTGCTCACGGAGAGCAGGGCCGCGGCCGCCACCGCAACACAGGCAGGGCGCACCAACGCCCGAGATTATAGTTCGGGACCGAGTGGAGACGCCTGCATGCCCCAGGGCGAGGGCAGCCATCGTCGAGTGGCCCGTGAGATCGCGTCCAACGCCAGATTCGAGAGCCCGCGCGCCGTCAGCGGCACGGCGAGCGCGGACGTGTAGGTC
>JBKPSC010000263.1:0-18469 GCA_046734915.1 Acidobacteriota bacterium | reverse complement strand
CACGTAGTCGGCCCGGACGCCCGCCGCCACCGCCTTCAGATTACGGAGGTTCCTCGGCTGCCGGAGCACCGCCGCGTTGCCGACGACGGCCAGCCGGTCGGGGGCGAGGTCGGCCAAGCGCGTCACGACCAGATCGGAGAGCCCGGAGACGAGGCGATCGTAGTCGGCGATGCCGGTCTCGTTGTCGAAGACGGAAACCGCGACCACAACGCGCCCAGGGGTCTGACGCGATCGTTGCAGCATGACACTGCCGATGACCGCCGCACACACGACAGAGGCGGACAGCACAAAGCGGGACGCTCGCCAGCCGAACCATCCGAGCCGGCCGAGCGGTGAGATGCCGGAACCATCGGCTTGGGGAACGCGCGGGCTGTCCAGCGTCAAAGCCGGCGCATGAACGGGCGCGATGAACCGGTAGCCCTTCCTGGGAATCGTTTGAATGAAACGGGGGCTGTCGCCGGCATCGCCAAGCGCCGTCCGGATTTGAGAGATGAGGTACGCGAGGCCCCGATCGAAGTCGACGTGGGTGTCCTTGCCCCAGACCGCGTCCTTCAATTCTTCGCGAGTTACCAGTTCGTCCGCCCGGGCGAGCAAGATGCCCAACGCGCGCGACGGCTGTGGCTCGAGGGCGACAAGACGGCCAGACTTGCGCAGTTCGCCCGGAACCGAGTCGAACTCGAAGACGCCAAAGCGGTAGATCACGTCGTTACCTTATCGCGGTCCTTACGAGCGCGGCTGAACTCGACTCGGGGCATCTCGGGGGTAGAGCCGGCCGACAGGCGGCCAGGGCGCCTCCAGAATCCGAGCTGGCCTCCGGAGGAATGGAGTCCACAGCCATCTCCGGTCGGCCCCGGATGCCGTCCGATGTTCGGAAGTCCTTTGGCGCTGAAGGCTTCCACGTGTTCACGAGCCCAGGCTGAATTCCGGTACGCGCCCTGCTCCGGGGCAAGTGACCACGACGGTGAAGCCCAGATCGCAGAATGGTCACGCGACTGCTCGTTGCATGCACGCTGATGGCCCTGTGCGTGATTATCCACGCCGCGGGCGTAACCTGGGCGCTGCGGCGGCTGCGGCAGATGGCGGTCTTGCCGAAGGGGTTCTGGCCCACGACGTTCCTGTTTGCGCTCGTCGCCGTCTGGATCGTCCTGCTGCATTTGGTCGAAATCTCGGTGTGGGCCTTGGCCTACGTCTGGTACGGCGCCATGCCCGACCTGGCGTCGGCGTTCTACTTCAGCGCCGTCACCTACACCACGACAGGATACGGCGACCTGGTCTTGCCGCCGGAGTGGCGGCTCGACGGCGGCGTCGAGGCGCTCACCGGCATCCTGATGTGTGGCTGGTCGACCGGATTCTTCTTCGCGCTCGTGAACCGCTTGTATACGTCGACCGCGGGGACGACCGGCACCTGACGGGCCACGCTGCATGAAGCCCTCGCTCAACTGGCTCCTGATCTTCATTCCCCTTTCGGTGGCGCTCGAGTACGCGCACGTTCCGCCGCCGGTCCTGTTCTTCTCGGCGGCGCTGGCCATCTTGCCGATCGCGCGGCTCATCGTGATCTCGACCGAGCAGATCGCCACGCGCACGGGCGACGCGATCGGCGGCCTGCTCAACGCCACGTTCGGCAACGCGCCCGAGCTGATCATCGCTCTCGTCGCCCTGAGAGCCGGATACTTCGACATGGTGCGGGCGTCGATCATCGGGGCGATCCTGGCGAATCTGATGCTCGCTACCGGCGTCGCATTTTTTCTCGGCGGATTGCGGTATCACACGCAGGAATACAACGCCGGCGCCGCGCGGCTCTACAGCTCGATGATGCTGATCTCGGCGGTCAGCCTCGGGGTGCCGAGCGCGTTCAACCGCTTCTTCTCGCCGGAAAGCACCATGCCCGAGGAGCGGCTCATCAACCTCGGGACAGCGTTCGTGCTGCTGGCCGCCTACGGCCTCTATCTCGTGTTTCTGCTGAAAACGCATCCGGATTACTTCGCGAGCGCCACGATGACAGAGGCCGAGCACGGACACGAGGGCGCCCGGTGGAGCGTCGGCCGGGCCGTCGGCAGCCTGCTGGGAGCATCGGCGCTGGCGGCATACATGAGTGAAATCCTGGTCGGCGCCGCCGAAGGCACCGGCACCGCTCTCGGCATGTCCGAGGTCTTCATCGGCGTGGTATTTCTGGCGATCATCGGCGGCGCCGCCGAGAGCGGGTCGGCGGTCGCCATGGCCCGCAAGAACAAGCTGGACCTCACCATCGGCATCGCGATGGGCAGCAGCATTCAGATCGCGCTCTTCGTCGCGCCGGTTCTGGTGTTCGCCAGCGGCGTCATCGCCCCACAGCCTCTTGAGCTCTCGTTCAGCCGCGCCGAGCTCGGGACGCTGTTCCTCGGTGTGCTCGTCGGCACCATCGTTGCCGGCGACGGCCGATCGAACTGGTACAAGGGCGTCCAGCTCGTGCTGGTGTACGTGATGATCGCGATTCTGTTCTATTTCTTGCCGTCGGGCGGCAGCCGCGTCGCTGGATAACCCGGTCATCTCGCGGCCTTACGGCTTAGGTCTCATGTCTTAGGTCTTAGGTCTCAGGTCTTAGGCTCAGGGTTCAAGGCTTAAGGCCTAGGACTTAAGACGTAAGACCTACTTGATTCAAGCGCTCGGCGCCTCGATGCCCTGCAGACGCAACAGCCGGGCGGCGTTGCCGCTGTAGATGGCCTGCCGTTGCGCGTCGGTAACCGGCAGCGCGGCGATCGCATCGAGCATCGATGGAATGCTGCCGATCTTGTGTGGATAGTCGCTGCCGGCCAGGATGTGCTCCGCCCCGGCGAACTCGGTCGCGAGCTTGAGCGCTCCCTGATTGAAGTTCACGGTGTCGTAGTAGAACTCTTTCAGATAGGAGCTGGGCGGACGGCCGATGTTCGCACGGCACGCCGGAAACGCCTCGAACCCGCGATCCAGACGTTCAGCGAGATAGGGGATCGCTCCGCCGAGATGACACAGCGCCCACTTGATGCGGGGAAAGCGCTCGGCGACGCCGCTGAACACGAGTGAGGCGGCGGCCAGCGTGGTATCGAAGAGGAAACCAACCAGCGGCATGAGCCAGTAATCGAGCATCGCTTCGACGCCGACCGGATGCTCCGGGTGGATGTACAGAACGGCATCGAGCTCGTTGGCAATCTCGTACATCGGCCAGTACCGCTCATCGCTCAACGCCACGCCGTTCACGTTGCTGAAGAGCATCGCGCCGGGCAGCCCCAGCTGACGCACGGCGCGATCCAGCTCCGTGGTCGAAGCTTTCGGATCGTTGAGTGGCAGCGTCGCCAGCGCGGTGAAGTGGTGACCGCGCGTGTCGACGGCCTCTTTGAACTCGTCGTTGACGAGCGCCGCCAGGCGGACAGCGGTCGCCGGCTCCTCCACGTGCGTTCCAGGCGTCGTCAGCGTCAGGACCTGCAGGCCGACGCCATGACGATCGAGCACATCCTGTCGATACGCAAGGTCGCGATGCCCTCGAACGGCGACGTTGAAGTCGCCGGGATAGTGAATCACCGGATTGCCGTCGTCATCGATGGTGACGCGAACCCGGCTCTGTCCTGACTGGAGCGCGGTCATGTACTTCGGCGGATAGTAATGGTTGTGAAAGTCGATGACGCGCATGCGTTCGCCCCCAGATGAAGTAGACGGGCAGCCCGGCGCCGACGAGGGCGAGACCGGACAGACTATTGCGGGGATCGCTGACAAGCTGATTCACGACGATGGCCGCACAGGTCGCAGCGAAGATCATCGGCAGAACCGGAAATCCCGGCGCGCGGAAGACCGGGCGGTATTCCCTGTCGCGCCGCAGCCGCATCGTGCCGATGGCCAGCGCCGCAAAGAAGATCCACTCCGTGTAGATGACCCGCGACAGGATCGCGCCGTACGTTCCAGTCCAGACGAGCGCGCTGGACCACACCGCCTGCGCGACCAGCGCCAGATGCGGCGTGTGGTATCGCGGATGCACCGCCCCCATCCAGGAGAAGAGCAGGCCGTCGGCTGCCATCGCCAGGTACACCCGCGGTCCGGCGAGGATGATGCCGGTCACCGCGCCCAGCGAGGAGATGACGACCAGCAGCGCGATCGCGGAAGCCGCCATGGGGCCGGCGGCGGCCAACGTGGCATCGTAGGCAATGCGCGTAGAAGACAACACTCTGTCGGGCGGCAGCACGAGCAGATATACGGCGTTGAGCGCGAGATAGATGACGACCACGAGTGCGGTGCCAACCAGAAGCGCGCGGGGAATGGTCCGTTCCGGCTCGCGTGTTTCCTCGGCTGCGTAGGTCACCATGTGCCAGCCGCCGAAGGCAAACAGTCCCGCAACCAGCGCCCGGAGGAACGCCCCGAACTGAACGGATCCGGTCGACTCGGGTAGGTGCGGCGTGCCGCTGAGCAGCAGGAGGCCGAGCAAAGCGACCAGGCCGGCCACTTTCAAGATCGTAAGACCCGTCTGCACGGCGCTGCCGAGACGCACGCCCACGTAGTTGATGGCGGAGAGCAACACGATGCCGCCGATGGCGGTGAGCCGGATGCCGACATCCGTCATCGGCACAATCGACGCGGCGTAGCGTCCGAAGACCAGCGCAATCGCCGCGATGATCCCGGAGTGCATGCTCCAGAACATCGCCCATCCCCAGAGAAATGCGAAGGCCGGCGAGAACATCTCGTGGAGGAACACGTAGACGCCGCCGGTTCGCGGGTAGGCGGAGGTCAACTCGGCGCAGAGGCTGGCCCCGAACCAGGTCAGCGCACCCGCGGCAAGCCACACGAGCAGCATGCCCGCGAAATCAGGAACCGCACGGCTGACCTCGGACGGTTGGACGAAAATCGACGCCCCGACAATGGTGCCGACCACCATCGCGGCGGCTTGTGTCAGGCCGATAGAGCGGACGAGCGTCATGAACCGGCTGAACCGCCCGCGATGCTATCACCGCAACGTCGGCTTGACGCCGAGGTTCCCTGATCACGGAGCTGCCGCTATCAAGCAGGAACCGATAGCACCCACCACATGGGGCCTTCTCCGCGGGTGGGCCTTTCAAGTCGATCTCGAGAATACGGATCGGGCGATCGCTGGTGTTCTCGGCGATATAGGGACCGCTCGCCGCGCGCCAGCGGACATCGCCGCGGTGGAACTCGATCGTCGGGGCTGCTCGCCTTCCTTGCGGGTCATCACGCCATCGTCGAGATAAATCAGCACCCGGTTCCGGTCTGTCGGCGGCAGAATCCCCGGTGCAATTTGCGCATCTTCCAGCAGCCCTACTGAATCTGCGTTCGGTGCATGACACGGCGCGTGGACGGATCGAAAGCGTCGCGCCGGTGCATCGTGCAGCGGTTGTCCCAGAGTACGAGGTCTTCCGGTCGCCATCGGTGCGTCCACACTAGCGCGTCGGCGGTCGCCACTTCCCAGAGGCGATCGAGCAGCGCGTTGGACTCTTCGAGCGACAGCCCTTCGATATAGGCGTTGCGCCGGCGTCCCAGATATAGATGCGTCCGCCCGGTCTCCGGATGCACGCGCACCAGCGGATGCAGCGTCCCGGGTGAAGTGTGCGGATCGTTTGTCGGCGTCACGCCCTGCCGGACGTAGCCGCCGCTGTTGTAGGTGCCGTCGTGCTTCACCCGGACGTCACGCACCCGCGCGCGCAGGTCGTCCGGCAGCGCTTCCCAGGCGCCGTACATCGTGCAGAAGCCGGTGTCGCCGCCGCGTGGCGGCACTTCGAGCGCGTAGAGCACGCTCGCCTTGGGTGGCTCGGCCTGATACGACATGTCCGTATGCCAGACGGCCTCGCCCGATCCGAGGCTGCCAATCGGAACGCCGCCTTCGACGACATTCGAGACGACGTAGAGTTCGGGGTGGCCGTCAACGAAGCGGCGGCCGCTTTCCTGGATGGGCGCGAGATCAAGCGCGCCGAATCGGCGGCTGAATGCGACGAGCTGCGCGTCAGTCAGGTGCTGATCGCGAAACAGCAGCACCTGGTGCTGCAACCAGGCGTCCTGGATCGCCGCGAATGTCGGGTCGTCGAGCTCTCGGAGATTGACGCCACGAATCTCGGCGCCAAGCGCTGAACCGGTTGGATTGGTCGTGAACGCACTCACGCGTGCAAGTGTAGGCGACGATCTGCTCGACTTCTGCGTTCCTGACTTCGGACTCCGAAATTGGCGGCATGCCGCACAAGGGACGGCGGACCAGCTCGAGCGCTCGTTCGTAGAGCTCTGCTTCTCCACACTGCGTGGAAGACCGGTCTGATTGCAGAACGAGTACTGCGGGATCAGACGAGGAAAATCGAGGGCAGCATCATGGCCTCGTCGGTGCCGTGGTCCGACCTGGCCGCCGGTCCGTCGTTAAGGACCGGTTGTCGAGAGCGCGGCTTCTCGACGGCTCTTCACATACTGGAGAAGATCCGGAAATTCCGGCTGGTGACGCAGTGGATCGAGCAGTGGATCGGTTTCGAAGAACGGCAGGCATGGAAACCCGCTGTCGGCCGCCGTCCGAAGCCATCGGTGCGCCAACGCCCCCTCATTCAACTGAGCGTATGCGGCGCCAATGCTGTAGGCCACATGATGATCGCGGTATGTGCCCTTGATGACGCGATCGACCAGCAGGCGGGCGGCCGACGCCTCGCCTTGCGCGGCCAGGATGCCAGCCACTTCGGCGCCCCAGACCCACCGGCTGGGCTGGCCGCGAATCACAGGAGTCGGCTTCGAGCTTCCTGGCGCTTTGTCGGGTTTCTCACTGCTGGACCCTAGCGATGGAGACTGGGAGCTTGCCGAAGCCGTCAAGGCCTGGCTGCCCGATCACGGAGCCGTGAAGCTCGACTTCGCCATCGTCGCGCGCCTCAATCCGAAAGGAAAAGCGCCCTGGCACAGCCAGATGCCGCGGGGTATCCCGCCGGGTCAACAAGGCGGCGTGCGCGGCGTCGGCACTAGGTTTTGCGTGAGCGGCCCATTCCCAGATACGTTGCCCGGCGTCGGCTCGACGAACATCGAGCGGATTCTGAAGGGCGTCGTCGTCGGCTTTGAAGGCGCTGGGGACGACCACCGTGGGTCTGATGTTGGCGTGTGGTTCCCAACGCCGGCAGGCACGACCGGTCCTGGACCCATTCCACGAGCGATCCCGTTGTATGAGTAGCAGACGCCGGGCGCCTGAGCCGCAGATCCACGATGAGACGGTCGCGAGTTCTTTGCTAGCATGGTGGCCGTTCGGCATCGTCGCAAGACCTCTGCATGGCTCCAGAGCAGTCACGTCCTGTCGTGGCAAAGCAGCTCGATCAACCGATCGATCGCGCTCAGCCTTTCTCTCCGTCGGTCAACATCGACGTCAGCGGGTTGTCTCACCTTGGCAACGTGCGGGCCCGGAACGAGGACCATTTCATCGTCGCTCGCATCGGGCGGTACCTGGAGACCGTACTCACCAGCCTGCCGGCCGGCGAGGTTCCTGAACGAGCGGACGAGTCCGGCTACGCCATCGTCGTGGCCGACGGGATGGGCGGCCACGCCGGCGGCGAGCTCGCCAGCCGGATGGCCATCGGCGGCCTGATGAAGCTGGTGCTCGCGATGCCCGACTGGATTTTTCGCCTCGACGAGACCGTCGCCTCGAGCGCGGCACAGCGCTCGAAGCGTCGGTTCCGACACCTCAACAATCTGCTGCGCGAGCATGGGCGAAAGGATCCGAGCTTTCGCGGCATGGGGACCACGCTGACCGCGGCACGCATCACCGGCCGCGATCTCCGGGTCGTCCATGTCGGCGACACGCGCGCGTACCTGCTCCGGGGTGACGCCCTGCATCGGCTGACTCGCGATCACACCTATGTCCAGATGCTGGTCGACACCGGCGTGCTCTCGGACGCCGAGGCGGCGCGGTGCGGCGCGCGCCATGTGCTGGTAAATGCGCTCGGCGGCTCCAGCGAAGACGTCGAGGTCGATGTCAACGAGTTGCAGCTCATCGATGGCGATCGGTTGCTGCTGTGCAGCGACGGCCTGACCGATCTCGTCGACGACAACGCGATTCGTCAGGTGCTGATCGATTGCCGCGAATCGGCGCCAGCCTGCCGGCGTCTGATCGATCTCGCGCTGGCCGGTGGCGGCCGGGACAACGTCACGGCCGTCGTCGCCACCTGCACGTTCTCGTAGCTGCTGGTGGGGGCCGATTGAGCGAGAACAAGAGAACAGTCGATGCCTACATGGACGGCTTCAGAAACGGCGACCACGCCCAGGTGTTGTCCTGCCTGACCGACGACGTCCAGTGGGAGATTCCAGGCGCATTTCTGTTGAAGGGCAAGGAGGCCTTCGACAAGGAGATCGAGAACGACGCCTTCGTGGGCCGACCGGCGATTACCGTGACCCGGATGACCGAAGAGCGCGACGTCGTCATCGCGGAAGGGGCCGTGCGAACGGAGAGACGCGGCGGCGGTTTCCTGACTTTGAAGTTCTGTGACGTGTTCGAAATGCAGCGCGGCAAGATCTGCCGCCTGATCTCCTACCTGGTCGAGGTGAAGGAGACGCCCGGCCACTGAAGGACGCCTCGGTCCGCGGCTTACGGCAATTCCCGAAAAGCGCTCGCCAACGCTCGCGCACGGTCCGCGTCGATCGCGTTTGACCACACACCGCCCTGCTTGATCCACGAGCCAACGATGAACGCGTCGGCGCCTGGATACCGGCCGAGATTCTCCATCGTGATGCCTGAACCAACCAGCGTCGCCGTCGAGACGGCGCGCCCGACAGACTGGACCTCGTCGGGTTCGGCGGGACTGCCGGTCGAGACACCGCTGACGATGACGCCGTCTACGAGGAAGAACTCCGCGGCCTTGGCGGTTTCGACGATGTCGACATCGGCGGTGATGGCGTGCGCCGAGTGCTTTTTCTTCACGTCGGCGAACACGCGGACGTGGTCGGCGCCGATCGTGCGCCGATAACGCAGGACCGAGGCCGCGCTCGATTCGATGACGCCCTCGTCGGCGACGTGGGCGAAGACGAAGCCTTCGACGCGCACGAAGCTGGCGCCGCAGGCGAGCGCCGCGGCCAGCGCGCCGCGATTTGCTCCAGCGAGAATCTGAACACCGAGAGGCAGGGCGGTCGCGCGCCGCACTTCATGTCCAATCACCGCCATCGACGCCACGATTTCCGGGCCGACGTCGACCTTCACGTACGGTCGATCGTGCGTGTTCTCGATCAGCACGCCGTGGAAACCGGCCTCGCGGTAGACGAGGGCTTCGTCCACGGCTCGAGACATGATGCTCGAGAGATCGAGCCCGCCGCCTGGCGTTCCGGGCAGCGCCTGAACGTGGACAACGCCGATGAGCGCGCGCCGGACGCCGAAGAGCGACTGGATGACGTGATGTGTGTCCATGAGTTCTTCCGGCCGAGATTACCTTGAGAAATGCTGTGCTCGATCGGCGGCCGCGACCCGATGGCCGCAACGCATGGTCTACAATCGTATGTCTCCCCCTCGCCTGCTCGTGAGCTCATGAAGAAGACAAGATGACCGGACGGCTGAACGCTCGTGAAATGCTCGATCAGGCGGCACGGGCGGCTGCCGCCGGCGATCTCACGGCCGCCGATCGCTTGCTTCGGGCGGCGGCTGATGTTCAGGAAGCGGAGCTCGGGCCGCTCGATCCGGACCGCGCCTACACGCTCAACAACCTCGCGGTCGTTGCCGAACGGGCAGGACGGCTGGACGAGGCTGAGGGGTTCTATCGGCGAGCGACGGCGATCGCGGCGGCGGCGCTCCCGCCGGACGACCCAATGGTCCTCACCAGCCGGAAGAACCTGGAGGATTTCTGCCGTGTGCATGGCCTGCCGGTCGAGGCGCCGGCGGCGGCGCCGGTCGCGACGGCCGACCCGTCGGAGGGTCTCGATGCCTTCGTCTCCGAACACGCGATCGACAAGCGCGAGACACCGGAAGTCGTGAATCAGGAGGTCCGTCAGACCACCGCGAATTCCGCGATCTTCGTTGAGGCGGCGCTGCCCGAAATTGACGTCGCTGATTTGATGGCAGCGGCGACGGCCCCCGAGCCATCCGTGCCGCACCGGCGCTCGTACACATTTGCGTGGGCCACAGCCGGTCTCGCAGGCGTTGCGGTGGTGGGCCTGCTTCTGATGCCGTCCGCGTGGCGAGCGGCAACCGTTCCGTCGCTGGTTCCTTCCGCCAGCCCGGAGGCTCCGGTGGACGCGCCGTCCAGGCCGGCGCCAACCGAATCGCCGGCAGTCGCGGCCTCGCCCGAAGAACCTTCGCCGGCGGTCAAGAGCGAACCCGCACCTGCTGGTCCTGCGGCCGGAACGGCTGGTCTCGCCCCTGAGCCCGCGACGAATCCACGCGGGCTTGCGCTGCCGACCATTCAGATGTGTCGCAGGTTGTCCACGACCGGCGGCCAGTGGCGCTGTGAGCCGGCGGCTGATCCGGTCGCGCCCGGACCGCTCGTCCTGTACACGAGAGTCCAGTCTTCGCGCGACGCCACGATCTTCCATCGCTGGTACCGCGGCGACAGCTTGCGTCAGTCGGTGAGGTTGAACATTCGTGCCAACGCACGCGAGGGTTACCGCACCTACAGCCGGCAGACGGTCGATCGCGGTGCGGACTGGCGGGTCGAGGTCACCGACGTCGACGGTCGCCTGCTGCACCAGCAGCACCTCGTCGTCGAATGAGCGTGCTCTACCTGATCACGACCTCGCCCTGCGCCTGCCACTTCCCGGCGGTCGTGCGCACTTCCAGCCAGACCGTCGATCGCCCGCGCGGCGCCTCGAATTCGAACTCGTAGGTCTCGCCGACCGCGATGGTCTGCCGCGCCGGTCCACGAAGAACTTCTGCGGCCGGCAGTGCGGCTCCGTCCTTGGTCCTCGGCGTCCACGTCGCTGGCCCGTTGATGGTCTGAAGCGAGACAGCGAAGATGTCGTCTGGCGTGATGTTGATGACCCTCACGCGATGACGTTGTCCCGCCGGCCAGACCTGCCGCAAGCGGCGCGACCCGTTCATCACGACCGAGTCGGGGTCGCTCAGTACGCTCGGCTCCTCCGATGACACGCCTGTGCGGCCAAGCACGATCACATGATCTGTCGCCGGATCGAATGTCTCGTCTGCTTCAGTCACGATCAGCGGGCCGTACAGTCCCGACGACAGCTGAAGGTAATCGTGCAAATGAGTATGGTAGATGAATGTTCCGGCATGTGTCGGCGTGAGGCGCACGACGAAGCTGCGCCCCGGCTCGATCATCGGCGCAAGATGCCGGTCGATGCCGCTCCACCCATGGACGCCGTCGTAGTAGCTGTCGAGCTCCATCCCGTGCCAATGGATGGCGGTCGGCGCTGCGAGGCGATTCACGACGGTGATCTCGACCGGCTCTCCCCGTTTGAGAACGATCGGCGGACCTGGAGCGGAGGCTTCGCCGGATACCGAGGCCGGATCGCCATCGCTCAGCGTGAAGCCCGCGGGACGGGTCTCGTTCGTATCACCGCGTTGCTGAATGGTGAGGGTCAGCCTGCGAGCCACCGGGTGTATCGCACCGCTGGTGACATCACCCAGTGCATTGGATGGCGCGGTGACCGTGATGCCGACAATCATGCCCGCCATCCCACTCGCCGGGCCGCCAAGATCGTCTCGATGGCCCGGGCGATCAGCGGGCCCGTCCGCCGAATGATGATCGTGCCCGCCAGCCGAATCCGACAGCCGGCGGATCGGCGACACGTGGCTCATGACATGACAGTGGAACAGCCAGTTCCCCTCGCGTTCCGGCAACCAGGTCATTGTCATCGTGCCGCTCGATGGAACGAGCTGCGTCACCACGCGGCGTCGATGTGCTTCGTCGAACACCGTGTCGCTGTGCCCGTTACCAAGGCTGTCGACATCGAAGTAGAAGCCGTGCAGGTGCATCGGGTGTGTCTGCGAGCTGAGGTTGATGACACGCCAGCGCACTCTTTCCCCACGCTGGTATCGCAGCCGCTCGGTGGCCGGCCACGACAGACCGTTCATGGCGAACAACAGCCGCGGCCGGCGTTCGAGAAAGGCCGCTGACTGATCGTCGGCGGTGACGATCTCCCTCAACTGCTGCGGCGTGAGGTTCGTCCACTCGGTGATGACGAAGATCCGGTCCGGATCGCTGGCGCCACTCGCGGCGTCGACGACGAAAGCGCCGGCCAGCTCGCGGAACGGCATGGGCGCGCCAATGCTCGAGGCCCAGTAGTGATAGGTACCCGCGCGACTGGCCGCAAAGCGGATGTCCCGTGTCTCTCCCGCCGGCACGTCGAAGGCCGGGCAACTTTTCTCATCGCGGCTGCAGAGTCCGTGGACCGTGAGCGTCGTGTGGAGATCGTTGCGGATCGAAACGGCTATCGCCGTGCCTTCGACGACACGAATGAGGGGTGCGGGAACGGTCAGCGCTGAATCGATCTCTCCGAACGCTTCGATCTCGAGCGTCGGGCCGGCCGGACCTTCCGGCTGCCACCCGCCGACGGCAGCGCGCAACGCGAGCGTCAGGGTGCCGTCGTTCAGCGTACCCGCGCTCTGAAGGTTGTCATTGGGGCGCACAGCCTCGGGGGGCTTACCCGGCGCCGATGGCACTGCCGCCTTTGCCGGACCAGCCACTAGTGCATTCGAGGTGGCGAAGACAAGGCCCGCCAACCAGCCGACAGGATTCCACAACATCCACAGACTCCGTTCGAATCGGGTAGATGAGCGCCAGACAAAGGCACTCGACCTTGCCATCGTATGGAGCCTGCGAGCTCAAATCTTGAGAGAACGGTAAGACAACCGTTAGCGTTCGGGAACCCGCCGCGCACCGGGCATTTTCAAGGAACCAAGTCAGACTCCGGTTCCGTCCAACCAGGCAGGAAGCCTATCGCTTCTTTGACACCGCTCCGGGTGATACGGCCGTCGGGCCGAAACACTAACTGAAGTCGGAGGTTTTCAATGGGTGCCCGATTTTGTTTGGGGCTTGCGCTGGCGGCGCTCCTTTCATCGGCGAAGGTTTCGACGGAGGGCCCGGCGCCAGCACGCCGAGACCTTCAAGGCATGTGGACGAACAGCACGGCGACGCCGCTCCAACGGCCGCCGGATCTGGCAAACAAGCCGTTCTTCACCCCGGAAGAGGCGGCCGAGTACGAACGCACGGCGGTGACGCGGCTGTTGAGTGCATTCTCTGAAGAAGATCGTCTGGCCGCCGATCTCAACGAGACATACCTCGAGACCCAGACGATGAAAGTCGTCGGCGACCTGCGGACGTCGCTCATCGTCGATCCGCCGAACGGCCGGCTGCCAGACCTCCTGCCCCAGGCCGAAGCGCGTGCGGCGGCGCGGCCGCCCCGCAGTTTCGACGATCCCGAAACGCTGTTTCTCGACGAACGCTGTCTCGTGTCGGCCGCGTTTGGAGCGTCCAACGCGGTCCCACCACTCGTTCCCAATCCGTTCGGGCTGAATTACTACCAGATCGTCCAGACGCCGACGCAGGTGATGATCTTCAGCGAGCTGGTGCACGACGCACGGGTCATTCGCATCAACGGCACCCACCTGCCTCCAAACGTGCGCCGGTGGCTCGGTGACTCGATTGGCTATTGGGAGAACAACACGCTCGTGGTCGATACGACCAACTTCCGCCCCGACACGCACTTTCGAGGGTCCGGCGAGCGTCTACATGTCGTCGAGCGCTTCACACGGGTGGATGCCAGCACGATCCGTTACCGTGTGACCGTCGAGGATCCGGACACCTGGGCTACGCCGTGGACCGCCGAGATCCCCTTCAAGTCGACCGGCGAACGAATGTTCGAGTACGCCTGCCACGAGGGAAGCCGGGCCGTGGAGAACTTCATGCGCGGCGCGCGTGACGAGGAACGGCGAGGCGTCCGGCAAACGCGGTGAAGATGATGCGGCGGCCGGCTAATCGTCAGCGGCCGCCGCGGCACCCCATGGCACACCGGCCAGCACAGTCGATAGGCGGTTCAGCACATCGACCTCTCCGGTTTGAAGCAAGTCGGAAAACGGCACCCCACTCGACAAGTCGAAACACGCGCCCGTGTGGAAGGTCCAGGCGCCCGCGCCCGCCCGCTTCGCCTCGCTGGCGGCGGAGAGATAGTGCTCCGGATTCGAGTCCATCTCAGGACGACGTTCGCTGGGAAGTGGAAACCGATTGGGCTCCTGAAGGTAGATCGGCCGCGCGGGCTCTGACGTCTGACGGCCGCGAAGCCTCCGGACCAGATCGCCGGTCTCTAGAGCCCAACGGCCCTGCGAATCGCGCGGGCCATGAAAAGCAACGACATCGAAGGCGTCGCGCACGGCTTCGCCTTCACCGTAGCCCGAGGTCGCGGATGCCGTGACCACGAGGTTGGGATTCACTGATTGTACGGCGCCACGAACGCCGACCAGATCGGCGAGCGCAAGGCCACCGTAGACATCCCACTCGTTCTGCAGATCGACCAGCACGTTGCGATGGCGCGACAGCTCACTGGCGACGGACCCGACGCCCCGGCTGAACGCGCCCACCGTGAAGCCGCAATCGGCTGGAGCACCGCAGACGCCTTCGCGATGAAATGACACGTCCACGACCATCCCGCGAGCGGCAGCCGCCTCGATGAGCGCGTGCAGCGATTCGACCCGTCGCAGATTAAGAGTACCGCCGGCATCCATGATCGGCGGGCGTACGTTCGGCCAGACCCGAACGCCGTCGACTCCAAGGCCTCTCAGCCAGTCCAGATCGCGCGCCAGCGCCGCGGCAGGACGGTTCAACCCGTCGAAGTAGGAGACCAGCACGAGAAATCGCTCAGCTGCGGCCACCAAGAACCGATCGCCCGTGACCGACAACGCCGCCCGCGGATCGGTCTGCGCCGAGATGGCGGTCGCGAGAAGGAGAGCCAAACCAGTCCCCGCGACAGCCCAGCGCGTCCCTTTCATCAGGCTCTTCATCAAACCCCTCCCCGCGACGTCGAGCCTACGACTGGATGAACGCCAGCAGGTCGGCGTTGATCTGGTCTTTGTTCACGCTGCACATGCCGTGTGAGAAGCCCGAGTACACCTTCAACGTCGAACCCTTCACCAGCTTCGCGGTCATCATCGCCGACGCGCCGATCGGCACGATCTGGTCGTCGTCTCCGTGCATGATGAGCGTCGGGACGTCGAACTTCTTGAGATCCTCGGTGAAGTCGGTCTCGGAGAACGCCTTGATGCAGTCGATCGCGTTCTTGAAACCGGCCTGCATGCCCTGCAGCCAGAACGAATCGCGCACGCCCTCGGAGACCTTGGCCCCTGGGCGATTGAAGCCGTAGAACGGCGTGGTGAGATCCTTGAAGAATTGCGATCGATCGGCGAGGACGCCGGCCCGGATGCCGTCGAACGTTTCAATCGGAAGTCCGCCGGGATTGGCCGCCGTCTTCACCATCAGCGGCGGCACGGCGCCGATCAGCACGGCTTTGGCGACGCGGCTGGTCCCGTGTCGACCGATGTAGCGGGCGACCTCGCCGCCGCCGGTCGAGTGGCCAACGTGGATGGCCTTCCGCAGGTCGAGGGCCGCCACGACGGCGGCGAGATCGTCGGCATACGTGTCCATTTCATTGCCGGTCCACGGCTGGCTCGATCGGCCATGGCCGCGCCGGTCGTGGGCGACGCAGCGAAATCCACGCGAGGCCAGGAACACCATCTGGTCTTCCCAGGCGTCGGCGGTGAGCGGCCATCCGTGGCTGAAGACCACGGGTTGCCCTTCGCCCCAATCCTTGACATAGATTTGCGTGCCGTCCCTCATCTCCACATAGGGCGCTTTGCTCATGTGCCGACTCCTTTTCGCCGCGAATCCGCGTCGCGCTGAACCTGCTCAGTAGCCTGTGGCCAATCCCGGCCTTTGGAAAGCCACATTCCTGCAACGGTCGGGCCGAGAGCTGCATCAGTTCCCAACCCGGCGTTTAAACGACCGACCGGCCCAGCCGCATGCGGCTGTTGCGCTGCCTTAGGGGAAGAAACGCTCAGTTGGTTCCGGGTTCTGCGGTTCCGGGTTCTGGGTGCTCGCGGCCAGCCTCCAGATCCTAGCCCCCAGTCCCGATTGGAATTCTGATAGCAGGTTCGATCGATGCGGGCAGCGTGGCGAGGGCGTCGTCGGGTTCGAGCTGCGCGTCTTCCGCGGCCGCGTTCTCCACTGGTTTCCATCGCCGCGGCACGCGGGCAAGACCGATGGGAAAGATTCTCAGCACGCCATCGGGTGAAATCGACATTCGAACGAAGTGCTTGTAGTCCTGGATGCGAAGCGCCGAGAACGCTTCGTTCGAGTGCCGTCCGAAGCCGTTCAGCGAGACGAGCAGATACAGTCCTATCAGGAACGAGCCGACCACCCATCCACCGCCGAAGAGCACCAGACCGACGACCAGTGTCTGCAGCAACGGCCAGTCCCTGACGATTGGCCAGAGCTCGGTCAGGCGAAAGGCCACCGTCGCACCGAGCTCGCCGAGCGCATAGGCCGAGGCGAGGTGCGCGATACCGTGCAGGGAACCGGCGATGCGGCGGTACCAGCGCGAATGCGTATCGGTGAACAGCACGAAGCCGAGGATGATGAGCACCGGCCCGAGAATCCGGCCGAGCCCGCCCGACTGCCACCACCATCCCGCCAGCGCATATACCGATGCAGTGACCCATCCGAATCGTGGGTTGATGAACGGGAAGAGCAAATTGCGCCAGGCGAGCCGCCGCGAAATCGACTCCGCCGGAAACACCTGGCGCAGCCGGAATCCACCTGACAGCTCGGACACGTCGGCGCCGTGCGTCGGGTGGAGAAACGCACCACCACCGCCTGCTGTGATCTTCTGTGTGCCGTCGGCGTGCGCATGGCGGCGATAGTGGTGCAGGTCGCCTGCAAGGTGGACGAGGGTGACGGCGCCGGCGCGCGCAAACACCGTCTCGAGATAGTGGAGGTTGTTCTCGTTCACGTCCGGATCGAGATCCTGGTACGCCTCGGACAGGACCCAGTGCGGCTCCGCGCTGCACATGATGATCCGATCGCCCGGCTGCATCGATGCGGCCGCACGCTTGAAGTACGTAACCTGCAAGGCATCGATGTCCGACCCGAGCTGGAAGTCGGTGCCGATGAGCCACCAGTGGCAGGGCAACCGCAATGCGAAGTAGCTGCGGCGCTGTTGCGTGCGCCAGCCCTGAAACCAGCGCTGGCTGCAGAACAATCTGGTGAACGACACCAGGCTGTCGTACCAGTCGTGATTGCCCGGCAAGGCGAACACCTGGGGCTCGGGCGGATGCGAGTAGTTGCGCGCGGTCTCGAACGGGCGGACGAGACGGTCTTGGTAGTCACGGCGGTTCGCGCTGGGGTACACCTGGTCGCCGCCGAGGATCAGCAAATCGCCAGGACGCGTCGCAACAGGCCGGCCGGACTCATCGCTGGCTGTCAGCGACGGTCGTGTAATCCAGTAGGCGATCGCGTACGTCGAGTTCCAGCCGTCTCCGGTGTCGGCGACGTAGTCAATCCAGATCTCCTTGCGCTCGCCGCCATCGGGATGCCGCGCGCAGTTGAAGGAGTCGGGTTGATCGGCGGTGGCCAGCGCTTCGAGCAGCCGGTAGTCGGAGTGCCGACCGAAGATGGTCGACACCATCACGTCGATCGCAGTCGAGATGAGGGGACCGGGATCGAACCAGCCCACCATGGGACGTCGGCGGTGCTCGGGAGGCGGAGTGACAATCGGTCGAGGTGCCGGGTCGCGTGGTTCGGCGGAGGTGATCACGTCCCTGCGGGATTGTACCGTCTGCCACCCGCCGGCATGGCAGAATGTCGGCGTGCGTCGTGCGCCGGTCAAACTGATCGCGATTGCGACACTCGCGTGCGCTCTCGACGCTGGCGTGGCGGCCCAGCGCACCTATCCCGCCTCGGTCACTGCGCGCCTGCGCAACGCCGCGCCGCTGTCAGACGATGAGATCGCCGAGGTCTTGCAGGCGACGCGCGAGTCGATGGCCTACAAGTCGCTGCGTCTGTCGTCCTCGCCTGACGGCCAGCCGGGCATCGAGCATCTCATTGGCAGCGATGGACGCCCGCTGCTGATTCGCTCGAATGCGGGCGCCGACTGGCGAACACCCGCCCAGGGCGCCGGTCTCGACTTCAAAGGCAACGTCGTCAGCCTGACGCAGTACACCAGGCGAGCGGCATCGCACTGCGATGGCACGCTCACGCCCGACGAGCTCGTCGTCGAGTACCGGGAATCGAGCACGGCACCCGGCGGTTGGGCCGCCACCGCTCACGTCCGCACCGCCGACGACATCGGTGGACCCGCGTTCGCGGCGCTGACCGGTCAGGTATCGGTTCAGGATGCGGGCCGCGCACAACTCGCCACTCGCCGCGTCCGCGCCTTCACCGACGGCACTCAGATGTGGTGGATCGACGAGTTCAGACTGGTGCTGGTCGGCTGGAGTGTGTCGCGCCGAGCCGAAGACGCGCGGTTCCTCGTGTACGACCCCAGCATCGACATCGCACCGCCCAAGGGCGTGAGCGTGCCG
>JBKPSC010000262.1:0-7218 GCA_046734915.1 Acidobacteriota bacterium | reverse complement strand
CCGTGCTATTGGGTGAGCCCGACGGGCGCCTTCTTCATCGGCATCGTCGCCGGGTTCCTGGTGCTCTTCGCGACGGACGCGCTCGAGTTCCTGCGCATCGACGATCCCATCGGTGCGGTGCCGGTGCATCTGGTGTGCGGCATCTGGGGAACGATCGCCCTCGGCCTCTTTGCGACCGGCGCCTATGGGCTGCCGGCACCGACCGGCATGGACGCCTCGGTCAGCGTCAAGGGGCTTCTGTATGGCGGCGGCACGGCGCAGCTCCTGGCGCAGATTATCGGCAGCGCCTCGGTCGTGTTTGCGACCGTTGGCGCATCGGTGGTGCTGATGTACAGCGTCAAGGCGACTGGCACCTTGCGTGTGTCGGAGGCCGGCGAACGCGAAGGCCTCGACCTCCACGAGCACGGCATGCTCGCGTATCCCGAGTACGTCATTCACGGCTACGATCCAACGCCGGTGTTTGCACCGGTCGAGCAGCCGGCAATGGCCAAGGCGCTCACGCAGACGAGCGACGCGCACGTCTAACGGCCGTCGTCTGCAGGTGGCGAGCATGAGCGCCTACAATGACTCATGCCGAAGGAGGGATCGCCCCGGCGCGCGCTCGTCGTCGAGGACGATCCCTCCATTCGAGAGCTGATTCGGTTTCACCTCGATCTGGCCGGCTTCGCGGTTGAAGGCGTCGACGACGGGTTACGCGCGCTCGAACGCGCGCGCGCCACGGCCTTCGACCTCGTCCTCCTCGACGTCATGCTGCCGTCGCTCGACGGCATCGGCGTCTGCCGCGCCATTCGCGCGGACAGTCCCAACGTCGGTACGCCCATCCTCATGGTGACCGCCCGCGACGGCGAGTCCGATACGGTGCTCGGGCTGGAGAGCGGCGCCGACGATTACCTGACCAAGCCGTTCGGCGTTCGCGAGCTCATGGCTCGGGTTTTGGCCATCACCCGGAAGCACCGCCGTGATCGGCGTGCCGAGGAAGCGCTGGCGCCGGCCGTGCTCGCAGCCGGCGGCCTTTCGCTCGACCGCGAGCGCCGCCAGCTGACGGTGCGTGGATCGTCAGTAGAGCTCACGAAGCAGGAATTCGATCTGCTCTACCTGCTGGCCTCACGGCGCGGCATCGTGTTCAGCCGGGCCGCTCTTCTGCGTCAGGTGTGGCACGAAGATACCTATGTGACCGAACGGACCGTCGACGCGGTCATCAGCCGGCTGCGCCGCAAGATCGAGCAGGACCCGCACGACCCCGAGCTGCTGTTGACGGCGTGGGGTGTCGGCTACAAGTTCGCGGACGCGCCTGACTGAGGAGGAGCTCCTTCGGGCACGCCCTGCGGCACGGTGATGACGAAGGCCGTGTGCCCGGGACGGCTGGTGACCGAGATCGTTCCGCCATGCCGTTCGACGATGGCCTTCACGATCGACAGCCCGAGGCCGCTGCCGCTACCGCTTCGGGCCGTGTCGATCTTGTAGAACCGCTCGAAGACATGCTCGATGTGTTCCGGCGGCATGCCCTTGCCGGTATCTTCGACCAACAGCACGTACTTCCCGGCATCGATCTTCGCCGAGAGGCTCACCGTTCCTCCTGGCAGCGTATGCCGGAGAGCATTGGCGACCAGATTCCCGATCACCTGCTCCAGGCGGTGCGATCCGCGACGAGCTGATCGGCGGCCTCGTCCACGTGAGTTTCGACGGTGACGCCGGCGGCGGACGCCTGCTGCTCGTAGCGGCCGACGACGTGGCTGAACACGCGATCGATGGCGCACACGCGCGTGTCGAGTGACGAGACGCCGTGTTCGTGCTTCACCAGCTCCAGGAGATCGGCCACGATCCGCTCCAGGCGTACGGTCTCACGCCGGACCGTGTCGATATACCGGGTTCGCGTCTCCGCGTCGATCGTGATCTCCGGCATGGAAAGCGTGTCGAGGTATCCGAGCATCGCCGTCAGCGGCGTGCGGAGCTCGTGGGAGACGTCGCCGAGCATCTGCCGCCGCAGTCGATCGGAAGTCCGGAGCGCTTCGGTCCGCGTCGCGAGCTCCGACGCCATTCGGTTGAACGCCGCCGCCAGCCTGGCAATTTCGTCGTGCCCGTCGTCGGCGGCTCGAACGGTCAGCTCGCCGGCGCCGAAGCGTTCGGCGGTTCTTCGAGAGCGTGCAGCCGGCGCCGGGCCGGCGTAAAGATCACCACTGCCGCGGCGGCGGCGGCAACCAGCAGGATGAGCGTTCCCGGCAGGGACAGCAGTCGGCCCACCTCGCTGAGCACGCCGCGTCTCGGCGGCGGCGGCAGCACGACCAGGCCGCGCAGTTCTCCGGCGATCTGGACCGGAGCGGTGACGACCGGCCCGGTGGCGTCGGCGCTCGCATCCATCTGCGCTACCGCGCCCAGGAGGACGGCGTCGACCTGCGCGCGGATGGCGGTGCTCAACGGACGCTCGGTGTTGGCCGCGGTGCGGCCGTCCTTCAAGACCAGGTAGACGCCTTGTCGCGCATCGGCCGCAGCGGCCCGGAGCGCATCTTCGAGGGCCGCGCGCTCGTCATGTGCGAGCGTGTCACTCACTTCGGTCGCAATCGCCGCCGCGGCCGCATTCGGATTGTCTGGCGCGAAGGGACCGCTCTGCCTCGCGATCATGTAACTGAACATGATGCTCTGACCGACGAGCACGACGATGACGAGCCCCACGACGCTGATGGCAATGCGCCAGTAGAAGCTGCTGGACCAGATGGGCCGTCGGCCAGGCGGATCAGGACGCATGGTTCGCTTGCCGGATATTCCATCCGAGAAATGTTGCAAAAGTGCAGCGCCATGCTCATTTCAAATCTTCGCTGCACTTTTCCAACATGTCTCCGCGAGGATTGCGGCAGCACCGAAAAGGAGTCTGCTCGATGAATACGAAGTCCTCGACCCCGCTCGCGAGGGTCCTGACGCGACGGGACGCCCTGGGAGCCATCGGCGCGGCGGCCGCTGCCGCCTTCGCATACGGATGCGGCGACAGCCCGGCCTCACCCTCATCGTCATCGTCCACCTCGACTACGACGACGTCGACCAATGCGGCGTGCGCGGTGACGCCGAATGAAACCGCCGGGCCGTTTCCATCGCTGACCGACCTCTTCCGCAGTGACATCCGCGATGGGAAGACAGGGACGCTCCTGAACCTGACCGTCAAGGTGGTCAACGTCAACAGCAGCTGCGCGGCCGTCTCGAACGCCAACGTCGAGATCTGGCACTGCGATGTCCAAGGCAACTACTCGCAGTACGGGACACAGACGAATCAGACCTATCTCCGCGGCATCCAAACGACCGATGCGAACGGCGAGGTAACGTTCATGACGATCTACCCGGGGTGGTACCAGGGCCGCGCCACGCACATTCACATCGAGGTCACCGTTGGTGGACGCTCGGTCAAGGTCACGCAGATTGCCTTTCCGGAAAGCATCAACAGCACGGTGTACGCGAGCGGAGAGTACGCGTCGCGCGGAGCCAATCCGACGTCGAACGCGTCGGACGGCATCTTCGTCGACAGCCTCTCAGCCGAGCTCGTGACGCCGACCGGCAGCGTGCCGGGTGGCTATTCGGCGTCGTGCCAGGTCGCGGTTTCCATCTGACGCGCTGCGATGGTCACGTCCGAAAAGCGCTAGACGCGGTGGCTTCCAGCATCGACACTGAGAAGGCTGGACGCCATGAGCTCACCGATCCAACCAGAGCTGTTCGATAGCTCCGAGCTCGCCCTTTCGGGGATGGCCCTCGACGCGACGTTCGCGACATCGCGGCGCACTGCGCTCGACGCGACGTCGTGGATCGAGGTCGTGCCCGGGTGGATGACCGGCGCTGATGTGCTGTTCGCGCATCTGCTCAAGGCCGTCCCGTGGCAACAACACGATCGCCGGGTCTACGAGCAGACGTTTCAGGAGCCGCGGTTGACAGCGGAGTATCGCGACCTGCACGAAGCGGCTCACCCGGCGCTCGTCGACGCCGCCGACGCGCTCTCCGCACATTACGGGATCCGCTACGACAGCTTGTGGCTGAACCTCTATCGAAACGGCAATGACAGCACGGGGTGGCATCGGGATCGCTTCTCGTGCCGGCGGCCGGAGTGCATCGTGCCCGTGCTGACCCTGGGCGCGCGGCGGCGGTTTCTCATGAAGCCCCGCGGCGGCGGAACGGCAATCAAGGTCGCGCCTCGATCCGGCGACCTGGTGGTGATGGGCGGCCGCTCGCAAGAGGATTGGGTGCACGGCGTGCCCAAAGAGCCCGGCATCTTTCACGCTCGCATCAGCGTCAACTTCCAGAGCTCGTTCCAGTCGCGGCGCTGAACGCCGTCTAGCCTCATACTGAATGCGGCCTCATGCCGCCAATGCTGCAGCTCAAGACGGACGTGCTCGATATCGGATACGAAGATGCCGGTCCACCCGATGGGCATCCGGTGCTCCTCCTCCACGGATGGCCAGACGACGTGCGGACCTATGACGGTGTCGCGCCAGCGCTTCAGGCCGCGGGCTTCAGGACGCTCGTGCCCTGGCTGCGAGGCTTCGGCCCGACCCGCTTTCTGTCGGCAGACTGCCCGCGCTCGGGCCAAGTCGCCGCGATGGCCCAGGATGCGCTCGATTTCGCCGGGGCCCTGAACCTCCATCGATTTTCAGTCGTCGGGCACGACTGGGGCGCGCGCATTGCCTACTTCCTGGCGAGTATCGTCCCCAATCGAATCGCCCGCATGGTCACGCTGTCGCTCGGCTGGGATCCGGGAGCGGTGAAGACACCCTCTCTCGATCAGGTGCGACGCTTCTGGTACCAGTGGTTCATGGCGACGGAGCGCGGCGCGGCGGCCGTCTACGAGCATCGCGCGGCGTTCGCGCGATTCCAGTGGGACACCTGGAGCCCGCCAGGCTGGTTTGACGATCCGACCTTCGATAGAACGGCGGCGGCGTTCGCCAATCCCGACTGGCCGGCGGTCACCATCCACTACTATCGCGTTCGGTGGGACGAGGCCGAACCCGATCCGCGCTACGCCGACCTCGAGCGTCGTCAGCGTGCGGTGATCAGCATCGCGGTGCCGACGCTACTCATTCACGGCGCGGATGACCGCTGCGTCGGGGTCGAGACGTCGGCAAACAAAGAGGCGAACTTCACGGGTCCCTACGAGCGCCGGGTGCTCGCCGGCGTCGGGCACTTTCCGACCCGGGAAGCGCCGGTGCAGACCGCGGCGTGGGTCGTCGATTTTCTTCGAGGTACTCCCGCGTAACTCGACCGTTCACACAGCGCTCGCGCGAGCCTGATCGCACTCCTCACAGCCTTCGCCGGACGGATGGAGGAAGACGAGCGGATCCTTGGCCAGGAACTCGCGCGCCACGGCCACGATCGCTCTCGCACGAGACAACCGCGCGTGAGCCGAACCCACCGGGCCTTCACTCTGCAGCCCGCGATCGCGTAGCCACTCGTCCGCGAGGGCGAATCGTTGGCAGCAATGGTCGTTCTCCCGATAGTCCACGTGAACGGGCTGCCCGCCGCTCTCGACGGTGCAGTGCTTCGGCACTCCGTACGGCACAGCCGCGAGGATCTCTGCGAGATGGAGTGTCGTGTTCGCATCATGGCCAACGCCGAGCAGCAGCACCTGACCGTCCAGATCGTGAACCCTGCCAACCGGACTGGCCGGAATGTGCGGCGGCAACGGGAACGGATCGGATGTGATACGTGCGGCTTCGGGGCCCAGCGCGGCAAATGCGAACGGATGGCGGCTGCGTAACACACCAGGCATCCGCCAGAAAGTGTCGGCCACAACGCCGAGATCGCGCGAAGCGGGCGTCAGTTCGGGATCGAAGATCTCCTCGTCGCTTCCTGTCCACGAAGGCATCACCAACGTGCCCTGACGGCCGATCGATCGCCACAGCGCCTCGACGAGACCAGCCGGACCGTCTTCGACGGGGCGCACGGATCGAAACGACGTGTGGACGAGCAGCACTCCGCCCTCGTTCACGCCGAGCGCGCGAAGCTGCTCCATGAGCATCCGCTGCGAAGTCATTGGATCAGCTTAATCAATGGATTGCCCGCACGCGCGGCACGGCCGATGACGACATTCTTCCTTCCTTGCATCAGCGCTCGAGCTGCGTGACGCTGGCCTCGAACGTGCTGCGCGGACGGCAAAGCCGTGATGACAGCAGCCCTCACGGCGCGGAGGGCGTATGGATCGGAGACTGGGTGTACTGATACTGGCCGGTACGATGACGGCCGGCGCATCTCTCGCGAACTCGACGATGAGCGCGCAGCAGCCGCCGAGTGGGATACAGCTTCCGCCCACACCACAGCTTCCGCCGACACCACGTCTGCCGCCAACGGGCACCGCACCCGTCACCTCTGGCACACCGGTCGAGACACAGCAGCAGAGTGACGCGAGGCGCGCGCAGCAGGATGACGCCGATCGGCAGCTGACCGACGACATCGCGCGCCAGCGGCCGGAGCTCAGCCTCGATGACGTCACTCGCATCGTACGCGGTCTCAGAATCGCACCTGTCACGCTGAACATTGAGCGCAGCGATCGCGTGCTCGTGGGTCTGGGCAGCTATCTCGTGAACGCGCAGGGCGGGTGCAATGACTGCCACACGTACCCGCCATTCGTCACCGGCGGAGATCCCTTCCGCGGCGAGCCGAAGCGCGTCAATACACGCGGCTACCTCGCCGGCGGAATGCCGTTCGGCCCGGTCGTGTCACGCAATCTGACGCCGAATGTGAAATCGGGACTGCCGGCAGGACTGAGCTTCGATCAGTTTCTCGAGGCGATGCGGACGGGGGCGGACATCAAGAACCTCCACCCCGACATCTCGCCGCGGCTCCTGGTCATGCCATGGCCGCTCTATCAGGAGCTGACCGAGCACGACCTGCAAGCGATCTACGAATACCTTCGGACGGTGCCTCACGCCGAGCCGCAGGCGCCAACGGGAGGATAGGACTCAGCGCTGGACAACGACCACCGTGCCGCGAAGCATCTCCATGCCGCAGGCGAACGCGATGTCACCGGCCTTCGTCGGCGTGAACTCGATGGTCACCGGCTCGTTGAGCGGCAGCGGACGCTCGATCTTCAGCGACGGAAAGATGACCTCGGTGCCGCACGTCTTCTCGGTCGTGCGGAGGAAGGTGATCCGCGCCGGCGTGCCGGCGCGCAAGGTGATTTTCTCCGGCTCGAAGCCGAGCTCGGTGACCACGACCTTCGCGGTCTGCACCTTGGCATCGGCGTCGCCG
>JBKPSC010000261.1:0-21906 GCA_046734915.1 Acidobacteriota bacterium | reverse complement strand
GACCAGCACCTTGCGATCTTGGGTGGCCGTGAGAACGCCGCCAGCGTCGCGCAGCTCGTGTGGGTTCAGCACTGGGTCGAGGACGTGCGGGCGCGCGTCGCTCTCGTGCAGTGACTCGGCGGCCCTGTCCCATTCGGCAATCGCTTTCACTTCGGCCGTCATGGCTTTCGCCAGCGACTCGTGCAGCAGCCTGACACTGCGCAGGTCCCACGCGAACGAGGCAATGTCGTCGCTCAGTTCGAAGATGTCGCCGCCGAGCTCATCGCGCTGTTCCTGATAGTCGACGAGCGCATTGGTCGTGCCGCTCGCCAGAGCTCGGGCCAGCACCTCGGCGTCTCGCAGCGCGTCGGTGATGCCGTGCGCGCTGATGGGATCCTTGAAGAGGCCGGCATCTCCCACGAGCGACCAACCGGGGCCCCAGCTCTGGCGCATGAAGCCGCGCTGGCCGGAGAACGCGTGCAGCACCATCGGCTCCGAGGGGAGGTTGGCGGCCAGATCCGGGAACGTCCTGATCAACAGCCGACGGTATCCGGCCTCGACGCCGGCGCGGAACGTCTTGTGGAACGCGCCAGCCGGTACGGAAACGAACACACAGGTGTCGCCGTCGTTCGTTTGAATGGAGCCGGCGGCAGACCCCTCGGCCCAGTGCCAGTGATAGCCTTGCCGGCTCCCGACGCCCTTCCAGTAGCCATAGACGCAGCCCGTGGCATGGCGGCCGTCACGGTAAGTGCGCGCTTCCACCAATCGCGCCACAGTCGACCGTATGCCGTCGGCTCCGACGACGTGACTCGCCGGCACCGCTTGACGTTCTCCGTCCTCGTCGATGACCACGACGCCGGTGACCCGGCCAGCAGGCGAGCGCGTCAGATCCACCACTCGAGCGCCGTAGACGACGTCCGCGCCGGCCTCGACTGCGGCGTCGGCCAGGAACCGATCCAGCATGTAGCGCCGCGGCGCGTAGAGCGCTTCGACACCGTGACGGGCCGAAATCGGAACTGCGAGCGTCTCGGTCCCGTAGTGAAATGTCGTCTCCCGCACGGGCGGCGTCGCGGCGCCGATCACGGCCGGCAAGATGCCCCAGCGGTGCAGTTGCAGCACTCCTCCGCGCATCAACGCGTGCGTCGACAGGGTGTCGCTGCCATGCTCGCGCCGATCCACGACCAGGACACGGAGACCCGCGCGGGCCAGGAGCAGAGCAGTGGCGGCGCCGGCGCAGCGTGCTCCGGCAATCACGACGTCGTAGCGAGCGGTGGCTTGCCTGATGGTCATGTCTTCCTCGTCTGCTGAGTGATCACGCGACGGCCTGGTCGTCGTGTCCGAGATAGCCGGCGACGTGTGCGGCAAGCACTACCGCGTCCTTTCCCACGCCGTCGATGAACGTCGAGTTGCGGCGGCGGAGAAACCGCAGGCCGATGACGTAGAGTCCGGGCCATGCGGTGACGCCGCCGTCGTGCTGAATTTCGCCTGCGGCGTCGAGCACGGGCACGCGCAGCCAGTCGTAGCGGCGCCGGTAGCCGACGGCCCAGACGATGGTCGTGATGCCTTCGTCTCGCAGATTCATGCGCGTCGGAACGGTGGTGAAGCGAGACCAGGTGTGGGCGAACACGTCGCCCTCGGCGACGTCGACGTCGACCGGCTCGCGCACCGCGAACTCGTCCAGGCGGACCAGCAGCAGCGCCAGCTTCGCGTCCGCTGCCGCGGCCGTCGCGATCAGATCGTCATCGAAGATCGCAAGGTGCCCGTCGAGCGTCATGAGACGGCCGACGATCCGCACACCGCGGTCCTGAAGGGTCGCCAGATTCAATGAGGCGGCGTCGGGTCGGCCGACGAGCTGCAGCGACGGTTGCTGCCGGGAGATCACGACGTCGAAGACGTCATCGCTTTGCTCATCGAGGATGCCCGTGCGGTCGAGCCACCACATGATGTCGCGGCCGCGGTACTGCCGTGGCACGCGCGTGTGATGCCCGACGGCGATGACGACGTCGCGTCCGGCGGCGGCAAGCTCGTCGGCGATTTGAACTCCTGAAGACGCCGCGCCGACGACGAGCACCCGCCCCTCGGGCAGCTGATCGGGCCGCCGATACTCCGAGCACGTGATCTGGTGGATGTCCCGTGGCAGGCTGCTCGCCATTGCCGGCACGAATGGCACGTCGCAGTCGCCAGTCGCAATCACGACCGATCGGGCTTTCCAATCGCCACGATCGGTGCAGACGTGGAAGCCATCGCCGTCTGGCGCGATGGCGTGGACGGCGGTCTCGGATTGAACCGGTGCGTTGAAGGAGCGCGAGTAGCGCTCGAAGAACGTGACGACTTCCGGCGCGCGCATGAATCCGTCGGGATCCGGCCCGTCGTAGGCGAATCCGGGCAGCCGGCTCTGCCAGTTCGGCGTCAACAGCCGGAGCGATTCCCATCGCTCGCTGCGCCAGCGCTCGGCGACCCGTCCGCGCTCCAGCACCACATGGTCGATCCCGTGGTCGGACAGGCAGCGGCTCATCGCCAGACCTGCCTGTCCGCCACCGACGATCGCCGTGTCGACGCGCTTCATGACGCCCGTTATGCGACCTGTACCGAGAGATCGATCGGAACGCCGTTGGTCAGCACGTCGAACACGGCCGATCGCGCGCGGGACTGCTCGACGATCGCCCGCAGCTTCTCGGGCGGTGCGTCGCCTTCGATCATGAAGTTGACCCGGATGCGCTCGTAGCCGTTGCGGACTTCATCGGAGAGGCCGAGGATGCCGAGCAGGTTCATGTCGCCTTCGACCGTCGACTCGACGCGATGCAGCTTGATGCCGCGCGCCGCCGCGACGTTGCCGATGCCGGCGGTCAGGCAGGCGGCGAGCGCGTGAAGCAGGTACTCGACCGGGGTGGGGCCCTTGTCACGACCGACGAGAACAGCCGGATGGTCGGCATCGAAGTAGAAGGTTGAGGAGTGCGTCTGCTCGCCGCCGGCGCCTGAGAACGTCTCGATCGCGGTCTGGCTGTGCGTGCCGTTGATCCACTGGTTGCGGGCGCGGAACTGGAACTTCGCCAACTCCGGCATGCCCTTGACGGCGCCGATCGTGGCGAAGAGCTTGGGCGTGTCGACGCCATTCAAGGGCGCCGGCTCGCGACGGACGGTCGTCGGTGCACTCATGTCCTGTCTCCTTTGCGCAGCCCTCATGGGCTGTGCGGTCTCACCTCCTTTTCACGACAAACGCGCATCAAACCCGCCACCGGCCGCTAACCTGCTGACCCGGAAAGAGTTTCAGACTGCGACGCGGGCCGACCAATCGATGGAGTGGTCGTACAGCCAGGCCTGTGCCGTCGGGCTGGCGACGAGCTTCAGGGCCACGGGCATGAACAAGTCCCTGAACCAGCTGCCGATCGGTCCCGGCGTCTTGCTCTGTCCGAGACGCGCCGAGTACGCGACGACGCGCTCGACGCGCGCGCGGCGCAGGCGATCGTAGGCCGCGAATGCGTCAGCCGACGGCTGTACGTCACGCAGGCAACGCGCCAGCGTCACCGCGTCTTCGATGGCCATCGATGCACCCTGACCCGAGCTCGGTGAGGTCGCGTGGGCGGCATCGCCGATGATGACCATTCCGTCACGGTGCCAGTGCGGCACCGTCGGCATGTCGAAGATCGGATACGCCGCGAGGTCGTTACCTGTCGCGCTGACAATCCGGCTGGCCTGGGACTCGTCGTTCTCGAAGAGCTGGCTGAGCCGCTCGCGCCACCTCGCTGGTGTGATGGCGCCGAGCGCGGCGCGGTCGGGTTGATCGGGCCACTCGGCGTTGGCGAACCAGTAGACGGTCCCGGGAATCGGCACGGAGTAGCCGAAGAACGCCCGTCGCCCGAACACCATGTGAAACACGCCAGGCGTCGGTTGCAGGCTTTGAAGCTCGGCTCGGCCGCCGAGACTGAGTTGGCCCGAGTAGCGCGGCGATGGAGCCTGTGGGTCGATGAGCCGTCGGACCTGCGAGTGCAGGCCGTCGGCGCCCACGATTACGTCCGACGCGGCGCAGGTGCCGTTAGAAAACCGTGCGACGGCATGGCCGCCAGCGGTCGCTACGTCGACGAGACGCCTGCCCCGGTGAATCGGGATGCCGTGCGATTCGGCCGCCGCGCGCAAGGCGGCGTGCAGCCGGCCGCGTTCGATCGTGATGCTGCCGGCGCGTCCCTCGCGCGTGAGTCCGTTGGCCACTTCGCCCAGCAGCTTGCCTGATCCGCTCCACATGACCATCCGCGGCGTCGCGAATCCGCGGTTCGCGACGGCACCGCGCACGCCAATCGTGTCGAGCGCGTCGAGGCCGTTGGACGCCAGGTTGAGAAACGATCCGACGAACTCCGCGTCGCCGTCGTGTGCCTCGAAAATCGCCGGGTCGATGCCGGCCTTCTGCAGCGCCGGCGCCGCAACCGGGCCGCCGATGCCGCAGCCGATGACAAGGGCGGTTCGCGGCGAGTGTGTGATGGATGCCATGCGCCAGTGTGGCGCTGTGGACGCCACGCGTCTTGCCGGCCGCCGTCGCGTTTTGTCGATTTCTGCTGCGGCCTGTGCCTGAGGCGCACGTCTGCGAAGATGGAGCATGGCTCAGCAGAGGCGCGCCGAGATGGTCCACCGCGTCGGCATGGAGATCGTGAGGTTCCAGGAAGCCTCGACGGCGATCGACATGTTGGCCGCGGCGATTCTCGGTCTCGATCGCCGTGATCTGCCCTGTCTGACGGCGCTGCTTTTCGGCGGTCCGTCGACGTCGGGCGCGCTCGCGCCCGCCCTGCGGCTGTCGCTGCCGGCCGTGCGCGACGTGCTCGCGCGGCTCGAGATGGCGGGCTACGTCCAGCGTCAAGCCGGAGCTTCGAGACGCGAGTTTGCGGTGACCGGCCACGCCCGCGAGTGGATTTCCCGCATCTGGGATCCGCTCAGCGAGCAAGGCCGGCGGATGCTGGAGGGTCTGACGAACAAGGACCTGTCCCTGGCGCTGCGTGTAATGCAGGAATCCACGTTCATCCAGGAGCGGCATGCGGCGGTTCTGCAGGAGTGGCTGCGAGAACCGGCGTCGACGCGCCGCAGCCACCAGCGCGGCGGCCTGTCACCGGCGGCGCTGCGCCGGGTTCAATCGTTCGTCGATGGCAACCTCGATCAGCCGCTCCGCATCGCCGATCTTGCGTCTCGCGCCGCTTTGAGCGTGCACCACTTCGCCCGCGCCTTCCGGACGTCCACCGGCTCGACGCCGCGCGCCTTCATCGAGCAGCGCCGGCTGGATCGTGCCCGCGATCTCATCGAGACCTCCGATCGGTCCCTCGCAGACATCGCGGTGGCCGCCGGCTTCACGTCGCAGAGCCGGCTAACGACCGCTTTCCGGCGGGCGACGGGATTCACGCCGGCCGCGTTCCGTCGTCGTCTCGGGTAGGGCCGGTGGGGCAGGGAAGGCCGGGTAGGCAGGGAAGGCAGGGAGAGCTGGGAACGCGGGGAGGGAAGGCGGGAGGGGCAGGGAGGTCCGGTTCTAGCCTCAGCGCGCTCCTTCCGCCTGCCTTCCCCGGCTCCCCCTTTTCATCGTCCTTCTTGCCAGCCTTCCCCGCCCTTCCTGCCCTATCCGCCTACCCGGCTATACTCGGCCGCATGATTCATCATCGCGTCGCCGCGCTGTTCTGGCTTGGCGCGAGCCTTTTCGTCACCGCGTCCACGCTCATGGCCCAGGACACCACAATCGTTTTGCGGGCCGCACGCATGTTCGACGGCCGAGACATTCGCACGCCAGGCGTGGTGGTCGTGCGTGGTGCAGCGATCATCGCCGCCGGGTCCGAGGCTTCAGTCCCTCCCGGTGCGCAGGTGATCGACCTGGGCGATGCCACGCTTTCTCCAGGATTCATCGACGCGCACACACACCTGTCGGGGATGTACAACGCCGATTACCGTCAAGGGATGATCGACTCGATCACCAAGTCGATCCCCGAGCAGGCCCTACTGGCCGCGGCAAACCTGAAGAAGACCATCATGGCCGGAGTGACGACGGTCCGCGATCTCGGCAGCAGTGATTTCATCGACGTCGGTCTCAGAAACGCCGCCGCCGCAGGCGCGATTCCCGGACCGCGCATGCTCGTCGCCGGGCATGCGATCGGCGCGACCGGCGGTCATTGCGACGACCAGAACGGCATGCGCCCCGGACTCTTCGGCTTCGAGAGCGGCCCTGAGCAGGGCGTCATCAACGGTGCCGAGGAGGCACGCAAGGCCGTCCGCTTCAACATCAAGTACGGCGCCGACGTGATTAAGGTCTGCGCCACCGGCGGTGTACTCTCGCTGACCGATCCGCCGGACGTCGCACAGCTCACGCAGGACGAGTTGAACGCCATCGTGGACGAGGCGCACACGCTGAGAAAGAAGACCGCCGCGCACGCGCACGGCGCCGAGGGCGCGAAGCGGGCGATCCGCGCCGGCATCGACTCGATCGAACACGGGGCCTTTCTCGACGACGAAGCGCTGGACCTGATGAAGACGCGCGGCACCTACTACGTGCCGACGCTGATGGCGCCGGAAGGCGGCAAGGAGATCCTCGCAAAGGGCGGATATCCGCCGACCGTCGCGGAGAAGATGAAGGCCGCGATCGAATCCATCGGGCAGGTCGTCCGCAAGGCGATTGCGAAAGGCGTCAAGATCGGCGTCGGCACCGACGCCGCCGTCTATCCGCACGGCCGGAATCTGGAAGAGCTCCACTTGCTGACCGACCTCGGCATGACCCCGCTCGACGCCCTGCGCGCCGCGACGTCAGTCGATGCCGAGCTGCTCGGTCTTCAGGATCGTCTCGGCCGGCTGGAGTCGGGAAAGCTCGCGGATATCGTCGCGATTCCAGGCGATCCCCGCCAGAACATCCGTCAGGTCGAGAAGGTGTTCTTCGTCATGAAGGAAGGGTCGATCGTTCGCAACGATCGGCCTGGGCGTTAACGGGATGGGCAGGGGAGGCAGGGTGGGCGGGGAGGGCAGGGGAGACAAACTCCACGCCTTCTCTTCCCAGCCCTCCCTGCCTCCCCCGCCCACCCCGTTAACGCCCCTGCGCCTGAGTGCCCGCAGCCGCCGGCGGCGGCAGCAGCGACGCAACATAAGCGGAGATGCTCACCAGATCTTCCGCAGTCAGCTTGGCGACGACCGGTTTCATCAGCTCCGTCCACTCGCCGCGCCGGGCACCGGCCTGCATGTCGTACATCTGCCGTGCGAGGTAGCTTGGCGAACGCCCGGCAATGCCGGGCACCGGACCAACCCCTTTGAGATCGGCGCCATGACAGGCGCCACACGCGAGGGTTCGTCCGTTGCCGCCGGTTCGCACGAGCGCCTCGCCCTTTTTCAGGCTGCCGAGCGGGGCATAGGCGACGAAACCCGATCGAGGATCGCGCAGGATCTCGGTTCGCTCGGGATCCTCGGGCGTCTCGATCACACGGTTGCCAATCGGTTCTTTCGAGTGGTCGTCGACCGGAATCCAGATGCCGCCGCGGCTGACCATCTTCGGCACCGTGGAGGATTCGACCACGCGAATCCAGGGCGTCCACTTCATGGCGCCAAAGTATTCCGCCGATTCCCGGATTTCCTCGGGCGTCATCGCCTTGGCGATGGCGATCATGGCGTTGGTGTTCGCCTTGCGTGACTCGGCGCTCACGCGGAGGCCCGAGCGAAAGTCGTTGAGCGTCTGGATGAAATACGAGACCGGCAATCCCGATACGCCGGCGTTCTCCTGCCGTCCCTTGCCATTGGGGTAGTGGCAAAGTCCACACGCCCGGGCATCCGGCTGGCGGCCGCGCGCGACGATCTCGGGCATACGCGGATGATCATCGGGGAACCAATCAGCCGGCCCGAAGCCGTTCGAGATCTGCGGCCGGGTAAACGTCAACGTGCTGCCGGGAACGCGGTGTTGCGTCGTCGCATCCACCGGTGCAGGGGTCGTCGGCTGCCCGCCTGGTGGCAGCGGGGGGATGGCGTAGGCCCAATCGGGCATCGACCCGGCGGCCGTAGCCGTTGCCGGGGCCTGGCCGTCGAGCGGCTCGAGCTTCACGATCGACGCCGCGTGATTGCTGCCCACCCAGAACGTGACGGGTGTCGTCTGGTTGTCGACCCACACCCGGCGCACGTTGGTATGTCCAGGCAGCAGGTACTCGACGAAGCGGCCCGTTCGCGGATTCAACCGGGCAATGCGGTCGTTGTATTCGCCGCCCGACCAGACCTCACCCTGGCGATCGGCGGTGACGTCATACGGCCACGATCCGGCGGTCGGCGGCGCCCACTCCTGAAACGTCTGAGTCCGCGTATCGAACATGCCGATCTTGTCCGATCGGTTCTCGCCGAACCAGAGACGATCCTGTGGGTCCATCATGCCGCGGCGCGGACCCGAGCCCTTCGTGGGTGTCTTGAAGATGTCGATCTTGCCGCTCTTGGCGTCGATGCGGCCGACGTCCTCGGCGCCCATGACGAGAAAGTAGCCGTTGTTCATCGAGTCCGGAATCACGTCGTAGACGTTCGGACGCGGAATCGGGTAGGGCTCGAACCGCTCGAATTTTCCGCTGGCGACGTCGAGGCGCAGGACGGTGTACGTGCCGGCATCCTGCAACCAAACCTTGCCGTCGATGTGCGATCGTTGCGGGCTGACCTGATTGATCTGCACGTGCGGGCCGTTCAAGTCCGCCGGCAGGCTCCAGGTCTGAAACTTCTCCGTCTTGCGGTCGAATTTCGCGAGGCCGCCCTGAAATTGCATCGCCAGCCACGGGTTCTCGTCGCGATCGAAACGCATGCCGAGGATGCCGGTCGGCGCGCCAGGCTTGAGGAGAGGAATCTCGTACTCGGTGACCTTACCGGTCTTCGGATCGAGCTTGCCGAGAATCTGCTCTCCGAAGCTGGCATACCACGCCATGCCGGTGGAATCGACGATGACGTCGTGGGGCTGCCGCGTGCGCTTCGGAAGGTCGTACTCCGTGTAGATGACCCGCGTCGCATCGCCGCGCGGACGATCGAGCGTCTTGAACGAGTAGCTCCAGTGCGGACCCGCGCTCAGGTTGAGCGTGGCTAGATACTCGGCCTGGCGGCGCCATGTCTGCAGCTGGCGCTCTCGCGACACCTGGCCCGGGCCGATTCGAGGCGCCGGCGTCCGCTGCGGCATCAGCGGGTTGGCCAATGGCGGGTAGCCGGACATGCGCTCGACGATGGCCGTGAACTCGTCGACGGTATGACGCGATCGGGTGACGAGCGACAGCGAGTGGCAGTGCGCGCAGCCGCGCACGTCGGCTCTCTGCTGGTCTGTCCCCGGAAAGCTCGCCAGCCACTCGGCGTTGGTCAGCTGCGCCGCGAGATCTTTGGTCTTCTCGAGCTTCAAGTCGACGGTCGCCGTCTGCTTCGCCTCGATCGTTGCCGCAGCCGGGCCGGACAAGTCGTACCCGATGGCTCGAATGCCAAGAGCGTAGGCACCGGGCTCCAGACGTGCGCGCGGAAACCTGTAGCGTCCCTGCGCGTCAGTGATGACAGTGGTGCTGATGGTGCCGCCGGTCCTTTTTGCGCTGACCAGCACGCCTTCCATCGGGCCTTCTTCCGCCGACGTGATGAGCCCGCTCAGTGCGACGGGC
Source organism: Acidobacteriota bacterium (assembly GCA_046734915.1). Lineage (GTDB taxonomy): Bacteria > Acidobacteriota > Vicinamibacteria > Vicinamibacterales > CAVVIG01 > VFZL01. Next base: position 12,331 of record JBKPSC010000261.1, on the reverse strand, counting down.
TCGCTTTCGGCGACGAGCGCAGGCGGCGTCGTCGCCACGACACTCGTGACGGCGATCAGGAGAGCCAGGCGGAGCATACCGTGCCTCATTGTGGACCTCCTCGAAGGTCTTTGCCCGGACGCGCTGGATGCGGCGGCAAGAGTAGCGCATGCGCCCGGAGCCTTCAACCAGGATGCTCGAGGTTTGCGCAGCCCACCGATTTCGTGTCTACTGGCCGAAACCGATGCGTCGCTGTCCAGCCAGGTCGACCGGGAACCTGGCGTCACTCGTACACGCCTTGTCGATCGCGGTGCTGCTGGCCGCGTTCATGTCGGCCATCCCCGTTCGCGCTGCGGTCCAGGCGCCGCCTGGCCCCACGTTCTCGCGAGACATCGCGCCCATCATCTGGCGGCGCTGTGCCGAGTGCCATCGGCCAGACGGCGCGGCGCCGTTCAGTTTGCTGACGTTCGAGGACGTGCGCGGGAGGGCGAGGCAGATCGCCGACGCGGTCGGCCGCGCGTACATGCCGCCCTGGATGCCTGATGGGGACGGCGACGCGTTCGTCAACGGCCGCCGGCTGTCGGCTGCCGAGATCGCGCTGATGTCGCGATGGGTCGAGGAAGGCGCCGCAGAAGGCGATCCCGCATCCGCGCCGCCGACCCCCGTCTGGCCCGATCGCTGGCGGATCGGGACGCCGGATCTGGTGATTCAGCTACCCGAGTACGTCGTGCCGGCCACGGACGCCTCCGACGTCTTTCGCAATTTCGTCGTGGACGTGCCGTTCGAGGGGGTGCGATACGTACGAGGTCTGGAGCTGCTTCCGAGCAACCTCAGCGTGCATCACGCAAACATCTTCGTCGACCCGACTGACACGTCGAAAGCGCTCGACGCATCAGACCCGAGCCCTGGCTACGCCGGCCTCATCCCGCATACGGCGACGTTCCCCGAAGGGCACTTCCTGGGATGGACGCCGGGCCAGGCGGCGCCGCTCGAGCCGGAATCGCTTGCGTGGAGGCTCAAGGGCGGATCGTCACTGCTGGTTCAGATTCACCTCAAGTCAACGGGAAAGCCCGAGCGGATTCGTCCGTCGATCGGCCTGTACTTCGGTCAGCAGGCGCCGATCGATCGGGCCGTGATGCTGCGTCTCGGGCGACAGGACATCGATATCCCGCCTGGGACGGCGCGGTACGTGGCGTCTGATTCGTTCGTCCTGCCGGTCGACGCATCGGTGCAGGCTCTGCAGGCGCACTCGCACTATCGCGCGCGATCGCTCACCGCAATCGCCATACTGCCAGACGGCCAGCAGCGATCGCTTCTGACGATCCCGCGCTGGGATTTCAACTGGCAGGACGTCTATCGCTATCGAGCGCCAGTGCGGCTGCCGAAGGGCACGACGATTTCCCTCGAGTACGTGTTCGACAACTCGGCTGGGAACGCGACCAACCCGACGACGCCGCCGATGCGCGCGGTCTGGGGCTTCCGATCGTCGGACGAGATGGGTGATCTCTGGCTGCAGTTGACGGCTGCGTCTCCACGCGACCGCGAGGTCCTGGAGCGTGAGACCGACATCAAGATGACGCGCGAGACCATCGTCGGATACGAAACGCAGATTGCGGTCAATCCCGACTACGTGCCGATCAGGAACGACGTCGCGGTCCTCTACATGGAAACCGGACGTCCAGCGGCGGCCATTCCTCATTTCGCGCGGGCTGCGGCCCTTGAACCGGCCTCGCCGGCGACGCATTTCAATCTGGCGCGCGCGCTTCAAGGCGGCGGCCGCGCCGACGCAGCAATTCTCGAGTATCAGGAGGCGCTGCGCCTGAATCCGTCATACGAGCGGGCACGAGGAGGCCTTGCCGAGGCCTACTACCTCCAGGCGTTCGCCCGCGACGAGCGCGGCCAGTTCGGCCCGGCGGCGGAATCGCTGCGGCTGGCGCTCGCGATCAGACCGGAATGGGTCGACGCGCTCTCCCACCTGGCGTGGGTGCTTGCGACCGGCGACGGTTTCGACCGGGCAGCACGCGAGGAGAGCGTGCGGCTCGGTGAGCGCGCGCGCGACTTGAGCGCCAGCCGCGACGCCAACGTGCTCGACTCCCTGGCTGCTGCCTACGCCTCGGTCGGACGGTATCGGGAGGCGATTGAGACCGCTCGCGCCGCGATCGCGAGAGCGGCAGCCGTGTCACCGGACCTGGTCGGCCAGATCGAGGCACGATTGAACATTTATCGCGCGAGCCAGGCGATCGTCCGTCATCCGCCGGCCAAGTGACCGGTCAGCTCTGCCTGTCTCTGTCAGCGGGCTCATCCGCAATCTGCCGTCACGAACGAGCTCTGGCACAGGAGGTGGCGACGCTGGTGCCTGCCTTGCGCCCGAGTTTTCTTTTGCTGCGCTCGTAACCGGTTCATGACGCCGCATCGGACGGCCGCGGGCCGGCAGAGATGATGATTGCAGCGACTTACGTGGCACGTCACTTGGAACGCCCGTCCCGGGTGCACTGCACCTGGAAACGGGCAAGCGAACGTCGCTGCTCAGATCGACGTCGAGAAGCTCGAGGTGCAGGGCACACTGGCGGCCGCCGACCCCCAGCCGACGGTCGCCAGATACTTCTCCTCTATAGAGGGCGCCGACAGAACCCGCCGACCAGCTGAGTTTCCGAGAACAAGTGATCACATCGCTCAGTCAGGCGCGCTAGCATCGTCCCTGCGCCCGTGGCTTCCACATTTGTCGATCGCCGTGAAGCGGGCCAAGTGCTTGCCGGACTCCTCGGCCAGTTTCGCGACCGCCCCGATGTAGTCGTTCTGGGCTTGCCCAGGGGCGGCGTCCCAGTAGCCTACGAAGTCGCGCGCGCGGTGCATGCGCCGCTGCATCCGTTCATCGTTCGTAAGCTCGGCGTGCCCGGGCACGAAGAGCTGGCCATGGGCGCTATCGCCTCCGGCGGCATCCGCGTGCTGAACGACGACGTCGTCGCTGCCTACGGCGTCACGCCGTCGATGATCGATCTAGTCGCGGCGCGTGAAAGCGCAGAGCTCGAGCGACGCACGCGTTTGTACAGCGAGGGCCGACCGGGCCCTGAGCTTCGCGACGCCACTGTGCTCATCGTGGACGATGGCCTGGCGACAGGCTCGACCATGAAAGCCGCCGCCCACGCAGCGAAGGCCTTGGGCGCCAAGCGCGTCGTTGTCGCCGTACCGGTTGGTGCCAGCGAAACCTGCCGCGAGCTCGCCGCCATTGCTGATGAAGTGGTTTGCGCCCGCATGCCTCCTGAGTTCCGGGCCGTGGGCCAGTGGTACGCCGACTTCTCCCAGACAACGGACGAGGAAGTGCGCCGCCTACTCGACTGAGGAATCAGTGTGCTTCGACTGCACGGGCGATCCCGTGCGATGCCGCGTCGGCGGCAGCGACCTCAGATAGCGATAGAGCGCTTGCAGATCGTCGTCGGTCAGGCGGGCGAACGCGCCCCATGGCATGGGTGTGCCAGGAACCTGTTGGCCGCGCCTGAAGCGCGCCATGAACGTGTCTTCCGACCAGCGTCCAATCGGGCTCGTCTCGGGATCCGGCGTCAGATTGGGTGTCACGAAGACGATCGTCGGATCGGCGGCGACGTCCATGCGCTGGCCGCCGCCGAACGGCGGACCGACCAGCGCGCCGTTGTCGCCGCGATCGGTGTGGCACGCGACGCAGGACGACACGTGATTGGCGAGGTACGCGCCCCGTTCGACGGTTGCGCCCGATGGGCTCTGCACCGGTGGAGCTGCCTCGTGGCTGGGCGGCGTGATGGCGAGCGCCATGAGCGCCTTGCCGAACGTCGTCAGCTGATGCTCGGGGACCGCATGGTCCGCGGGAGGACGCGACCGCAAGTACGAAATGACGGCGGTGAGATCGGCGTCGCTCAACTCAAACTCCATCAGAGGGAATGCCGCTCGGCCGTCGGCCCGGACGCCGAATCGAAGGATGCGTGCGAGGTCGCCGTCGCTGCGGCCGCCGATGCCGCTCGTGAGATGCGGCGTCAGGTTGGACGAGTAGATGTCGCCGAACGGCAGCGGAAAGACATGATGGCCGGTCAGCGCCAGGTGGTCGCCACGATCGAGCGCCGGCCATTGCGCGCGCGGAACGTGGCAATACGCACAGGCGGCGGCGCCATAGACGAGGTATTCGCCTTGTGAGATGACCGCCGGATCGGTGCTCGCCACGATGGCTGGATACGGCGCCTCGAAGCGGCGCGTCCAGCGCGCCTCGATGACCGCCAGCCCTGCACCCGCGAGGAGCACGAGGCCGATGAGCAAGGCCACGAATGCGCGGACCCAGCGGGATGCCCGCCGACGCGGGGAAGTACCTGATGGCGCGTGTAGACTCATGATTGCCGCTGCTCCTTCTTCGGTCGCGATCCGGGACGCCATGTCGACGTCATTCGCTGTGCTTCGCGCGTATCTGGAAGCTCGCGCCTCGTTCACGGACGACGAGATGCGATTCGTCGAATCGCTGTTTGTACCGACGGCGCTGGCCGCCGGTGAGTTCCTCCAGCGCGCCGGTCAGGTCGCTACGCACGCCGCGTTTGTCGCCAGCGGCTGCCTCCGCAGCTACGTCATCGACGCGAAGGGTAAGGAGCACATCGTACAGTTCGCGCCCGAGACGTGGTGGCTGGCCGACAACACCAGCTTGCAGACGCGCAAACCCACGCAGTACTTCTACCAGGCGGTCGAGGACTCGGAAGTCCTGCTCATCGACCCAATCGCCCACCAGCGGATGGTCGATCAGGTGCCAGGGTACGCGGCGTCGTTCCGTGCCGGGTTGCAGAAGCACGCGGCGGCAAAAGACGTCCGCATCGTGAACTCGCTCTCCGCGACCGCCGAGGAGCGCTATCTCGAGTTCATGCAGACCTACCCGTCGATCGCGCAGCGCGTTCCGCAGTGGATGCTCGCGTCGTATCTCGGCGTGTCGCCCGAGACCGTCAGCCGCATCCGCAAGAACCTGTCACGCCGTTAACGCTTCGTCATCGGCGGCGCGGGCCCTCGCGATCAGGATCAGCCGAGACGAGGACTGCGAATCGTAAGGGCTGAGCTGGTAGTCGCCGTACTGGTCCACGATGTCGAGGCCAAAGAGCCCAAGCATCCGCTGGAAGTCAGGCAGTGTAAAGCGGGCGACCTGCTCCTGATACTCGACCGGAGCGTGCATCCGGGGATCGTCCACCGAAATGTGCTTGAAGAATCGCCGCGAGTCGGCCCAGCGAGCGATGCGATAGATGATGCCGTCCACCTGTCGTGTCTCCTCTGGAATCAGATGCTGATCCGCATACGCCACGTTCAGGTAGTCCAGGACGAAGTGCCCGCCCGGCCGCAGAGCCCGACGGACGTTGCGAAGGACCGCCAGGTGATCTGCCGCATCCTCGAAGTACCCGAAGCTCGTGAAGAAGCTGCAAACGCAGTCGAAGGCCTGATACCCGAAGGGCGCGCGCATGTCGTGACGCCGGAAGCTCAGCGTCCGGCCCTGATAGCGCGTCGCGTCGCGAATGCTCGACGCCGAGAGATCGAGCCCGGTGACGTTCATGCCGTGGCCGGCCAGTTGCCGCGCGTGCCGGCCGGCTCCGCATCCAAGATCGACAAGGTCGACACCGGCCTTCAGGCCGAGCCGCATCGTCAGTGCGTCGACGAATGCAGCGGCTTCGGCGTGATCCCGGTGCGCGTAGAGAGAGTGGTAGTGGGTCGAGTCAAACCATGAGGCATACCACGTGGCGTTGCGTTCGAGTCCGTGCGCCGGCGCTGTCTCAGTCATGACGCCAAAGTAGCGACTCGCTGTGGAGGCGCCATTGATCTGGATCAAGAAGTGCGGGTTCCGCGGGGTTTCACGCACAAGGGCGCGTCGAGTTGCATCTCCACGCCGGCTCAGCTTGTGCGGGTGGCGCCGTGAAGTAGAATCCACGGGCAATCGATGCGGCGTGTGCTCGTCGTTGAGGACTACGAGGACGCCCGGCACCTTATCGCGTTGGTCCTGGAAGGTGCGGGCTATAGAGTGCTGTCGGCGGCCGATGGACTCGAGGGCGTGGAGCTGGCGCGGAAGCACCGGCCCGACGCGATAGTGATGGACCTGTTCATGCCGATCATGGACGGTGTCGAGGCGACCCGCCGCATCAAGTCCTTTCCCGAAACGCGCGACGTGCCGATCATCGCCTACACCGCCCGTCCTGCCACGCTCGCGCAGGACGGCGTTCTGTTTGACGCCGTCTGCATCAAGCCATGCCCGCCGGACAACCTGCTCGATACGCTTCGAGCCTTGCTGGCTGGTGACTGGCCCGGCCCGAGTCACTGAATCCGAAGTCACCCCCAGACCCCAGTTCCTGGCCCCAGCTCCCAGTCCCCAACTCCTGACCCCGAACCCCCAGTTGATACGACGGCGCCGCGCGCCACACAATCACCGTATGACCCGACTCGCGATCACGATTGCGGCGTTCGTGGCTGGACTGTCCACCTCGTTCAACGCCCAAGACACGGCTCCGACCGCCGGCCGGTCATCTGTGCCGCGCACGCCTTGGGGACACCCCGATCTGCAGGGGCGCTGGACCAACGGCACGGTGACACCGCTCGAACGTCCGGCGGAGCTGGGATCGAAGGAATTCTTCAGCGAAGCTGAAGCCGCCGAGTATGCGAAGACGGCGGTGCAGCAATATCTCAACCAGAACGGCTTCGTCGAAGAAAACAACATCAGTGGCGAGTACGTGGACGACGTCTGGGGCGAGACGCGCACCATCGTGCCGACGCGCCGCACGTCGCTCATCGTCGGGCCGACCGGCCGGCTGCCCGCGCTGACGCCCGAAGGGCGCGAGCGCGCTGCGGCGCGGGCCGCGATCCGCAAGGCCGACCGCGCCGACTCGCCTGAAGAGCGCACGCTCGGCGAGCGCTGCCTGTGGTTCGTCCCGGAAGGACCGCCGATGCTGCCAGGCGTCACTTACAACAGCAACTACGAGATCGTTCAGACGCCCACGCATGTCGGCATTCAAATCGAGATGGGCAACGGCTTTCGCATCATCCCGCTGGACGGCCGCCCTCACCTGCCGCCGGGCAACGGCTCGTGGCTCGGCGACTCACGCGGCCGCTGGGAGGGCGAGACGCTGGTCGTCGAGACGACCAACTTCAGCCCGAAGCGGGACATGCGCGGGTCAGCAGACCGTTTGCGCCTGGTCGAGCGTTTCCGCCGGGTCAGCGCCGATCTCATCATGTATGAGTTCACGGCCACCGATCCCACGACATGGGAGACGCCATGGTCCGCCGAAGTGCCGATGCGGAAGATGGACGCGCTCCTCTACGAGTACGCTTGCCATGAGGGCAACTACACGCTTGGGAACGTGATGCGCGCGGCCCGGGCGGCGGAGAAGGACGCGGAGCGTTGACCGCTATTCGTGCCGGTTCATCGCCGACTCGTGCTTGGTGTCGCGCATCGTCGCGTACACGAGCAGCGAGGTCCCGATGACCGCGGTCAGGTAGTAGTAGAACCAGGCTTCGTGGCCGATCGACTTGAACCAGAGCGCAATCGATTCGGCCGTCCCGCCGAAGATCGACACCGTCACCGCGTAAGGGACGCCAACCCCCGTCGCCCGCACTCTGGTGGGGAAGAGCTCGGCCTTCACGACCGCATTGATTGAGGTGTACCCGGCGACGATCAGCCAGGCCGCGGCGATCAACAGGAACGCGATGATGGCGCTCTTGGTGGACTGCAGCGCGTACAGCAGCGGAATGGTGAAAATCGTCCCGGTGATGCCAAACCACAGCAACAGCGGTTTTCGGCCAATCCGGTCGGACAGCGCACCGTAGGTCGGCTGCAGGCACAGCGCGAAGATCAGCGACCCGGCGGTCACGACGGTCGTCTGCGCGTCGGTCAGCCCGACCGACAGCTTCAGGAATTTCTGCTTGTAGGTCGTATAGGTGTAGAACGCAGTCGTCCCGCCCATGGTGAGGCCGACCACCACCAGCACCTCGCGCGGGTACTTGAGCAGCGCCCGGAGCGAGCTTTCGCGGCGCTCGACCGATTTCGACGCCACGAAGTGATCGGTCTCGTGCAGGTTGCGCCGCATCAACAGCGCCGTCACCGCGAGCAGCGCGCCGATGGCGAACGGAATCCGCCAACCCCAGGCGCGAATCTGATCGCCAGTGAGGAAGACCTGTTCGAGCAGCAGCAAGACAACGATCGCGCAGAGCTGTCCGCCGATGAGGGTCACGTACTGGAAACTCGAATAGAAGCCGCGGTGGCGCTCGTCGGCGACTTCACTGAGATACGTCGCGCTCGTTCCGTACTCGCCGCCGAGGCTGAGACCTTGGATCAGGCGCGCCAGCCCGAGGAGAACCGGCGCGGCGATGCCAATACTGGCGTACGTCGGCAGCACGGCGATCATCAGCGAGCCGAAGCACATGAGGAGCACCGACAGCATCAGCGCGTTGCGACGGCCGTAGTGATCGCCGAGATGCCCGAAGAACCAGCCGCCGATCGGCCGGACGATGAAGCCGATGGCGAAGAGCACGGCGGCGTTCAGCTGCTGGACGACCGGGTCGTTGCCCGGAAAGAACGAAGCGGCAAAGTAGAGGGCAAAGGCGGCATAAGCGTAAAAGTCGTACCACTCGACCAGGTTGCCGATCGAGCCGACAAAAATCGCCTTCAGGCGCCGGCTGACATCGGCCAGATCGAGATGCTCATCGTGAATCAGCACGGCGGCGCGCGCAGACTGCTTCATATGGCGTATTCTAGAGGCCACTCACGGAGGTTGGCATGAAGAAAGTGATGATCGCGCTCGCCCTGGCCGCGTGCACGTCGGTCCCCGGGTTTGCCGCCGAGATGACCGGCTATGTGTCCGACGACGCCTGCGCCACCAAGAGCGCGAAAGCCAGCAAGGCCATGGACTGGATCAAGGTCGACGCCTTCGAAGCCTGCGTCAAGAAGTGCGTCAAAGAGGGCTCGGCCATGGTGTTCGTGACCGAGGACAACAAGATCCTGCGCTTCGATCAGGCGTCAAACGGCAAGGCCATGCCCTTCATGGGTCATCGCGTCAAGGTAACCGGCACGGCCAAGGACGGCATTCTGACGGTAGACAAGATCGCCGCGATCGAGATGAACAAGTAGATCCTGAGGTTCACAGGTTCACTGGTGCACAGGTTCACGCTGCGCCGGTGAACCCGTGAACCGGTGCACCTGTGAACCCGTGAACCTTTCTTAATTCCCCTTCGAAATCTTCAGCAACACATACGTAATGTGCTGGCCCTTCGCCACCAGGAAGCTGTGGGGAATGCCGGCCGGAATGTGCACGATGTCGCCGGCGCCGAGCGGGTGCGAGTCCCCGCCGTCCAAGCGCGTGCCCACCCACTCACCCGAATTCGTTCCCTTCTTCCCCACCATCGTCCCGCCCATCACGAGCGTGCCGGAGCCGCTCTGCACGTAGACGATGTCGATGATGGCATCGTGCTGCTCCGGGTTGCCGTCGGCGTCCCGGTAGAGCATCCGGAACCGGTGATCACCGTAGTCGGCCAGCGTCTCGCGCGAAGAGTGATCGGGCGCCATGTGCTTCGGCAGCTCGGCATCGTGCTGCTTCAGCTCCGCGGCGGTCCAGTGCTTGAAGCCAGGAGGATCGGCCGCCGACATCGGCACGGTCAGGACGACGGCCGCCGCGAGGCCGCAGACGGTGGTCTTCATACCCAGCTCCTTCGCGAATGGTGGCGCCTCACTTCTTCGGATTCAGCTTGTAGCCGGCCGGCGGGGCGAAGAGATCAGCGGCGAGCGCCGCGGTGTCGGCAGACTGGACGGTCGTCGTCGACGACATGGCGCCCATCTTCTGCATCATCGCCGCCATCGGTCCCTCGCCGCCCATCTTGATGTTCATTTCCATCTCGTAGGGCACGCCGCCGGTCGCCGCCAGCTGGTTGTACATCTCGGCCATGGCCCGCGCCTGGCCGGGCGATCGCTTCGCGGCGTTGGGGTCGCTGAAGATCCAGCCCTTTTCCGCCGCAGCCTTGTAGAAGCGGAGGTAGTCGGCGGTGCCGGGCGCGTTCTTCACAACCCACATCGGACCGGTCAGCGTCACCGTCATGGCCATGCCGTTTTTCGGATCGCCGAGCTTCGTCGGCATCGAGATGCTCATCTCGTAGCCGTTCGCGTTCTGGCCGGCGACCTGCTTGGTCTGCCCGGTCGGCTTCACCGAGGCCTTCATCTCGGACGTGTCGGCGGCGACGGCAATCTGCTTGCCGAAGTCGGCCATGTCCCACACGTCGGCTTCTTTCTTCTTCGAGTCGAAGATGTACAGCTTCTGCGCGTCGAGATCGAAGACCATCGAGTGCGTCGTGTCGCCCGTGACCGTGTCGGTCCGCATCTTGAGGCCCTTGATGTAGGTCGTGGAGGTGCCGTTCATCGACACCATCGCGCCCTTGCCGGTCATGGTCTGAACCAGCTTGAGATCCGCAGATGCGGGTGCGACGCCCGCGGCCACGAGGGCCAACGCCGCAGTCGAAAGGATGAATGGTTTCATGGCGACAGTATAAACGCTCGCTACGATCGACGGCCGCACGTTGCGAGGTTGTAACAATGTGCGCACTACGTCGGGACGGTCTCAGCGGCGTCGACCGACAATCGAGCGCGCGTCTTGAACAGCGTCTCGATCGCATCCGCAACGTGTTCGTCGGTGATGTGATGGTCGCCGCGTTCGACGCGCAAGCGGTGCGCCGCCATCAGGATGTCGGCGGCGCGGAACCCTTCGGGTATCTCGAACTTGTAGCAGGCGAGCTCCACCTTGAGACCGTTCGGATCCTGCAGGTAGATCGAGTCCATGAACCCGCGATCGCGCTGGATGAACTCGATGCCCCGTTCGCGCAGGCGTGCCGGCGCCTGCATGAATGTCGAACGCGAGACGTTGAGGGCGATGTGTTCGACGCAGCCCACTTCGCGCGGCGCCGGTCGTCCGGCGTTCGTCCTCGACTCGTTGGTGAACACGGTCAGCAGCCGCCCGTCACCGGGGTCGAAGTAGAGGTGATTCTCGTCGGGTTTCCCCAGGTTGGGCTGCTCGAAGATGAACGGCATGCCGAGCGCGCCCTGCCAGAAGTCGATGGCGCTCTGTCGACTGGAGCCGACGAGCGTGATGTGATGGACGCCCTGCACCTGAATGGTCTTCACCGTGTGTCTCCCTTCGCCACGCGAGTATACGCTTCAGCCGGCGGCCGAAGATCAGGCGACGCCGCCGCCAGCTCGTCGGGCTCCCTTTGACGCGCCCGGGCCCCATGTCAGAATCACCTCGTTTGCGGGTGGCGGACGAGCGCCGGACGAAAGTCGACGACGGGCTGCCTACGGCACGGCACCTCGCACAACGGATTGGCGGAGCACACACGCACCAGGTGACTTCGATCCCGCTTCGACGACGCTTGTTCGTCCTGACGGCGGCGGCAATCCTCCCACTCGCCACCATGGCTGGTCTGGGGCTGTACGCTCTCGAGCAGCAGCAGTACGTGCAGGCCGAGCGCGTCGGCCTCGAGCTCGCGCGTTCGGTCGGAACGGCCGTCACCGCCGAGGTGCGCAGCTCGATCTCGATTCTCGAGACTCTGGCAACCTCACCGACCCTGGACAGTGACGACCTCGCGGGATTTCGCGAGCGGGCAAACCGGGTGATGGCCGCGAGACCGGAATGGTTCGCGATCGAGCTCGCCGATCCGACGGGACGGCCGCTTCTCGATACTCGCATCTCTGCTGACCTGACCGTACCCGATGCGCCCGATGACGAGACCGTCCGGCGCGTCGTGCAGACGCGCGCACCGCTCGTCGGCAACCTGGCCGGCCGCTCGCCTGCCGACTTCGCGTTCAACGTGCGCGTCCCGGTCGTTCGCAATGATGTGGTCCGCTACGTGCTGACCGCCGTCGTCAAACCCGAAGCCATCCGCGGACTGCTCGCGCGCCAGCACGTGCCGAGCGATTGGGTGATCTCGATCATGGACGCGAACGGCGTCCGCGTGGCGCGCTCCCGGGCGCACCAGGACAATCTGGGAGGACGCCTGTCTGAATCCACGCAGCGCGTCATCGCCTCTGGCGGAGCCGAGGGCTTCGGCCTGGCCTATACCCTCGAGGGCGAGCGAATCTTTGCGCCCTACAGCCGTCTGCCGGAGATCGGCTGGATGGCCGTGCTGGGCATGCCGACGGCCCTCGTCGATGCCGCCGCCTACCGGTCGCTGGCCGTGTACGGCGGCGGGATTCTCCTCTCGCTCATCTTGGGCATGCTCGGCGCCATGTGGATAGCCCGCGGCATCACCCGGCCGATCGCCGATCTTCGTGATGCCGCCGAGGCCCTGGGCCGGCGCGAGCCACTGCACGCGCCGACGACATCCATTCAGGAAGTCCAGG
>JBKPSC010000260.1:0-13374 GCA_046734915.1 Acidobacteriota bacterium | reverse complement strand
AACTCCGACGACCGATGACACGTGTTGCAGACGAGATGGAAGTGCCGGGGATGGCGGTAGGCCGGCTCGAACCGCGACCGGCCCTCACCGAAATCGACCTTTCGAGCGACACCGGCGCCCACCATCCACTGAAGCGTGCGGTAGACGGTGGCGCGGCCGATGCCCGGGTCTTCCTTCCGCACGAGATCGCAGAGGTCGTCAGCGCTCAGGTGGCCTTCCTGGCGCATGAACACGTTGAGGATGCGGTCTCGTTTACTCGAACGCTTCCCGCCGACCGGTTTCAGCGTCGAGACGTCGGGTAGTTGACGATCCATCTCGCCGGAACTCTGCGGCTCGACAACGGTGGCGGCTGCTGCTCTTAGTCCGTGGTGAACGAGCTGCCGCATCCGCAAGTGGAGGTGGCATTCGGGTTCTTGATGGTGAACCCGCCGCCCGTGACGGTGTCGACGAAATCGACCTCGGCGCCCTTCAGATAGCGGATGCTGATGGGGTCGACGAAGAGCTTTACGCCGTGAGACTCGTACACCTGGTCGCCGGCGCCCTGGCCGTTTTCCTCGATCATCAGCCCATACTGGAAGCCCGAACAGCCGCCCCCCTGCACGAACACGCGCAGGCCGCTGCCGTTCTTGTTCTCTTCAGCCAGAAGCTCAGTGATCTTGCTCGCCGCCGTTTCGGATACGTTGATCATCAGCGATTTCTCCTCGGGTCGTATCGATTATACCATTGACTCCGCTTGCCTTACGTCGCTCTTGTCCCGGCCACGCGGGCGTCGCGCCTGGCCATGGCGACGGCGCGATGGGACGCGATCCTCGCCGTTCGCCCCGATCTGACGCCGGCGATTGAACTCCAGCGGAAGCTCATCGGCCCGGTGATCGACCTCACCGATCGCGTCGAGCACAGCCGTCTGCCGAGGCTCTCGTTACCGGCCCGCTATGTGGCGGCAAAGCTGGCCAAGGGCGTGCCGGCCTTCGCCGCCGAGCCGATTCCGATGCCGACCGCCGTGCTCAAGCCGACGCTGCTGGAGTTGTGCCGCGAGCTGGCCCGTGGAGGGGCGGGCGATTCGGCCGAACACATCCGCACTGCTATCGACGCGGGAACCCTGGAGGCGGGTTCACTATTGACGGCGTCACTCAACCGAGATCAGAAAGCGATCAAAGTCGGCGGGGCCCATCGCGGCCTGGCGGCCGATCTGCTCTGGCTGGTGGCGGAGCTCGCGGTCAGCCCTTTCGCGCATGCGCTTCAACAGATGCTGCTGTTTCCCATGGGACAGGTCGCTCCGGATGCGGCGCTGCAGACGGCGCTCGACCGCTGGCGCCAGGGCTACTGCCCGTTGTGCGGATCGTGGCCGGCCCTCGTCGAGTCGCTCAACGGGGCTCGCGTGCTACGCTGCTCGTTCTGCGCGCTCGCATGGTCGCTCGACGATCGCGCGTGCCTCTATTGCGGGGAATCGGGTGAGGCGTTCACAACCAGCGCTCCTGACCCGTCGCGGCCCGACCGGCGGCTGGAGACGTGCCGGACCTGCAAGAGCTACATCAAGACCGTGGACACCGACGAACTGCTGCCGTTCCCGCTCGTCGCCATCGGTGACCTCGAGACCATGGACCTCGACGTCCTGGCAATGCAACAGGGCTTTCAGCGTCCGCCCCTGAGAGCGTTTGCGTCGACGACCCTCGCCTAGGTGTTGATCAGCTCGAGTGCGCGGCCCGACTCCTGCTCGATGTCTTTGTGCAGGCTGTTGCCGTGCGCGTCCATCGTGACGATTGCTGGAAAGCCGTCAACCGTGAGGTGCCACATCGCCTCGGGCGTGCCGAATTCCAGCAGCGACACGCCGTCGACCCCGGTAATGCTCTGCGCGTAGAACTGCGCCGCGCCGCCGATCGCGTTCAAGTAGACGGCGCCGTGCTCCTTGAGGGCGGCCAGGGTCTTGGCGCCCATGCCGCCCTTACCGACAACGGCTTTCACCCCGAAGCGGTTGATGATCTCGCCCTGGTACGGCTCTTCACGAATGCTGGTGGTCGGTCCAGCGGCGGTGACGCGCCAACGATCGCCCTCTTTCACGACGACCGGGCCGCAGTGATAGAGGACCGACCCGCGCAGGTCGACCGGTGAATCGTGCTTCATGAGGTACGAGTGCACGGCATCGCGGCCAGTGAACATGCGGCCGGAGACGAGCACCACGTCGCCGACTTTCAGCGATCGCACCTGGTCGTCGGTCAACGGCGAGTGCAGCACGATCTCACGGCCTGTACGCGTGAAGCCGGCCTGATCGAGCATCGGAATGATCGGGTGTGAGGGATCCCGGTACAGCCAGTTCTTGATTGCGCCGCTGGTGGCATCGAGAACGACACCAAGCCGCCTAAATGCCCAGCAGTCGTAGGCGACCGACACGAAGAAGCTCGCCGGCAGCCGGTTGAGCGCGCCGATCTTGCAACCGATGAGGGTGATCTTCCCGCCGAAACCCATCGGGCCGATTTCCAGATCGTTGACCCGCGCCATGATGGACGATTCGAGCTCGGCCAGCCGCGGGTCCGGATTGACGTCGTCCAGCGTGCGAAAGAGCTGCTCCTTTGCGTGCACGTAACCGGATGTGCGGTCGCCGCCGATGCAGACGCCGACGGCCCCCGGGCTGCAGCCTTTGCCCTGCGCGTTCCAGACTGCGTGAAGAATGCACTTGCGCACGCCGTCGAGGGTGCGGTCGGCGCGGCCGAGATGCGGGAGCTCGACAGGCAGCGCGTACTGAGCGTTGGTGTTCTCGCAGCCGCCGCCCTTCAGAATGAGCTTGATCTCGACGTCGTCGCGCTCCCACTGATCGAAGTGGATGATCGGCGTGCCGGGACCGAGGTTGTTGCCGGAGTTTTCGCCGGTGATCGAATCGACGGAGTTCGGCCTGAGCTTGCCGCGCGTCGTGGCCTCGACGACCGCCTCTTTGATCTGCCGGCGCATCACGATCTGGTTCGCGCCGACCGGCACCTTCACTTCGAAAGTCGGCATGCCGGTGTCCTGGCAGATGGCCCCTTCGTGATCGACGGCGAGGTCGATGTTCTGCGCAATGATCGTCAGCGCCTGCGAGGCGCGGCTGCCAGGAGACTCGCTCACGAGCGAGGTCTTCATCGCTGCACGGACGTCGGGCGGCAGATCCGTCGAGGTGCGAACGATGAGCTGAAGTACGCTATCGAAAAACGACGGGAGCGCGACCGGCGGTTCGGGTGCTGGCATGACTGACCAGTATAATCCCGGTGATACGGCCTCACGTGGGGTCTGCCATGCCGGATCGTGACTTTCGCATCGAACACGACTCGCTCGGCCAAGTCGAGGTTCCGGCTTCCGCCTACTACGGCGCGCAGACGGTCCGCGCCATCGAGAACTTTCCGGTCAGCGGCCTCCGCTTACAGGCCGATCTGGTCACCGCCACGGTGCTCATCAAGAAGGCCGCGGCGCTTGCGAATGCGACGCTCAGCCGCCTCGATTCCGAGGTCGCGCGGGCCATTGTGACTGCGGCAAACGACACCCTCGCCGGCGCGCTGCGCGATCAGTTCGTGGTCGATGTGTACCAGGCCGGCGCAGGTACCTCGCACAACATGAACGTGAACGAGGTGCTGGCCAACCGCGCCTCGGAAATTCTCGGCGAGCCACGCGGTACGTACACACGTGTGCATCCGAACGATCACGTCAACATGGGACAGTCGACAAACGACGTGTTCCCGGCCGCCACACGGCTCGCGCTGCTGCTGGGCGAAGGGCCGCTCGTCGAGCAAGCGCGCGCCCTGGCCGCGAGCCTCGACCGCAAATCCGACGAGTTCAAAGACATCCTCAAGACCGGCCGGACGCACCTCCAGGATGCCGTGCCCATCACGCTCGGTCAGGAGTTCGGCGGCTACGCCGCCTGCGTCGAGCACGGCGCCGCCGATGTCGCCGTCGCGTCGGAACAGCTGCACGAGCTGAACCTCGGCGCCACGGCGGTTGGGACCGGTCTGAACGCCGGTGACGAGTTCCGCCGCCTGGTCATCGACCGTCTGCGCCGTGACACCGAGCTGCCTGTCGTCCCTGCGTCGAACCTGTTTCGCGTGACCCAGAGCATGGGTGACGTGCTGGCCTACTCGGGAGCGATGCGGCGTCTCGCGGTGGAGGTGGCCAAGGTGGCCAACGATCTCCGTCTCTTGAGCATGGGGCCACGAGCCGGCTTGGCGGAGATCCGCTTGCCGCCGGTGCAGCCTGGATCGTCAATCATGCCGGGCAAGGTCAACCCGTCGATTGCCGAGATGGTCAACCAGGTGTGTTTCCAGGTGGTAGGCTGCGACACGACGATCGTGCTGGCCTGCGACGCCGGACAGCTCGAGCTCAACGTCATGATGCCGGTCATCGCCTGGAACGCGATCCACGCGTCCACGATTCTGCGCGAGGCCCTGCGGATCTTCCGGCTGCGCTGTGTGGACGGCATCGAAGCCGACGCCGGCCGGGCGCGCGAACTGCTCGATCGCAGCACCGCGACGGCGACGGCGCTCAGTCCGTTCATCGGCTACGAGCGAACCGCGGCAATTGCAAAGCAGGCGGTCGAGACCGGCCGTTCGATAAGAGATCTCGTCGTCGAACAGGGCTTGCTGGACTCGAAAAAGATCGACGACATTCTTTCTGTGGCGTCCATGACGAGGCCCGGCGTGGCTGGACGTCAGGGCCGGTAGGGCAGGTGGGGCAGGTAGGACGATGAGTCGGACTGATCGGCAATCATCTCAACGGCGCTCGCGGGCGAAGGTTGTGCTGAGCGTGATCGCGTGGCTTTCCCTCCCCGCCTTCCCCGCCTTCCCCGCCCTCCCCGCCTTAAACGCCCAGCGCACCAGAGCGGCGCGGCCGGTGCGGCCCGAAACTGCGGTGCCGCCCGTGCTGCGGCAGCAGCGCAATGGACGTTTGTTTCCGCCGCTCGACCTCGGCCTCCTCGAAAGCCCGGATCGTGAAGCCTGGCAGAAGCCCGACTTGATCATGGACGCTCTCGGCATCGCCGACGGCGCCGTCGTCGCCGATATGGGTGCGGGCGGAGGCTGGTTCACCATCAGGCTGGCGCGGCGGGTTGGCCCGAACGGATTGGTCTACGCGCAGGACATCCAGGAGTTGATGATCGACGCCGTGAGCCGTCAGGTTCAGCGCGAAAACCTCCGGAACGTCCGAACGGTGCTCGGCACGGAGAGCGACCCCAATCTCCCGCGTGGGCTGGATGCGGTCCTCATCGTCAACGCCTTTCACGAGATGGACTCTCCGGACAGGCCCGAGGTGATCGTCACGCTGCTCAAGAATATTGCCGGCGCATTGAAGCCGCAGGGCCGAATCGGCGTCGTCGACTTCACGGCCGGCGACGGCGGGCCGGGACCGGTCGCGGCTGAGCGCGTCGATCCGGAGCGGATCATCCGAACCGCCGCAGCCGCCGGATTGCGGCTCCAGGCCCGGGAGCTAGTGCCGCCGTATCAATTTTTGCTGGTCTTCGGCCCCGACTCTGCTGCGCGGCCTGCCTCATGACCGCATCTGACATTCCAGTTGCGTTGACGATCGCCGGGAGCGATTCGGGCGGGGGCGCCGGCATTCAAGCGGACTTGAAGACGTTTGCGGCGCACGGCGTCTATGGGACCAGCGCGATCACAGCCGTGACGGCGCAGAACACGCGCGGAGTATCCGCGGTTCTGGCGTTGCCCGCGGATCTGGTCACAGCGCAGATCGAAGCCGTCGCTTCAGACATTGCGATCCACGCCACTAAGATCGGGATGCTCGCCAACGCCGCGATCGTCGAAGCCGTCGCCGCGGCGATCGCCGAGCTCGAGCTGCCGCTGGTCGTCCTGGATCCGGTCATGGTGGCGAAGAGCGGTGACCGCCTGCTGGACGAAGATGGAGTGAGGGTGATTCGCTCAGAGCTCTTGCCTCGTGCGCTGGTCGTCACGCCGAACATCCCCGAAGCCGAAGTTCTCGCCGGTATTCCCATTCGAAGCCTGAACGATGCGCGCGAAGCGGCCCGGCGCATTCAGGGTCTGGGACCGTCCGTGGTGGTCAAGGGCGGTCACGGGGCCGGCGCCGACCTCGTCGATCTGCTCCTCGACGACGATGTCTTCGTACCGCTGCACACACCGCGCATCGCGACCCGCAACACGCACGGCACGGGTTGCACGTTCGCGTCGGCCATAGCCGCCAACCTCGCTCTGGGTCTGAACCTCCCTGAGGCGACCAAGCGCGCGCAGACCTACGTCAACGGGGCCATCCGCCACGGCCTCGCCATCGGCGGTGGTCACGGTCCGCTCGATCACTTCTGGAACCAGCGCCACGCCCCCTCTATCGAGACCTCGTATACTGGCTAGGTGGCCACTCCCAGGCTGGCAATCGGGCCGGCGCCGCTCGCGGCCGAGCCGCTCGTCGCCGCGTTGTCAGGCGACGAACCGGACCGCAGGGGGATCGATGGCGCGGTGATCACGTTCCTGGGGCTCGTGCGCAACCACAACGCCGGCCGACGCGTCCTTTATTTGGAGTACGAAGCCTACGAACCTCTGGCCCTGAAGTCGTTCGAGCGGATTGCCGAGGAAATACACAGCAAGTGGCCGAGCGTCCGCATGGCGCTGCACCACCGGACGGGGCGCCTCGACATTGGAGAAGCGAGCATCGTCATCGTTACGGCGTCGGCGCACCGCGCTGACGCGTTTGCGGCCGGACGCTACGCCATCGAGCGGATCAAGCAGATCGCGCCAATCTGGAAGCGTGAGCACTTCGAGGGCGGCGAGGTCTGGATCGAAGGCGCCATCGCCGACCCGGACGATGAGGTGGCCAGAATGGCGGCGGAGCGCGCCGCATGCGCGTAACCGTCCGATTGTTTGCGAGGTTGCGCGAGATTGCCGGCGCTGCCGAGCTCGCCCGATCGGTGGAGCCTGGGGCGACGGTCGGCTCGCTCTGGCGTGACCTGACAAGGGAGCACGCCGAGCTGGCGCAGTACGAACGGTCGATTTCGAGCGCCGTGAACGCCGACTACGCGCGCATGGATCGAACGCTCGCCGAAGGCGACGAAGTGGCGTTTCTGCCACCCGTTTCCGGCGGCTGCTTGTGACGGATACCGAGCGATGTTCGACAAACTGACGGCGCTTGAACACCAGTACGAAGATCTCGTGAAGATGCTCGGCTCGGCCGAGGTTCAGAGCGATCCGTCCGAGTACCGGAAGCACGCCAAGACGCTCGCCGAAATCGAGCCAACGGTCGAGAAGTTCCGCGAATACCAGAATGTGACGCGTGACGTGTCGCAAACAGAGGAACTGGCCAGTGCCGCCGATCCCGACATGCGCGAGCTCGCGCAGGAAGAACTGAAGGCGCTGGTCGCGCGCCGGGACACCCTCATCAGCGAGCTGAAGACCCTGCTGGTGCCGAAGGACCCGAACGACGAGAAGAACGTGATTCTCGAGATCAGGGCCGGCACCGGCGGCGACGAAGCGGCGCTGTTCGCGGCCGAGCTCTTCCGGATGTACACGAAGTACGCCGAGCGCCAGGGTTGGCGTATCGACGTCATGTCGAGCAGCGACACTGGCATCGGCGGGCTGAAAGAAGTCATCGCGACCGTCGAGGGCCGCGGCGCCTACAGCAAACTGAAGTACGAGAGCGGCGTGCATCGCGTCCAGCGGGTTCCCGCCACTGAAGCGCAGGGACGCTTGCATACGTCGACGGCAACCGTCGCCGTGCTGCCCGAGGCCGAGGACGTCGATATCCAGATCAACGAGAAAGATTTGCGGATCGACACGTTCTGTTCGAGCGGACCGGGCGGCCAAAGCGTCAACACGACGTACTCGGCGGTTCGGATCACCCATATCCCGACCGGTGTCGTCGTCTCGCAGCAGGATGAGAAATCCCAGATTAAGAACCGGGCAAAGGCGATGAAGGTGCTGAAGTCGCGCCTCTACGACATGGAGCTGCAGAAGCAGCAGGAGGCGATCGCCAAGGATCGGCGCGGACAGGTCGGCACCGGAGATCGGTCGGAAAAGATCCGGACCTATCATTTCAAGGAAAACCGCATCACCGACCACCGCATCAATTTCACGATATACCGCTTGAGTGAAGTGCTCAGCGGCGACCTCGGCGATGTCATCGACGCGGTCATCACCCACTACAACGCTGAAAAGCTGAAGGACGCCACCACTACCGCGTGAGCTGACGCGGCTTCTCCTGCGAAGCGAACGACCGGTGCCCACGATCCATGAGCTTGTGGCCGGTGCCCGGCGGCGTCTGCGTGAGGCCGGAATCGGCGGAGACGAGGCGGATCTCGACGCACGTCTGCTCGCTGAGCACATCCTGCGCTGGGATGCTGTCCAGTATTTCGCAGACGGCGGCATCGACGCGCCGGCCGACTTCGATCGGCAATACATTGCTGCGATCGGGCGTCGCGTGCGTCGCGAGCCGGTCGCGTACATCACTGGTACACAGGAGTTCTGGGGCCGCGCATTCACCGTCACTCCGGCGGTCCTCATTCCGCGTCCAGAGACCGAGCTCATCGTTGAAGTCGTTGTCGAGATCACGACTGATCGACCCGGGCCTTCCCGGATAGCCGACGTGTGCACGGGCAGCGGATGCCTTGCCGTTGCCGTTGCGTGCGAGCGCGCCGATGCCCGGGTCATCGCTACAGACGTCTCAGCCGCAGCGCTGGAAGTCGCGAACGCCAACGCGAAACGTCACGGCGTCGCCGATCGAGTCGTGACGGCTCAGGCCGACGTGCTGGTCGGCATCGAGGGGCCCTTCGACGTCGTCATGTCCAACCCACCCTATGTTCCGGAGGGGGATCTCGCGACGCTGCAGCCAGAAGTGGTGCAATATGAACCGCGTCTGGCCCTCGCGGCGGGCACCGATGGCCTCGACGTCATCCGTGCGCTCGTCACTCAGGCGCAAGGTCTTCTCACGCCGGCGGGTTGGCTGGTCTTCGAATTCGGCTTCGGTCAGGCCGAAGCGATGGCAGCGCTGGTGACAACAGCCGGACTGGAGCTCGTGGAGATGCGGAAGGACCTTCAAGGCATTACGCGGACCGCTGTCGCCCGTCGGACCGCGTGACCAACGACCAACGACCAACGACTACGGCCAACGACTGACGACCAGGACCAGCAACCATGTGTTTGTTCTGCAAAATCATCAACCGAGAAATACCGGCATCCATCGTCTACGAGGACGATCGCCTGATTGCCATCAACGACATCAACCCGCAGGCGCCGGTGCACGTTCTCGTCATCCCGAAACGGCACATCGCCAGCCTCGATGAGCTGAGTCCCGCTGATGATGGCCTTGTCGGCGAGGTGGTGCGGAGGGCGGCGGTAATCGCCGCTGAGAGAGGTATAGCTGCCGGCGGCTATCGCACCGTCTTCAACACCAATCGCGATGCCGGTCAGACGGTGTTTCACATCCACCTGCACCTGCTCGGCGGCCGTTCGCTGGCCTGGCCTCCGGGGTAGGCGCCTGTTGTCGGCGGCCCCAATCGCTCAGTCGTTCCGCTCGAGCATATCGGGAAGCTCGCGCAGCGACCTGATGACCCGGATGCCGCGGGCAATGAGCTCGGCGGCTCGAGGATGGGTTCCGTCGATCCGATGAAGAAGGGCCGCGCGCATCCCGGCCTTCAATCCTCCCTCGACGTCGTGCCGCAGGCTGTCGCCAACCATCAGGGACGACGAGGGTGACACGCCCAATGCGGCCAGAGCGGCTCTGAAAATGCTCGGGTGCGGCTTCATCAGCCCGTGTTCCGACGACGACACCGCCGCGCCGATCAAGCCGCCCAGTTGAAAGTGAGAGGCGAACGTCGACAGGCTGCGGTGCGAGTTCGAAACCAGGCCGACGCGAATGCCGGCGGCCGCCAGATGCTGCAGGACGTCGGGCACTTCTTCGTAGAGCTCGAAGTGGTGGCAGGCCGCCCACTCGGCATAGATCTCGCGGGCGCACGCGTCGAGACAGTCGCCCCGCCCACCCATCTGCTCGATGATGTGGCGCGTGTACGCGACATAGAGCTCGTGATCGTACGGTGTGTCTTCGGGTGTGTCGAGAATAGCCGCCGCGCTCGCGACCGCGCCGTCGAAGAGCGACGGATCGACGATCATGCCGTGCCGCTCGCAGAACGCCCGGTAGCCGTCGCCCATGAACATCGGACCGGGATAGATCAGCGTGAAGTCGACGTCGAAGAGCACGGCTTCGACCTGATTCCGTTTCTCCTGACCGACTCCCTCCTTCAATCCCTCAATCCCTCAATCCCCAATCCCTCAATCTCAATTCTTCATTCACCGTGCTGATATGGTCCAGCAATCACCACGGTCGCCCGTTCGGGATCCATGAGCTTGCGCGCGGCCTCATTGACCTCGCCCAGCGTCACCCGTCTCAGGTAGTCGGGAAGACGCACATCGAAGTCCGGACCGAGGCCGAAGAACTCCGCGTTCTGGAGGAAGTTGGCGATGCCGCCGTTGGTTTCGAGGGCACGGGGCATCGAGCCGATGAGGTACTGCCGCGATTCAGCGAGCTCCTTTTCGGTTACTCCATCGTTCCGGATCGCGGTCAGCTCTTCGTCGATGGATTGGATCGCACGATCGACGTTCGCCGGACTGACCCCGGCGCGGACCATCAGCGGGCCTTCGATGAGGCCGGCGTCAAACGCCGTCGACACGTAGTACGCCATTCCTTGCCGCTCGCGGATGCTGTCACCGAGCCGCCCACCCATCGCGTATTGGCCGAGGATGTTGTTCATCAGCGAGCAGGCGTAGTAGCTCGGGTCGTCTCGGCGAATGGTGGTGAAGCCGTAGGCAATGTCGGCCTGTACTTTGTTCATCATCGGCAGCACGAGCCGGCGTCGACCCGTCGGCGGCGTGGGAGGTAGTAGAGGAATTGCAGCTGGGCGCGGCACGCCCCAGTCGCCGAAGAGCCGGCGCATCACGTCTTCGATCTGGTCCGACTCGACGTCGCCCACGATGACGGCGCTCAGTTCGGACGGCGCAAAGCGCTCGTGATGCAGAGCCAGCATCCGCTCGCGCGTCAGCGCTTCGATGCTGGCTGGCGTGCCCTTCGCCGGCCGGCCGTACGGATGATCGGCACCGTAAAGAAGCGCGAGCAGCCGCTCGAGCGCTTTGACATATGGGCTGTCTTCGTCCTGCGCGATCGCTGTCACGACCTCGCCCTTCCGGGTCGCCAACTCGGCTTCCGGAAGACTCGGCTCCGTGAGGATCGCCGCGAGCATCGCGGCAACGACCTCGAAGTCCTCTGAAAGACAGGTACAAACCGCTGAAAGGATGTGGCGGTTGACGTTGATCGCGAGCGAGATACCGCGATCCTCGAGGGTCTCGGCAATCTGCGCCGCTGAGTAATGAGCCGTACCGCGATCGATGAGCCGGGACAGCAGATATATCGCCCCCGGCGCGTCCGGCGGATCGCACATCGATCCCGCCCTCATGGCGAGATTGATGGTGACGGCCGGAGTCTTGCGCGTCTCGCGGGTCGTCACGACGACGCCGTTCTCGAGCACGACGCGTGAGGGCGACAGCGCCGCGCCTGCCGGGGTCACACGGCCTCGTCTTTGTCGGCGGAAGTGACCGGCACCGGATCGAACCAGCCGACGGTCCGATTCGACCTGAGCAGCATCACCCGGGCGACTTCGCCGACCTCCTTAATCGTGACGTTCTCGATGCGGGCCCCGGCGTCGAGGAACAGATCGGCGCCGGCAATCGTCTCGAAGTACCCAAGCTGATGGGCGATGTTGGTCACACTGTCGTTGTCGAAGATCATGCGGGCCTTGAGCTGGCGATGAGCGCTCTTGAGCTCAGGTTCCGTGATTCCGTCGGCGTGGACTTGCGCCAGTTCGCGCACCATACGCTCCTCGACGGCCTCGAGCGGTGTGCCGGACGTCGCCGTCGCCGAGATGGTGTAGAGGAAGGGCTGCTCGGTCGGCATCAGCGATCCAGACACCGACGACGCAAGGCCGGTGTCGACCAGCGCCCGGTAGAGGCGCGACCGACGCTGCGGCGGCGGCACTCGAAAGCTGGACCAGAGGTTGATGCCCTTGGCCCCGGTCAAAACGGCGTCGAGCACGAGCGCCGGGAAGAACGCGGCGTCGCGCGCCGCCGGCGCGTGATAGGCGACCTTCAGATACGCGGTCGTGCCGGGCTTTCGCAGGACGACTCGCCGCTCTCCCGTTTGCTCGGGCTCCACGGTCTGGATCCGCTGCGGCACTTCCGCGGCCGCAATCGACCCGAAATGATGCTCGACGCGCCGCAGCGCATCGTCGGAGTCCACATCCCCGACGATGACCAGGACGGCGTTGTTCGGGACGTAATAGCGGCGATAGTAGCCGTAGAGATCGTCACGGGTCATCGACTGAAGATCGGACAGCCAGCCGATGGTCGGATGGCGATAGGTGTGCGCCTTGAACGCGGTCGCAGTCAGCTCCTGATCCAGCAACTGGTCAGGATCGTTCTCACCGCCCTGCAGCTCGGAGATGATGACGGTTCGCTCCGACTCACAATCATCGGGATCGTAGAGGCAGCGAGCCATCCGTTCAGACTCGATGAACAGCATCCGATCGAGCGCGTCGCGAGTGGCCGTCTCGAGGTATGTCGTCTCGTCAATCCAGGTGTAGCCGTTCCAGCTACCGCCGAACTGCTCGATGATGCCTTTGACCGCGTCTCTGGGGATGTTGGTCGTGCCCTTGAAGTTCATGTGCTCGACCCAGTGCGAGACTCCGGTCAGGCCGGGCCGTTCGTCTTTCGATCCGACCTTGTACCAACACCAGACCGACGCCAGCGGGGCGGTGTGCTCTTCCTGGATGATGACCTTCAATCCGTTGGCGAGCGTCGTCATTCGAAACGGCACACGTCGCTGGGCTCCTGCCGAGGTAAGCATCACTTCATTATAGAATCGACGGATATCCATGCCTGAGTGGAAGGACACGGTCAACCTGCCGCGCACCGACTTCGCGATGAAAGCGAACTTGCCCACGGCCGAGCCGGAAACGCTCGCGCGATGGGCGGCGATTAGCCTCTACGAGAGGATTCGCGATCGCCGCAGCGGTGCGCCCAAGTTCGTGCTGCACGATGGTCCGCCGTACGCCAACGGCAACATCCACATGGGCACGGCGCTGAACAAGATACTCAAGGACTTCGTCGTGAAGGCGAAGTCGATGGCCGGCTTCGACGCCCCCTACGTCGTCGGTTACGACTGTCATGGACTGCCAATCGAGCTCCAGGTGGATCGCGAGCTCGGCCCGAAGAAGCGCGACATGTCGGTGGCGGAGTTCTGTCGGGCCTGTCGCGCATACGCCGAGCGCTTCGTCGGCACCATGTCCGAACAATTTCAGCGGCTTGGCGTGCTCGGCACCTGGGACCAGCCGTATCTCACGATGGATTTCCGGTACCA
>JBKPSC010000259.1:0-10390 GCA_046734915.1 Acidobacteriota bacterium | reverse complement strand
ATCGTGGCGCCGGCCCCCCGGGCAATGAAGAGGGGCGACGAGCCGACGGACTTGAAGGCGCGGACCGGGCTGTCCACGCCACCCGGCTGGACCTCGAGGGCGCGCGCGAACAGGCGCGCCGAGCGGGTTGTCGCCATGGATCTCAGCCGAGCAGGCGCGCCGCGTCGCGGGCGTAGTAGGTGATGATAATGTCGGCGCCGGCGCGGCGGATGCCGATGAGCGTCTCCATCATCGCGCGCGTCTCGTCGATCCAGCCGTTGCGTGCCGCCGCCTTCAGCATCGAATACTCGCCGCTGACGTGATAGGCCGCCGTCGGGTATCCGAACGCGTCCTTGACCCGGCGGATGACATCCAGATACGCGACCGCCGGCTTCACAAGCACCAGGTCCGCGCCCTCGACGATATCCTGTTCGACTTCGCGCAGCGCTTCGTGGGCATTCGCCGGATCCATCTGGTGCGACCGCCGGTCGCCGAATTTCGGCGCCGAGCCGGCGGCTTCGCGGAACGGTCCGTAGAACGCCGAGCAGTACTTCGCCGCGTACGACATGATCGCGACCTGGTCGTGACCACGCTCGTCGAGGGCTCGACGGATCGCCGCGACTCGTCCATCCATCATGTCGGACGGCGCGACAATGTCGGCGCCGGCCGCGGCGTGAGACACCGCGGCGCGCACGAGCTGGTCGACCGACGGATCGTTGGCGATCTCGCCGTCGATGATGAGGCCGCAGTGCCCATGGTCGGTGTACTCGCACAGACACACGTCGGTGACGACGAGGATGTCGCGCACTTCCCGCTTCAGCGCTCGCACCGCCGACTGGACCGGAGCGTTTGGATCGTAGGCGCTCGATCCCACGTCGTCTTTGTAGTCGGGCAGCCCGAAGAGGAGGACGCTACGAATCCCGTCCGCGCGCGCGGCTGCCGCTTCCTTGACGGCTTCGTCGACCGACAGATTGAAGACACCGGGCATCGACGACACTTCGTGGCGCACGCCCTCGCCCTCGCAGACAAAGAGCGGCAGCATCAAGCTGTCGGGCGAGAGGTGCGTCTCGCGAACCATCGCCCGCATCGCGTCGGATCGCCGTAAGCGACGCAGCCGTCGTGGAAGCGTGAGGCCCGCTGGGGTCTGCGTCGTGCTCATGATGGTGATCTCTGGAAGTGCTGGATGATGGCGTCGACCAACGCCGGGACCGTGTATTGCACCGGCATGATGGTCGTGTTGATGTTGTACTGAAGAGCGGCTTCGGCGGTGACCGGACCGATGGCGGCCACAGCAACCGGCCGCAGCAGGTCGGCGGCTTGATCCGCTCCGAACGCGCGAACGAAGCTGCGGACCGAAGAAGCGCTGGCGAAGGTCACGACATCGAGCTGGTGGTCCAGCAGCAGCCGGTAGACGTCGGGCTCGCCTTCGCGTTCGGGATCGACGACCACTGTGCGATAAGCGATCACTTCTCTGACGTTGGCTCCTTGGCGGCGCAGTTCGTCGCCGACCACTTCGCGGCCGATGTCAGCGCGCGGGATGAGTACGTTGAGGCCGCGCAGGCTGCCCGACTGTGAGAAGGCCTGCGCGATGGCGTCGGCCCGGTACTCAGCCGGCACCAGGTCGACCTTCAAGCCGTACCGGACCAGGCGCTCCGTCGTCGCGGGTCCGACCGCGCACAGCTTCGTGTGCGAGAGCGCCCGCAGGTCGAGCGGCGACGCCAGCAGCCGCTGCATAAACGCCTCCACCGCGTTGGCGCTCGAGAAGACGACCCAGTCGTAGAGACCGACTTCCGCGCAAGCCGCGTCGAGCTCCTCATAGTCCTCGGGCGGCACGATGCGGATCATCGGCGCTTCGATCGCCTCGCCGCCGAGGGCTTCGATGAGCTCGGACATCTCGGCGGCCTGGTCGCGGGGACGGGTTACGAGAATCCGCCGCCCGAACAGCGGCTTCGCGTCGAACCACCGCAGGTGCTCGCGCAGACCCACAGCCCGTCCGACCAGCAGTATGCCGGGGCGCCGTTCGCCGGCGCTGTCGACTTTCTGCACGATCTCACCGAGGGTGGCCGAGATGGTCCGCTGATGCGCAAGCGTCCCGTCGAACACCAGCGCGGCGGGTTCGTCGGCATCCCGGCCGTGTTCGAGCAGGGCGCGTACCGTCTGCGGCAGCTGCGTCGGGCCGGTGTAGCACACGAGCGTGCCGTCGAGCCGCGCGAGCGCGCCCCAGTCGACGTCGATTGGCGCCCGCGCCTTGCCATCGTCTTCGAATCCGCGGAGGAGGACCACGGTGTCACCAGCGCCGGGATAGGTCAGCGGGACACCGGCGTAACTCGAAAATCCAATGCCGGCGGGAACGCCGGGCACGACCTCGAAGCGCACCCCCTGCTCGTGCAGGAACAGCGCTTCTGCGCCGCCGCGATCGAACACGAACGGATCGCCCCACTTGAGACGGGCGACGATCTTCCCCTCGCGCGCTTTTTCGGCAAGGAGATAGCAGATGGCTTCCTGCTCCAGCGGTTGCGGTGCGGCGGTACCGACGTCGATTTTCTCCGCATCGGGCCGCGCGTGACGCAGCAGTCGCGGATGAACCAGATGGTCGTAGAGCACGACGTTCGCGGTCGACAGACACCGCAGCCCGCGTGCCGTAATCAGCCCTGGATCGCCCGGGCCCGCTCCGATCAGATAGACGATGCTCGTCGACATTGAGTAGTCGGTCGCTGGTCGCCAGCCCTCAAGTGTTCGCCGCTGTCCGCCGGGCCTCTGTCAGGATTTCGCCGGCGCCGTTCTCGAGCAGATCCTGCGCCGCGCGAGCGCCGATCGCCTGGGCCGCGTCGCGGTCGCCGCGCGCCGCCGCCCGCACAATCCGCGAGCCGTCGAGGGCAATCACGGCGCCGACGATCTCGAGACTGCCATCGTCGGGGAGCGACGCGAGGGCGCCGATCGGCGTTTGACACCCACCACCCAGTGCCGCGACGAGGCCAC
Organism: Acidobacteriota bacterium; assembly: GCA_046734915.1. Taxonomy (GTDB): domain Bacteria; phylum Acidobacteriota; class Vicinamibacteria; order Vicinamibacterales; family CAVVIG01; genus VFZL01. The sequence continues at coordinate 7,432 of JBKPSC010000259.1, read as the reverse complement.
GCTCGGCAGCAAGCACGAGGGCAGTGGCGGCGTCGTCGATGCGCGACACCACCGCGCGAGTTGCCAAATCGCCGGCCCTGATCTCGACGGCCACGACGCCCTGGCCCGGCGCCGGCACGCAAATCTCTGGCGGCAACGCCAGCGAGATGCGGTCGGCGAATCCAAGCCGGTGCAACCCTGCTGCAGCGAGCACCAGCGCGTCGTGCTGGCCCTCGTCCAGCTTGCGGAGCCGGCTGTCGAGATTACCCCGAATGGGCGCGAAGCGGGCACAAGGAAACGCACGCTTGAGCTGCGCCACCCGCCGGACGCTGCCAGTGCCGAACGTCGGCGTCTGGCCGATGGCTTTCACCAGATCGTCCAGGCCCGATGGCCGCTCCGTACGCGTGGACGGCAACACAACGGCATCGCGCGGATCCTCACGCGGCAGGACGGCGGCGATCGTCAGCCCGTCCACGGCCATCGCCGGCATGTCCTTGCTGCTGTGAACCGCAACGTCGACTTCGTCTGACAGCAGCGCCTCCTCAATCTCTTTCACGAACAGGCGCTTGCCGCCCAGCTCGGAAAGCGGCGCTTCCTGCAACCGATCACCGGACGTCTTGATGACGACGAGGCGGCAGGGCGGTCCACCGGACTGCGCGATGCGATCAGCCACGGTTCTGGCCTGCCACAAGGCCAGCTGGCTGCCCCGCGTGCCGATGCGAAGTGCTCTGGCTTCGCCGCCCACTGACTCAGCGCGGACCGCGCGCCTTGGCAGGGAAGGGTTCGACGCGCCCGCCGGAAGAACGTTCGGGGTCGGCCTCATCGGAAGCCGGCGCCGCCGTTTGCAGATTGAAGATACGCGTGACCGCTTCCGCGTATACGCCGCTCGTGTCCCCTTCGCCGAGCGACTTCAGTTGTTCAGTGGGTATCAGCAGCAGCTTTTCGACGATGAGCCGCGTGACTTCATCGACCTTCGCTCGTGCCTCCGGCGGCAGGGCCGACAGCTTGAACTCGAGGCGCTGCAGTTCGGCCCGGCGGATGGCTTCGAACCGCTGGCGCAGCGCCACCACGGTCGGAATGGCGCCGCGTGATCGCAGCCAGCCGACGAATTTCTCGACCTCCTCGCCGACGATGGCCTCGGCGCGGGCGACCTCGCTCGTTCGCCGCGCGAGGTTTTCGCGCACCGTCGCCTGCAGATCGTCGATGTTGTAGAGAAATACCTGCTCGATTTCGCCAGCCGCGGCCTCCACGTCCCTCGGCAGCGCAATGTCGATGATGAACAGCGGCCGGTTGCGCCGCGTTCGCATCGTCGCTTCGACCCGCGCCTTCGTGAGGATTGGCGCGGCCGCGCCCGTGGCCGTGATGACGATGTCGCTTGCGCCGAGCACAGCGTCGAGCTCTTCCCAAGGGGCCGCCGATGCGCCGCCGATGGCTTCGGCCGTCCGTGCGGCGTGGGCCAGGGTCCGGCTGACGATAGTCACCCGATGCGCGCCCTGCGAGCGCATGTACTGGGCCGTCAGCTTGCCCATCTCACCGGCGCCGACGACGAGGACGTTGCGGCCGGTCAGCGCGCCGAAAATCTTGCGCGCGAGCGACACGGCGGCAAAGCTGACCGATACCGCTCCAGAGCCGAGCGCGGTCTCGGTTCGCACCCGTTTGCCCACGCCGAACGACGAATGGAACAGCCGGTTGAGCACGGGACCGGCGGTTTGCGATCGGCCGCTCGCCGCGTGCGCGTCCTTGACCTGGCCGAGAATCTGCGGTTCGCCGACAACCAGCGAGTCGAGTCCCGCCGCCACCCGAAAGAGATGACGGGCCGCGTCCAGATCCAGGCTTTCGTACAGGTGCGGCTGCACGGTTGTCAGCTCGATCTCATGGAAGCGGCTCAGCACATCGAGGACGTCGGCGCGTGCCGATTCGACCGACTCACAGGCCACATACATCTCAGCCCGATTGCACGTCGATAACACGACCACCTCGCGGACCGAGTCGCGAGCGCCGAGCGTTCGCAGCGCCGCCTCGAGACCGCGCGTGTGGAAGTCGAGTCGCTCTCGCAGTTCCACGGGCGCCGTCCGATGGCTCAAACCGACGAGGAGGAGTCGCATGCTAGAAGTTGTGACTCGTCGTCAGGAGATAGTTGATCGGCACGAGGTTCAGCAGCACGATGGCGAACCCGAGCGCCGACAGATACGCCGTGCGCCGGCCGCCCCATCCCATGCGCCGGGCGATGAACACCTCGAACGAATAGATTGCCCAGCACAGGACGGCCACGAAAATCTTGGGATCCTGCAGCGACATGGCCTGTACGCGGGGATCTCCGCCCGCGTACCCCTGCGCCTGCCCAGCCCAGATTGTGCCAATGACGATGCCGATCGTCAGGAAGGTCCACCCGATGACAATCGCGCGCTGGTTCATGGAGTCGAGCACCTGCAGCGACGGCAGCCGGGCGTAGAAAAAGCCCAAGTGCTTCGCCTTGATCTCCTTGAACAGGAGCATGTAGGTCACGCCGATGACGCAGGCGAGCGCGAAGCTGGCGTAGGCGAAGAGCAGCGACGATACGTGCAGACCGAACAACGGACCCTGGAGCACCGCCGCCCGATCTTCCACGCCCGGCTCGATCACCGGGATGATCTGCAGCGCAACCAGCAAGGGCAGGATGAACACGCCCATTGCCCGCTCGTCCGTGGTCATCTCCGTGTACAGGTAGGCGAGTGCCAACAGCCAGACAAACGTCGAAATCGCCGACGAGGCGTTGGTCACCGGAACGTGTCCGGCTTCCATCGTCTGCATGCCGACCACGAATGTGTGCGCGAGCGCAGACGCGACGAGGAGCGTCGTCGCGGTCCGGCCGACGACCGGTTGCCGTCTGGCGAAGTGCCAGAGATACGCCACGAGGGCCACGGCATAGAGGACGAGGGGGACCGCGTTCATCTGGTATCCGGTGGTATCCGGCGCCCGCAGGCGGGCGACTGAGTCTATCGCGCCGTGGGCCCGAAGTACCCCTGTTTGGTGCGGGCGACGAGGTTGGGCCGGTTCGCCCGGACGATGATGCGCCGCCAGGCGCCGTCGCGCTTGAGATTCTTCGACGTGTAGCCGACGGTGTATTGGCTCGACAGCTCCTCGGATATCTGCGTGTAGATGCCGTTGAGCTCGCTGATCTGGTTCGGGAAGAACGCCCGGCCGCCGGTTTCCTGCGATAGCTGCTTCAGGACGAACTCGGCCTCTTTGAAGCCGCGGCTTCCTCCCGTTCCGCCCTCATTCGACCGCAGCCCAATCGCGTAGATGGCCGTTTCCGACCGCTTGGCGAGGTCGAGCACCTCCTCGAAGGGCAGCAGGCTGGAGGTGTCTTCGCCATCCGAGAGGAGCACGATAGCCTGACGGCGCACTTCGTCGACGGTCGTGGCGACGACCTTCTTCAAGTCTTTCAGAGCGATGTACACGGCGTTGTACATCGAGGTCGAGCCGCCGGCCGACGTCCGTCGGATCGCTTGCTCCAGCTCGTCGGCCTTACTGGTAAACGTCTGGAGGATCATCACCCGGCTGTCGAAATCGACGATCTCCGCGAGGTCCTGGCTGCGCAGCCGCTTCGCAAACCCAATCGCCGCTTCTTGTGCCGTCTGCAGACGCGATTCCATGCTCGCGCTCGTGTCGATGAGCAACGACAGCGCGATAGGCAGATTGGCGCGGGTGAAGTAGGTCACATCCTGCTTGACGCCGTCCTCGTAGACTTGAAAGTCCTCCTGCTCGAGGTCGGTGGCGTAGCGCGTCGAGCCGCTCTCAGCGACTGTCACGTTCAGCGAGACGATATCGACGCCGGTTCGAAAGGTTTGACCCTGGGTGGGCGGCGGCGCTTGCTGCTGTTGCGGTTGCGCCTGCGCCGGTTGAGGCTGCTGAGCAGCTGCGCCGGTGATGAATGCGATCGAGAGGGCCATGCCGCCGGCGACGGCGGTGCGAAGTACGACGCCGTTCATGACTAATCCTGCCGGCCGCGATCGGGGACCGGTGCCGAAGGCTCGTTCACTGGTATTCCACGCGTCGTCACTTTCGGTCGGTTCGAGGCGACGGTGATCTTTTCGGGCGGGATGAGCGTCTCCGGCCGTGCGTACGTGACACGGTACTGGCCGACGATTTCCCCAGCGAGTTCCTTCAGCCGCGTTGGCAGAGCCGAAGGGACCAGGAGATTGTCGTAACGTCCGCCGGACTCGCTCGTCCCCCGTGAGAGCGCGACCGAGCGATCTTCCGACATGTTGAGCGGACGGCCGAGCGCGATGACGTGCAGCGTCGCGCCCGACGCCTTTAATGGTTCCAGGACCTGCTGATAGTGCCGGTCGCTCAGCTCGGGGCCCTCGGTCGTCAGAGCGACTATCACCGAGCGAGCCGCCTCGCGCTTCTTGAGCCCCTGGCTCGTCTCGATGATGCCGTCGAGCAGGTACGTTCCGGTGCCCTCGACGGCGAAGATGCGGTTCACGGCGTTCGTCAGCTGGGTCCTGTTGCTGGTGTAGTCGGCGAGAATCGTCGGCCGTTCACCGATACCGATAACGGCCACCTGGTTCTTGACGCCCGCCGGTCCGCCCAGCACGGCGTCGATGAAGCCGGGGATTGCCAGGCGATAGTCGCCGATCGAGCCGCGAGCGGCCTGGCTCGTATCGACGAGCAGGGCGATTTGAATCGGATCGTCGGCACGGGTGACCTGAAGGACCTCCCGCGCGACGTTGTCCTCGCGCACGACGAAGTCGGGAGGGCCGAGATCGGGCACAGGCACGCCCTTCTCGTCGAGGACGCTGACGTACATCGATCGCTGCCGCGACTGACGCGACTGAGCGGAAACGACCGACGCCGAGAGCGCGCCGACCGTCACAACCATGGCCATCGCCGAGGCCAGCCAGCGTCCAGTCTGCATGCGGTGAGTATAGGTCCCGAGGCGAAAGAGCGTCAAGCCAATCGGGCCGAAAAGTTCAGTGGAATCTGTTACTTGCGGCGAGACTTGGGGTTCCGGCCCATTTCTTGACACCCCTCAGGTCGCATGCTATAAACCCATCGCCTTTCCGAGCCGTTCGCGCGAGTTTCCCCAATGCTGTCTTCGTACGTGCCGATCGTCATCTTTGTTGTGGTCGCGACCGGCTTCGCGGTGTTCACGCTCGTCTTTACGAGCCTCATCCATCCCAGCAAGTACAACAAGGTCAAGCTCGAGCCTTACGAATGCGGCATCGAGCCGGTGACCGATGCCCGCGATCGCTACAGCATCCGGTACTACCTTGTGGCGATGCTGTTCGTGATTTTCGACGTCGAGACCGTCTTCATGTTTCCGTGGGCCGTCATCTTCGATCGCCTACTTCTCTTTGGCCTTATCGAGATGATGGTGTTCATCTTCATCCTGGTGGTGGGGTACTACTACGCGTGGCAAAAGGGCGCACTGGAATGGGTGTAAATGGCTGACGACCCGACCAAGCCCCCTGAGGCCTCCACTCCGCCCGCCCCACCGGTCGCCGCGGGTGACAAGCCCGCCAGTGCTTCTCCGACGGAACCCTTGAAAGCCGAGGTCTCGAGGACCGACTCACCGGGTGCGGGTGTCTCCGCTGCACCACCGAAGCCGGCGGCACCTGACGCGCCCAAACCCGCTAATCCGGCTGCCGCAACCACGGCGACGACGGCGGCCGCGAGTTCGGCTGCAGCAGCGGCAAACCCAGCGACAGCGGCGCCGGCGAAGCCTGCCGCGCCGGCAGCCGCCAGACCAGCGGCACAGGCGGCGGCCAAGCCTGCTGCCGCCGAACATCCGCCCAAGGCCGCTGCGCCGACCGGTCCATCGGATCCGCCGCCGCCCGCCGATTTGCCGGTGCCGGCGTTCATCACGGCGCTGCAAACGGCAGTCCCGTCTGCGGTGACAGGGGTCAGTTACTTCGTCGGCGACTGGACAGTGCTTGTGACGGCCGCACAGATCCTGGATGTCGTCCGCTTCCTGCGATCGTCGCCGGAAGCGCTCTTCGATCTATGTTCCGACGTGACGGCAAGCGACTGGCCACCGCGCCCCGAGCGCTTCGACGTGGTTTACTGTCTCTTCTCCACGCGCCATCGTCATCGCGTCCGCGTGAAGGCCAAGGTGGCCGAGAATCAACCGATTGCGTCGGTGACATCAGTCTGGCCTGCGGCGGGATGGTTGGAGCGCGAGGTGTTCGACATGTTCGGCGTCCAGTTCGCCGGGCATCCCGACCTGCGCCGGATTCTCATGCCGGAAGACTGGCAGGGCTATCCGCAGCGAAAGGACTACCCTCTCGAAGGGCCTGGGGAGCTGCTCATGGAGAATCCGCTCGACTGGCTGAAGCTTCGCCAGGCGAAGGAAGAGGCCGAGATCGAATAGGCTTCAGGCTTCAGGCTTCAGGCTTCGGGCTGTTCGGCTTCGGCCGAACCCAGAACCTAAGAACTGAGAACCCAAAACCCAGAACCGACAAGTTTCACCATTAGGTATGGCCACTTCGACCGTCCACCACGGCGCCATGTTCGACACCGACGAGCTCGTGATCAACATGGGCCCGCAGCATCCGAGCACGCATGGCGTGCTGCGGGTCGTGCTGCGGCTCGATGGCGAGAAGGTCGTCGACGCCGAAGTCGTGATCGGATACCTGCATCGCGGTATCGAAAAGCTCAGCGAAAACCGCAACTGGACGCAGATTATCCTGCTGACCGACCGCATGGACTACGTTGCCGCGGCAACCAGCAACGTGGGCTACTGCGAGACGGTCGAGAAGTTGATGGCGATCGAGGTGCCGCGCCGCGCCCGCTACGTCCGGACGGTCCTCTGCGAGCTCCAGCGCATCGCCAGCCACTGTCTGTGGCTCGGCACACACGCGATGGACATCGGCGCGATGACGGTGTTCCTCTACGCGTTCCGCGAACGCGAGCTGATCCTCGATCTCTTCGAGGAGTTCTGCGGCGCGCGCCTGACCTACAACTCGATGCGCATCGGCGGTCTCCCACTGGACGTGCCGCCCGGCTGGGACAAGAAGGTCCTCGAGTTCTGCAAGATCATGGACTCGAAGATCGTCGAGTACGAAGAGCTGCTCACGCACAACCGCATCTGGCTGGAGCGTACCAAGGGCGTCGGGGTCATCGACGGACCGGAGGCTGCGGCCATCGGGTTGAGCGGTCCACCACTGCGCGGGTCGGGCGTGCCGCGCGACGTGCGCAAAGACGAGCCCTACGCGGCCTACGACGAGATGGAGTTCGACGTTCCGATTGGCACCGTCGGTGACACCTACGATCGCTATCTCGTACGCATCGAAGAGTTCCGTCAGTCGCTGCGCATCATCCGGCAGGGCATCCAGGGCCTGCCCGAAGGCCCGATCGTCGGCAAGGTGCCGCGTCTCATCAAGCCGCCGGCAGGGGAGACGTACCACGCGATCGAGTCGCCGAAGGGTGAGCTCGGATACTTCATCGTCAGCGACGGCAAGTCCACGAA
>JBKPSC010000258.1:0-5248 GCA_046734915.1 Acidobacteriota bacterium | reverse complement strand
GCTCCCGGCTTCGACGCGCTGCATTACGCCATCGCCGTCGAACTGCCGGCGACGGGCACGCTGATTCGCGGTCTCACGACGATTCGCGTCGGCATCCGCGCACCACGCGCGTCGACGCTGCCACTCGATCTCACCGGCCTTGCCGTCGACCGCGTGCGCATCGATGGTGCGCCCGCGGTATTCACGTATGACGCGGGCAAACTTCGCGTGTCGATCCCCTCGAGCGCCCGCGTCGGAGACACCATCGATGTCGAAGTCACGTATCACGGCCATCCGGACGATGGGCTGATCATTCAGCAGAACATCCACGGCGACCGCACCGTGTTCGCGGACAACTGGCCCGATCGCGCTCGCTTCTGGTTTCCGTCGATCGACCATCCATCCGACAAGGCGACGGTCGCATTCACGATCAGCGCGCCAGCGGAATGGACGCTCGTCGCCAACGGTTCGCTCGTCGCATCAGGAAATACTCCGGACCTCTTTTCCGCTCTACCACGCGAGATTGCTCCGACCAGCAGCGATGTGGGCACAGCGCGTCGTGTGTGGCAGTGGCGGACCGACCGACCGATTCCAACCTACACGATGGTGATCGGCGCGGCGCGGTTCGCCACTGCGCCGCCGGTGAGAAGTTGCGCCGCGGGTCGTTGTGTCGATGTGACCTGGTGGGCATTCCCCGCCGACGCTGCGGCGATGGAGCGGTCGGTCGCCCGTGCCGATGCGATGGTTCGCTACTTCGCCGACGTTGTGGGCCCGTACGAGTACGAGAAGCTTGCGCACGTGGAATCGTCGACGATCTTCCAGGGCATGGAAAACACCAGCGCGATCTTCTATCCCGAGAAGGCGCTGGCCGAAGGCCGGACCATCGAGCGTATCGTCGCGCATGAAACGGCGCATCAATGGTTCGGCGACAGTGTCACGATCCGCGATTGGCACGACGTGTGGCTGTCCGAGGGATTTGCGGACTACTTCGAAGCGTTGTTCTACGAGCATGTCGACGGTGCCTCGGCATTCAAAGAGAAGATGCGCGAGGGTCGCGATCGCTATCTGAAGTCTCCCGTCATTCAACGGCCCGTCATCGACCCGGCGGAATCCGACCTGCTCGCTTTGCTCAATCGCAACAGCTACGACAAGGGCGCGTGGGTCCTGCACATGCTGCGCACGATGATCGGCGACCGTGCCTTCTTTGGCGGCATTCAGGCCTTCTACCGCGAACATCGACTCGCGAACGCCACCACTGCCGATCTTCGAGCTGCGCTCGAACGCAGCTCCGGCCGTCCCCTCGACTGGTTCTTCCGACAGTGGTTGTACGAGCCCGGCTATCCGAAGCTGCGCGTGCGCTGGACCCGGGACTCAGGCCAGCGAGACGTCATCATCACCATCGAGCAGACGCAGCCGCCCTCGTGGCCAACGTTCAGGCTGCCGTTGACGATCCAGATCGCCGGCGCCACAACGACTCGACAGCGCGTGGAGCTGACCTCGCGCACGCAGACATTTCGTGTTCGCGCGTCAGGCGAACCGACGCAGATCACGATCGATCCGGACGAGGAGATCCTCAAAGAGATCGAGCCGTAAGATTCCCCCGCAGCCACTACGATGATCGACAAACGAATCTTCGCGTCGCTCAAGGGAATCGCCCTTGGCGACGCCATTGGAAAGCAGACCGAGGGACTCTCGCGTGGCGCGGTGCTGCGCTGGTACCCAGGCGGCGTGCGCGGTCTGGAAGGGGCACCGGGTACTGTCATCCCGCGCTATGTCGGGAACGTCCGTCATGAGTGGCAGATCGGCGAAACGACGGACGACACCGAGCGCACGCTCGCTGTCGCGCGCGCCATCCTCCAGGATCGCGACGTTCGCCACACGACGGTCGGGCGCGAAATGCTCCTGTGCCAGAAGAGCGTGCATCCAGGAGTCGCGTCGCTCTGGGAATTCCATCAAGCCAACGATCCGGCGCGGGTGACCGACGAGCACGACGGCTGCGGCGCGGCGGTTCGCGTCGCGCCGGTCGGGATGATTCATTCGTCGATTCAGATGAATGCGCTTCTCCGCAGCGCGCGTCAGGCCTCGATCCCCACGCACGGCGGTCCGCTGGCGCTGGCAGCAGCGGCAGCAACGGCAACAGCCGTGTCCGCCGCGGTTGATGGTCTGGGATCGCGGGACATCATGCAGCTCGCCTTGCAGGCGGCGGAGGTGGCGGAACGCGAGCGGACCGGGGGATTGGACGGCATCCTCGCCGAGCGGATGCGCGCCATGCACGAGGAGCTCGCGCGCAAGCACACGCTGCAGCCGGACGATCTGTCGGAGACGTACTTCCCGGACTCGCCGCTGACGATCGTGCCGCTGGCGATCAATCTTGCGGTGCTGATGGAATCGGCGAAGGATGCAATCCTGCTGGCAACCAACATCGGCGGCGACAGCGACTCGGTCGCGTCAATCGCCGGCGGCATCCTCGGCGCGCGACATCCCGAGACGATCGACGCGCAGTGGTACGAGGCCGTGCAGCGGGTCAACGGTCTCGATCTGGAAACTGTTGCGGCAGGTCTGAGCGGATTGCGAAAGTAACGCGGACCACAGGCTATGGGAGGCGGAGCTCGATCCCGGCGGAGAGGCGCCGAGGGTTCTGAGGAATGCCGATGAACTCTTCCGGATTGAGATAGGCGCGCTCGTTGATCGTTCGATACCGCCGATCGAACGCGTTCTCGATCTTGAGGACAGCGTTCATACGCTCCATGACACTGCGGCGCCTGACCGTGATGTCGCTCGTCCAGTACCCATCGATCGTCTGACGCATGAAACCGGTCTCGGTCGTTGTCAACGCCGAGAGCCGCTGACGACCGACGACGATCGTGCCCGCCGCCACGCTGAGGCGACCCCAGTCGAGATCGGCAGCCATCTTCAACTGCGCAGGCGCCATTCCGCCGATCGGGTAGCAACCAATCAGTTCATCAGACGGCCAGATGCGGCCATCGACCACACTCAGGCCCGTGTATGCCGAGAGCTGACGGCCACTTCCGAGCGAGCGGACGACATCGACTCCCAATGTGCCTCCATAGGTCGTCTGTCGTCCTTCATTCGTCGCGAACTCAACGAGGTCTACCGGCCAGCCGTGATACATCCCCGTGTGCGTTTCGTCCGGATCGGTCGGTTGAATGAGGTCGACGAACCGTGAATAGAACATGGACGCGGACACGCTGACATTCGGCCCCATGCGTTGCAGGACGTTGGCCTCCACCGTTTTCTTGTGCTGCGGCCGGAGATCCGGATTCGGCAGATGCCAATAGGGCGACGCGAACGTCTGTCCGTTGTCCTCGCTCAGGAACGATCCGTAGTGCTGATAGGCCTGATACGGTGAAGGCGCAAGATATGCCGTTCCATACAGGAGTTTCACCGTCGTCGTCGTGGTCGGCCGCGTCACGACGCCGATACGCGGATTGAACGTCGACCCGTAGCGCGTGTTGTAGTCCTGACGAGCGCCAACAGTCACCGTCACTGACGGCGCGACGGCATACCGCGTCTCTGCGAACGCTCCGACGTTCGCGTAATGCAGCTTGAAGAAGTCGTCAATCATCGACGTGCCCAGGATCGTCCCGGGTTCATCCGTCGATCGGATCGGCGCGTTCAGGTCGGCCGTCTGTGGAATCGCGAAAAACCGTTCGACAGTGCCGCCAGTGGTCACCGTCATCCGCGTGATCGGATTCCACGTCAGCTGCTGCTCGCCCTTCAGCATCGACCCGTACGCGAATTTGTAGCTCCGATTCATGTTGCTGTACAGGTCGCGGTAGCCGGAATGCGGGTTCAACTCGTGCCGGCTGAATTCGACAGACGATGTGCTCGTAAATCGGACCAGGTGCCTGGTGTACGTGCCAGCGCCAACGATCAACTGGTTCTCATTGAACGCGATGTCGTCATACACCACGTTGTCGGGCGTGTAGACGCCGGCGGTCGTCGGGAGATGCGAGCGGTTCTCGAACGCTGACAGCTGCAGCCCGCCCACGCGATAGGTCGCGTGCAGCGCGTGGGCACGCATCGGAATGTGGTATTGCGAGGTCACCGGATCGGCAGGTGTCATCAGGCCGAACGCCGTCGGAAAGACGCCGGCGCGCTGCGCCTGCAGCCCGTTGAAGTCGTCCGGATAATAGCGACTGAGATCGGGTTGCCGATCGTACTGAAACTGCCCATCGACGACGAGGTTGCCCGTCGCCCCGACCTTCGTTCCGTACGACGCTGCATGGTTATAGAGGCCGAAGCTGCCAACCGAGCTCGCCACCGACAGGCCCGCCGCTTCGGATGCATCCTTCGTGATGATGTTGATCACCGCCGAGAACGCATCGGCGCCGTGCACCGCTGACACCGGCCCATAGACGATCTCGATCTGACGGGCGTTGTAAACGGGGTAATTGGCGACGATCGGCAGCGGCTCGTTCGTGGGCGGCGACACACGGATGCCATCGAGCAGCACGACGATGCGGGTGGCGCCACGCACACCCTGGACAGTGATCTCGGCGGGGAAATCCCAGTTGCCGCGCAGATCGACTTTGAAGTCGGGAAGGTCTTTCAGTACGTCGAGCAACGACCGGTAACCGCGCCGCTCGATCTGCGCGGCTCGAATGACCTGCACGCGAGCCGGCACATCGCTCTGCATCTCCGGCACGAGCGTCGCCGTCGAGATCTTCAGCGACATCAGCTCTTCGAGCGACAGCAGCCCCAGATCGGTGTTCGCGGTCTGCGCACGGGCCAGTGATACGGCGGAGGAGACAATCGCGACAGCAACCAGGAAGCGTGCGGAGGAAGAGACCTTCACCTTCCGGTCATCGGTATCGCAGGTGCCTGCTTGATGGCACCTAAGTTTTGGGCCGCGCGCGTGGCTGCACGGAAGTTCTCGAAAATGCTCGGGCAACACGCGATGTCGAATTCGCCAGAACCCAATCGACCAGTGGGCAAGGAGGCGAAATCATGGCAACGAAGAGTGGACGCAAGGTTGAGATCGGGCTCTGGACGATTCAGACGGTGCTGGCGTTGTTGTTCGCGTTTGCGGGAGTGATGAAGCTGGTCATTCCGGCCGAAGCGCTGGCGCAGCAGAGCGGGATGGACCCGACGTTCCTGAAGTTCATCGGAGTGTGCGAGACCCTCGGAGCGCTCGGACTCATTCTTCCCGGCGCGTTTCGGATTCGTCAGGGGCTGACCGGACTGGCGGCGGCGGGGCTGGTCATCATCATGATCGGCGCGACCGTACTCACAGCGGAGCAGGGTG
>JBKPSC010000257.1:0-17542 GCA_046734915.1 Acidobacteriota bacterium | reverse complement strand
GCGGCGGTGTACGACTACAACTCCGCGAACATGTCGAAGTACGACCCCGAAGGCTACTGCCTTCCGCCAGGCGGGCCTCGCCTGATGGCCACGCCGTACCCGATGGAGATCATCCAGCTCCCCGAGCAGAAGCGGATCGTCATGATCTTCGAAGGGGCGACGCATATCTGGCGCGAGATCCACATGGACGGGCGCGCGCATCCACAAGGCGACGATCTCAATCCGACGTACCTGGGTCATTCAGTGGGTCGCTGGGAGGGCGACACGCTGGTCGTAGACACGGTCGGCTTCAACGAAGCCACCTGGCTGGATTATTTCGGTCATCCCCACACCGACTTGCTGCACGTCGTCGAGCGCTTCTCGCGTCCGCTGAAGAACACGCTGCATTTCGAAGCGACGATCGACGATCGCGGCACGTACACGAAGTCGTTCACCGTCGCCTGGGACATTCCGTGGGACGCGCAGGACGAGCTCAAGGAATACATCTGCCAGGAGAACAATCAATTTCTCCTCAGGCTGACGGACGATTTCGGTCAACCGATCTTCAAGAAACCATGAGCGTAGAGGGACACGACCAGTCGAGGTAATCATTCGTGAAGAGGCACTGGTCGGCCGTGAGCGGCGTCGCGCTGTTGCTTGGTCTGTTCATTTCCGGACAGGCCGCGGCGGTGCTGCAACAGCCGGCGGGGCAGCCGGCGAGTCCCGTCGCCTCCCAGCGTGCCATCGTCAATCAGTACTGCGTCAGCTGCCACAATCAGCGCCTGAAAACCGCGAACCTCACGCTTGACACCCTCGATCTCGAGCACGTCGGCGACAACGCTGTCGTTTGGGAAAAGGTCGTCCGGAAGCTGCGCGCGGGAATGATGCCGCCGGCTGGCTCGCGGCGGCCGGACCGGCCTGCGTATCAATCGCTCATCACGTGGCTGGAGACCGAACTCGACAGGCACGCCGAGGCGCACGTGCCACCGCCCGGGTTGCACCGGCTCAACCGTACCGAGTACGCAAACGTCGTCCGCGATCTCCTCGATCTGGAGATCGATCCCGCCAAGTACCTTCCGTCCGACGATTCCACGCACGGCTTCGACAACATGGCTGGGGCGCTGGGCATCTCGTCGACGCTCGTCGAAGCATACGTCTCGGCAGCCTCGAAGATCAGCCGTCTGGCGCTCGGGTTCGCCGAGCCTCCGACGCTGACCGTGTTTCGCGCTCCGGCGGACACCTCGCAGGACTATCACGTCGAAGGGTTACCGTTCGGAACGCGAGGCGGCCTGGTCGTCAATCATCTTTTTCCATCCGACGGCGAATACACCGTGACGGTGACGCCGATCTTCGGCGACAACATGTCGCCGGCGGGCTTCGGCTCCATCCCCTGCGAGCAGATCGAGGTCGTGCTCGACGGAGCGCGGCTGCAGCTGCTCGATTGGCAAGGAGGCGGCCGCGCCCCCGCCGCCAACTGCAGGGGTCGCCGGCAGGGTCCTGGGCGCAGCGGGCAGGAGGGGCCCGAAGCATTTTTTGGCGGCCGTGGGGGCACGCCGATGCGCGTGCGCTTCAAGACCACGGCGGGGCTGCATGCTGTGGGCGCTACGTTCCTCCAGACGAACCTGGCGCCGGTTCTCGATCTGGACCAGCATTTCGCCCGCTCGACGGTGCAGACCGGTCCGACGCCCGGCTACACGTTCTTCCCGCACGTCGGGACCGTGCGCCTCGAGGGACCGTACGAAGCCACGCCCGCCCGAGATTCAGCGAGCCGGCGGAGAGTGTTCGCCTGCCGGCCGACGAGCAGTGCCACCGAGGAATCGTGCGCGCGGCAAATCGTCGCGCGTCTCGCGACGCGCGCCTTCCGGCGGCCGGTCCAGGCATCAGAGATCGAAATGCTGATGGAGTTCTACCGGTCCGGTCGCGGCGAAGGCACGTTCGACCAGGGGATTGAACTGGCGCTCGCGCGCATTCTTGCATCGCCCCAGTTCGTGTATCGGATAGAAGAAGAGCCGTCGAGCGTCAAGCCCGGTGATGTGTATCGCATCAGCGACGTCGATCTGGCCTCGCGTTTGTCGTTCTTTCTGTGGAGCACGGCGCCCGACGATCAATTGATGCGGCTCGCGGTTCAGGGGCGGCTGAGGGATCCGCAGGTGTTGGAGCAGCAGACGAGACGGATGCTGCGCGACGCCCGGGCAGAAGCGCTGGCTGTCAACTTCGCGGGACAGTGGTTGAACCTGCGCGGGCTGCAGAGCGTCGGTCCACTGCCAATGCTCTACCCGGACTTCGACGACCCGCTCAGACAGGCCATGCGGCGCGAAGTCGAGTTGCTGTTCGACAGCATCGTTCGCGAAGACCGCAACGTCGTGGATCTGCTGGACGCCGACTACACGTTCGTCAACGAGCGGCTGGCCCGGCACTACGGCATCCCACACATCTACGGCAGCCGGTTCCAGCGTGTGGCGCTCGGTCCAGACATGGACGTCCGGCGCGGACTGCTCGGAAAAGGTGCGATTCTGACGACGACGTCGAAGCCGGACCGGACCTCACCGGTCACGCGGGGCAAATGGATCATGACGAACCTGCTGGGCGTGAGCCCCCCGGATCCGCCGGCCGACGTGCCGCCGCTCAAGCCTCGCGCCACGGATGCGGCCGGCCACACCAGCGATCAGACGATGCGGCAGAAGATGCTGGAGCATCGCGTCCGCGCCGATTGCGTCCAGTGTCACCGGCTGATGGATCCGATTGGCTTCGCGCTCGAGAATTTCGACGCGATTGCGGCCTGGCGCAGCCAGGACGAGAGCGTGCCGATCGACGCCTCCGCCGAACTCTTCGACAACAGCAAGATTGACGGACCGGTGGCCTTACGGCACTGGCTGTCCGGGTACTCCGATCAGTTCGTCTCGGTCGCCATCGAAAAGCTTCTGACCTACGCGCTGGGTCGCGGAGTGGATTCCCAGGACATGCCTCTGGTCCGTTCGATTGCACGTGAGGCCGCTGCCAACGACAACCACTTTTCCGCGCTCGTGCTCGGTGTCGTCAAGAGCAAGCCGTTCCAGATGAATGCCAAGGTCGGCGAGAGCATCGACGCCTCGAAGGCGACCGGCGCTTCCCGCTGACGGGAATCCTTCAATGTTCATCACCAAGAAGTACATCCCGCGTCGCACGTTCCTTCGAGGTGCAGGAGCGACGCTGGCGCTGCCGCTGCTCGACGCCATGATCCCTGCGGCGACACTGCTGGCGCAGACCGCGGCGCGCCCCAAGAGCCGCTTTGTCGGCATCTTCTTCCCGCACGGCATGGCGCCGGGCTACTGGGAGCCCGCCACCGACGGAGCGCTGCCGGCCAAGCTTCCCTACATCATGGAGTCGCTGCAGAACGTCAGAGACCAGACCGTGATCCTGAGCGGCCTGTGGTCGAAGTCGGCGGAGCCCCCGGAAGGCACGACCGGTTCCGACCACTGGGTCGCGGCGGCGTTCCTGACCGGCATCAAACCGAGGAAGACCGCCGGGTCCGATGCGACCGTCGGCAGCGCGACGATCGACCAAATCATCGCGGCGAAGATCGGCCAGGAGACGCTCCTGCCGTCGCTGCAGCTGTCGGTGGAAGATCCGAACACCAGCTCCAACAACTGTGGCGAGGGCTACAGCTGCTCCTACACGAACTCCATCTCGTGGATCGAGTTGGCCGCGGCCGACGCCGCGCAGTCGCTCAGGCCCACGAGCCCGCTCCCGATGGAACTGAATCCCCAGGTCGTCTTCGAGCGCCTGTTCGGCAGTGGTGCGACTCCGGAAGTCCGAGCCGCCCGCATGAAGCAGAGCCGCAGCATCCTGGATTCCCTGCGCGGCGAACTGGCGGCCTTGAGCAGCAATCTCGGCGCGGGAGACCGACGAACGGTCAGACAGTACACCGACGAAATCCGCGAGATCGAACGCCGCATCCAACTGGCCGCTAGAGCCTCGACCGAGGTACCGGACCTTGGCCTCCCGCCCGGCATACCGGAGCAGTTCGACGATCACATCAAGCTGCATTCCGATCTGATGGCGCTGGCGTTCCGCGCCGACGTCACGCGGGTCGTGACGCTGCTCGGCGCCCGCGATCTGACGAGCCGCATCTATCCGTTCCCCAAGGGCGACCTCTTCCCGGAAGGTGGATCGAGCGTGAGCTTCCACGGCGGCTCGCACCATCAGGAGGATCCGGTCCAGATCCGGCAGTACGCGCGGCTCAACCGCTATCACGTGTCGATGCTGGCGTATCTGGCCGAAAAGCTCAAGGCGACGCCGGACGGCGATGGCACGCTGCTCGATCACTCGCTCATCCTCTATGGCTCGAACATGGGCAACTCGAACCAGCATCAGCATTTCGATGTGCCGCACATCCTCGTCGGCGGTGCGGGCGGCCAGTTGCAAGGCGGACGGCATCTGGCGTTCCCGAGGAAGTCGGTGACGACGGGGAACCTTCTGCTGAGTGTGATGGACATGTTCGACATCCATCAGGACGTTCAGGGTGACGGCGATTCCAGATTGGCCGGCCTGTGAAGAGGGCACGCAACCTGATCCCCGCCTGCGTCGCTGGATTGCTGCTGACGGTGGCGGCCGACATCATCCTCGGCGCCGGCAGCAGCGATGTCGCCGATGCGGTGATGAAAGGTGACAAGGCAGCGCTGCGCGCCCTGCTCGCGCGGAAGGTGGACGTCAATCTTCCGCAGGTGGACGGCGCGACGGCCCTGCACTGGGCTGTTTATCGCGACGATCTGGAATCCGCGGAACTGCTGATTCGCGCCGGCGCGAGCGTGAAGGCAGCCAATCGAACGGGCCTGACGCCGCTGGCGATGGCTTCGCTCTACGGCCAGGCGTCGATGATCGAACGGCTCCTGAAAGCCGGTGCGGATCCCAACGAGCGCGGCCCGAACGGTGAAACACCGATCATGTACGCCTCGCGCAACGGCAATCCTGCCGCGATTCGCCTGCTCCTGGAATTCGGGGCGGACGTCAATGCGGCCGAGGAACTGCGCGGCACGACGGCACTGATGTGGGCCACCGAGCAGAGGCATCCGGAGGCGGTGAAGGTGCTGCTCGACGGCGGCGCCGATGTCCGCGCGCGCTCGGGTCCCGCGGGTCTGCCGCGAAACTACATGGCGATGAAGGTGCTGGCGGGGAACGTCGAAGCTGCACGCAAGCGCCGCCTCGACGCCGCGGCCGCTGGACGGACCTACCAGGAACAGCTCGAGTTCGAGCGCAAGAGCGGCGTCAACACTGGCGGACGGGGATTCGCTCCGAGCGGACCGCAGCGCGGCGCGGCAGGCGCCCCCGCAGGCCAGCCGCCCGATCAGGACGACGACATCATCGTCGCCGGCCTCGTGGGATCGGGAGGCGGCGGGCTGACCGCCCTGGTGTTTGCGGCGCGGGAGGGCGATCAGCAATCGGCTCAACTGCTGATCGACGCGGGCGCCGACGTGAACCAGACCACCGAGTACGGTTGGACGCCGCTTCTGACCGCGACGAACAACCGCCACTACAAGTTGGGCGTCCTGCTCATGGAACGCGGCGCAGATGTGAATCTCGCCAACAAGGGCGGGTGGACGCCGCTGTATCTGGCGACCGACAACCGCAACATCGAAGGAGGTGACTATCCGGTGCCGAAGCCGGATATGGATCACCTCGAGTTCATCACGAACCTGCTGGACAACGGAGCCAACCCGAACGCTCGAATCAAGGACGACACCTTGAGCCGGACGATCTTCACCATGCAGTGGTTCTTCGAATCGGGCGCGACATCCTTCGTCCGCGCGGCGCAGTCGAGCGACACGGCGCTCATGACTGTGCTGCTGAAGCACGGCGCCGATCCGAAGATGGCGACCGATTACGGGGACACGGCGCTCACGGCCGCCGCGGGCATCGGGTGGGTCGAAGGAGTGACCTACGAGCGATCAATGAAAGAGAACGCCGACGCAGTCCGGATGCTGCTGGATCTCGGGCTCGACCCGAATGCGGCCAACAACGACGGCCGGACGGCGCTGATGGGAGCCGCCCTCAAAGGCCGGAACGAGGTGGTGCAGCTGCTCGTCGATCGCGGCGCGGTGCTCGACGCGCGTGACAAAGGAAGCCGGGACACCGACACCGTCGTGTCGGTGCTGGCCGGGCATACGTGGCAGGCCGTCGACTACGCCGACGGCCTTGTGCGCGTCGGCGTCCAATCGGCGTTGCCGAGGCCCGAGACGGCCGCGCTCATCCGTCAACTCATGACCGCCCGCGGCATGGCGGTGCCGCCGCCCGATCGGACGATCGAATCGATCTGCGTCGTCGCCATCTGCGATGGAGGCCGGTAGTTATCGCGTGCCGAAAAAAGCAACGGCCGGCGGCTCAATTTCTCGTGAGCTTGAAATCGCCTTTCTCGGAGCCCTGAATCCAGGTGCCGGTCATCACCCGGTAGTACGAACCGATGTTCTCGAGCTTGCCTTCGATGACGTAGCGAACCGGGCCTCCCTGGCCGGACTTGCCGTCGGCTTCGAGCTTCACGGTCCACTTCGCCGGATCGAGCGTCACGGCCTTCAGGGGTACGCCATCTGGTCCGGGATTGATGGTGCCGGTAATCGCCGTCCCGTCCCAGTGCAACTCCAGGAGCACCCGATGGCGGTCGTCCCGGCTCGTGCCCCAGTCGCCGCTCCAGGATCCCTTCAGTGGATGCCCGTATTGAGCCAGCGCCGCTCCGGCGATCGCCAGAGCTGCAAGAAAGCTGACCAGACCAGCTGGCTTCACTCGCATGGAACATCTCCTGACCGGCTGCGTCGCGGAATGCTAGCATGAGCACCCACACACCCACAGAGCGCGACTCTACATCACCGGACGTCGGGGCCACGTGATTTGGGAGGCCGGACGATGGCGAAGTCTCAGAGCCCGCAGGTCGATCGCCGTGGTTTTCTCAAAGGCGCCGCTGCCGGCGCGGCGGCGATCGTAGCCGCCCCATCGGTTGCCGCGGAGCCGGCGGCGCAATCCGGACCGGCCAGGCCGAGCACACCGATGCCGTCGGCTGCTCAGTTGGCAGCCGACACTGGCGAGCCACCGACCCCCGTTTCGTCGCGCCTCATCGAGCGTCCCGGCTCCGATTTCATGGTGGACGTTCTCAAGACGCTCGGTTTCGAGTACGTCGCCGCGAACCCCGGCTCGAGCTTCGAGGGGCTGCACGAATCGGTCATCAATTACGGCAACAACCAGATGCCCGAGTTGTTGACGTGCTGCCACGAAGAGTCGGCCGTCGCCATGGCGCACGGGTTCGCGAAGATCGAGGGCAAGCCGATGCTGGCGTTTCTGCACGGCACCATCGGGCTGCAGCACGCGTCCATGGCCGTCTATAACGCCTACGCCGACCGCGTGCCGGTGTACATGATCGTCGGCAACTGGAGAGACGCGGCGACGCGCTCGAACGGCGTGAACTCCTACCACAGCGCGCAGGACATGGCCGCGATGGTCCGCGACTACGTGAAGTGGGACGATGACCCGGCTTCGCTCGGCCACTTCGCCGAGTCCGCCGTCCGTGCTTACAAGATCGCGATGACGCCGCCCATGGCGCCCGTCCTGTTGGTGGTCGACCACGACATGCAGGAGCGGGCGCGCTCAGAATCGACCCTGCGCGTGCCACGGCTCACGATGCCCTCGTTTCCCTCCGGCGATACAGGCGCCGTGCGGGAAGTGGCTCGTCTCCTGATCGCAGCCGAGAACCCCCAGATCAACGCCGGGCGCGCCGCGCGCACGCCGAACGGCATCAATCTACTGGTGGAGCTCGCGGAGGCCTTGCAGGCCCCCGTGAACGGCGGCGGCGACCGTGTGAACTTTCCGTCGAGACACGCGCTGGCCGGTGACGCGCTCGGCCAGCCGGATGTGATTCTGGATCTGGAAGTCCAGGGAGGCCCGCGTTCGGCCGCCAGTGCGGCGACGAAGAGGATCAGCATCACGGCCGCGGATCTCTTCATCAAGAGCAATCTTCAGGATTTCCAGCACATGCCCGAGGTCGACCTCGCCGTCGCGGCCGATGCTGAGGCCACGCTGCCGGCGCTCATCGAAGAGGTCAAGCGTCAGCTCACCGCGGATCGCCGGCGCGCGCTACAGGAACGGGGAGCGAAGTTGGCGGAGGCGCACAGTAAGGCGCGTGCCCAGGCTATTGACGGGGCGGCGTACGGCTGGGACGCGAGCCCGATCAGCCTGGCCCGGCTCTCGGCCGAATTGTGGGCCCAGATCAAGAACGATGATTGGTCGCTGGTTTCATGGCAGGGGTTCATCAGCGGCTGGCCGGGCCGGCTGTGGAACATCAACAAGCATTACCACTACATTGGCGGCCAAGGTGCCGGCGCACTCGGATACGGCGCACCGGCGGCTGTCGGCGCCGCGCTCGCCAACCGCAAGCACGGCCGGCTCTCGGTGAACATCCAGACCGACGGCGACCTGAACTACGCGCCCGGCGTGTTGTGGACGGCGGTCCATCACCGAATTCCGCTGCTGACCATCATGCACAACAACCGCGCGTACCATCAGGAAGTCATGCTGGTCCAGCGAGTCGCGAGCGAGCGCAGCCGCGGAGTGGATCGCGTTCATATCGGGACGACGCTGACCGAACCGAACATCGACTACGCGAAGATGGCGCAGGCGTACGGCATGTCTGGCGAAGGGCCCATATCGGATCCGAAGGAGCTCGCGCCGGCGATCGCACGTGGTCTCGAGCGAGTTCGCCGTGGCGAGCCGGCTCTCATCGACGTGATCACGCAGCCGAGGTGAGGCGCCCATGAAAAGAGTCGCTGCAGCGATGGTCCTCGTGGCGGCGTTGCCGCTGTCTGTCCAGACTCGCGTCAGCGCGCAGACGCCCGCTGCACCTTCGCAGACCGGCGCCGCGACAGGTGACGCCAGAAAAGGGAAAGACTTTTATCTCAACTACAAGTGCTACGCGTGCCACGGGTACTCGGGACAGAACGGCCCTGGCGCGCGGCTCGTTCCCACGCGCATGAACCTTCCGGGCTTTACGGCCTACGTTCGCAATCCGAGACAGATGCCGCCTTACACAGCCAAAGCCGTCCCTGATGCGAACCTCGCCGACATCTTCGCGTACCTCCAGACGCTTCCCCGATCACCTTCGGCGAAGGAGATCCCACTGCTGACGCAAATCCTCAACGAGAGGTGAACGCGTTGCCGACCCCGAGGCCAATATTTGGCGTACCACTCCAGCGAACGCTGGGAGTCACCATTCAGGGACGCGGCGGCGCCGTGAGCATCTGACGCGCGAATCGCCGGGCACTGTTGCGGATGGCGCGCGTGGCGCTGTTGATGGTGATCGTGGCGCGGGAGACCGCCTCCACCCCCTCGCCGACCTTGAGCGGATCGCGCACGTCCTTGCCGGCAAACTGGGCGGCGAATGCGGGCGGCTCCACCGAGAAGTAGCCGTACGGCTCGTGGTGCGCGGTGACGATCACCCCGACGAGCACACCGCGCGGGTTGATCCCGACGAGCATCTGGATCGGCCCATCGTACCCGCTCTCCAGCGGCTCCAGATCGGTCGTGAGGAACGCATAGCCGACGATGGTCGGATCGCCACCATCTGGGTTCGGGGCAAACGCCTTGAAATGTGGCGGGGTGCCACCCTTGGGACTGAAGGAGACCGCCGTCGGGAAAAGCGTGCGCAGGCGCGCGTCGTAGGCACCGGCCGGGGTCTGTGCGGCAATTGCCAGCGACAGGCCCATCAGCAGCATCAGCGGAAGCCACAGAATGCGCACGCCCGGATTATCGTCGGGAACCGGATCCGGTCAAGCGCGTCGGTGTGGCGACCGGCCCCGCCCGCCGACTGCCGTCGAACGCGCTCGACGCGCCACCGCGTCTAAGATAGGCACTCGGCAGACACCATCCAGAGGTATTCATGAGCCGAGTTGCCATGATTCACAGCGCTGTGTTGCTTCTCGCAGGCACCGTGTTACCGCCGGCGCAGACGGCGGTTGTCGCACAGCCGAGCGATCCGGCCTCGGCGTTCTCCGAGGCGCGGACGGTCCGGTGCGAATTCTCCACCATGGCTTCCGGCGACTGGAAAGACGGTGTGCCGCAGGGCATTCTCAAGCCGGCGACGCTGTCGTTGCGCTTCGAAAAGGTGGATGCCGACGGCGGGACGGCGCAGGCGATCGGCCCGTTCGGCCCGTCGGATGTCAACGTGCGCCTCACAACCAACTCGCTGCACTTCATGCAATCGTTTCGGGAGGGTCCGTTGTACCTGACGACAGTCGTTGCTCGGCCGGTGCGTGAGGGCCGCTGGCTGGCCGTGCACACCCGGCACGAGTACACGGACGTCTCGCTTCCCGGGTACACGTCACGGCCGGAGCAATACTACGGCTCGTGTGCGATCGAACGCTGATTAATACGCGCCAGCGGAGCGCGACGCGTCACGCTACCGTGAACTCGCGCCTGTGGATTCCCGGAGTCGCTTCGCCTCCGACGCGGCAAACTCCGCCTCCATCCGCACGTCGCGATCGAGCGCGGCTTTCGCCTGATCCGGATGCGTCTGGATGCAGTCGAGGCACTCGGTTCCGTCAGCGGTCTGCCCCTCGACGGAAAGTCCGCGCGCTTGATAGAGCTTTGTCAGCAATTCCGCGGTCTGCGGCTGCTGCTTGAAGACGTCCCCGTAACTGAGCCCGTTGGCGATGAAGAGTGGTGTCCACCCGCGCGTGTCACGTTGATTGAGCGGCGCGCCCCGCTCGGCGAGGTATTCGACGATCGGATTCACACCCCGGAATGCCGCGCCGTGCATCGTGGTCTCTCCGATGTCGTTCACGGCGTTCACATCGGAGCCGCGTTCCACGCACAGCTTCACGACCGCGAGCGCTTCGTCCTCCTGCCCGGGCAGCGAGCCGCCGTCTTCGCCGACGTACCACATTCCAAGTCCCGCGGCCACCATCAGCGGCGTCGTGCCGTCAGCACTGGGGATCCTTACGTCTGCGCCGGCCGCAAAGAGCACCCGGAGCACTTCGAGATCCGTGTTTTTGGCGGCGAGGAACACGGCCGTCGCGCCCAGCCGGTTGACGCGGTTCCGCTGCCCGTCCTTCATCCCGTTCTTGCGCATCCGGGCGTTGACGTCGATGCCTTTCGCGATCAGCTTCCGGACAACCTCGGTGCTGTCGAGCGATCCGGTCGGCACCGGACCGGGGGTATACCCCAGGTTGGGCCGGCGGCTGTGGACCGTCTGGTGGAGCGCATTCCATCCCGCGCCGTCGTGGTTGGGATCCGCGCCGCGATCCAGCAGCAGATTCGCGACTTCCCAATGCGCATTCGCTGCGGCGACGACCAGGGCGCTTTCGCCGTCGGATAGCGTGTCATTGATGTCGGCACCGGCATCGAGTAACGCACGGGTCGCCTCGAGGCTCCCCGCCCGGACGGCAAACAGGAGCGCGGTGAAGCCGGTCGGCTGTGGACTGAGGAACACCGTCATCTGCGCGGCACGCCCGGTCGGCAGGTTGTTCGTCCGGATCGCGAGGTCCGCGCCCCCCTGCAGGAGCAGTCGAACCGCGTCCGCGTTGTTGCGTGACGCCGCCCACATGAGCGCCGTCTGGCCGCGCGCGTCGCGGCCATTCACGAGCGCCCCGTGTGCAATGAGCGTCTTCAGCGGGCCCACGGCGCCGGTTCGCGCCGCCGTCAGGATCGGCGGCTCGTCGGCCGACAGACCGACGTTCGGATCGGCGCCGGCTTCGAGCAGCGCGTTCATGATGCCGTCGTGCCCGTTCACCGCGGCGATGGCCAGGGCTGGCACGCCGTATCGATTCACCGCCTTGACATTCGCGCCCGAGCGCAGCAGCAGCTCCACCATCGGCTGGTCGTCGCGCTGCACCGCCCAGTGCAGCGGCGTCGTGCCGTCCGGCGCCGGCGTGTTCACATCGACGTTCTGCCGCAGCAGCGCCCGAACGCCCGCGACATTGCCGGTGCGCACCGCGTCTACGAGCGACGCCGAGGGTGCGGCAGCGCCGAAGGTCGCGAGCGCCGCCGTCGCGAAGAGGACGAAACGCGCGAGCACAGAGATTGAACCACGCATGATCACGCTCACAAATCCGTCAGCAGGCCCGTGCTGTCGCCCAGGCGGTCCACGCTCACCCCGACCTTCGCCAGGACGGTGACGCACAGGTTCATGAACGGCGTGTTCTCCGGATAGCGGACGTGTCGTCCACCCTTCAGCTGCCCGTGCGCGCCGCCGGCCAGCACCACTGGCAGGTCGAGCGGCGTGTGCTTGTCGCCGTCACCCATGCCGGCGCCGTACAGGAAGAGCGAGTGATCGAGCAGCGAGCCGTCACCTTCGCGCGTGTCGCGCAGCTTCTCCAGCAGCCGGACGAACAGCGACATGTTGTAGGCGTCGATCTTCGTCTTCTGCGCGATGTTGTGCGCGTCGCGCTGATGGTGCGACACGCCGTGATGCGCTTCGGGCACGCCGATCCAGGGATAGGTCCGGTTGCTCAACTCACGGCCGATCTGCAGGCAGCTCACTCGCGTCACATCACCCTGGTACGCGAGGTGGAGCAGATCAATCAGCAGCTTCGCGTGGTCATCGTACTCTTCCGGCACGCCCGACGGCTGCTCCATCGCCGGCAAGGGCGTCGTCACGTTGGCTCGTTCGGCGCGCTGAATCCGCTGCTCTACCTCACGCACCGCGTCCAGGTAATCGCCCATGACAGCCTGATCGCCCACACCGAGCCGGTGGCGCAGCGTCTGAATGCTCTCGAGTACGGAGTCGAGGATGCTCTGGTCCTTCTGCATCTGCTGCAGTCGCGCCGTGAGCGATCCGCCATCGCCGAACAACCGCTGGAACACGACCCGCGGATCGGCCTCGTGCGGCAGCGGCGCGTTCGGGGTGCGCCAGGACGTGGAGTTCAGATACGCGCAGCTGTAGCCGGCTTCACAGTTGCCGACCTGGTAGTTCGATTCGAGCGTGAGCTCGAGCGATCGCAGTGACGTGTCAGCACCGAGAATGTCCGCCGCGTACTGATCCGCGGTCTTGGCGCTGGTGATGTTCGCTCCCTCGGTCCGCTTGGGCAGCACACCGCTCAACCAACCCGCGTGGTTGCGGGTGTGTACGCCGCCGCCCTGATCGTTGGCGAGCACCGGCATGTTGCTCAAGCCGCTGACGACCACGACTTGCTCGCGCAGCGGTTCGAGCGGTTTGAGAATCGGCGTCATTGAGTACGCTCGGCCGCCCGCTCCGTCAGGATGGAAGTTCGGCAGGAACATGCCGTTCGGCACGTAGACGAATCCCAGCCGCGTCGGCGCGGTCGGCGCCGCATCCAGTGCGGGCACCATCGCATCGAGGAATGGGAGCGCCATGGCCACACCGGTGCCGCGCAGGAACGTCCGCCGGTCGAGCGACTGCTTCGTAATGATCATGGGTTGCCGTCCTCGCTATCTGTCTGGCGCTGCCGGACCGGCCGCGGATGCCTGCAAGAGCCCGCCCTGAAGGCGGCGGTATTGGAACGGATAGCTGCGCACGATGCCGACGACGATCGCCTGCATCCGGTACCCGCCGGCGGCCGCGTCGCGGAGGATCCGACGGATCGCGGGCATGTCGTAGGCCTCGACCCCTCGCCCAAGCGCATAGATCATGAGCCGCTCGGTGACCGTGTGCGCGAACCGCTCCGGGTCGGCGGCGAGTGAGGCGCGCAGCTCTCTCACGCCGTTGAAGGTCGACCCATCCGGGAGCTGTCCCGACGCGTCAATCGGGTTGTACGACTCGTCCACGTCCCGCCAGCGGCCGATCGCGTCGAAGTTCTCCAGCGCGAACCCGGCCGGATCGATCATGCTGTGACAGGTCGCGCACACGACGTTGGCGCGATGCTGCGCCATCCGTTCGCGCATCGTCTTCACCTTGCCCTGCGTGCGCTGATCGGACAGCGCCGGCACGTTGGGCGGCGGATCGGGTGGCGGCACGCCGAGGATGTTGTTCAGAATCCATTTGCCGCGAATGACCGGCGAAGTCCGGATGGCGGGCGACGTGACGGTCAGGATGCTGGCCTGCCCGAGCAGGCCGCGCCGAGGGCTGTCAGCCGGGAGTGCAATGCGTCGGAAATGGCTCCCTTGCACGTTCGGAATGCGGTAGTGCTCCGCTAGACGCTCGTTCACGAACGTGTAGTCCGCGTTCAGCAGATCCATGACGCTGCGGTTCTCGCGAATCACGCTGTCGAGGAGGAGCTCGGTTTCGCGCTGCATGCTCTGCCGCAAGGTCTCGTCGAAGGCCAGCGCATAGACCTCGCCGGGACGCGAGGTCGGCAGATTGCGCGTGAGCAGCCACTGACCGCCGAAATTCGTCGCGAGCGTCTCCGCCTTCGGGTCGGCCAGCATCCGGCGCACCTGAGCCTGCAGGCCGTCGTCGGTCCGCAGCGTCCCCTTCCCCGCCGCGTCGAGCAGCTCATCGTCCGGAATGCTGCTCCACAGGAAGAACGAGAGGCGCGACGCCAGCTCCAGGTCGCTGATGCGGTAGACACCGCCCGCCGCCGCCGAGGCGGGCGCGACGCCCGCCGGGTCCGTTTCGATGCGATACAGGAACTCAGGGCTGACGAGCAGGCGCCGCAGCGCGAGCTCGATGCCAGCGTCGAACTGCCTGCCCTCGCCGCGCCCCTGATCGTAGAACTTCATCAACACGTCGAGCTGCGCTTGCGTGACAGGGCCCCGATACGCCCGCCGTGCCAGCGTCGAAAGAATTGCCCTGGCGCAGCGCGACTCGTCGGCAGACCCGGACGGTGTGCACGTAAAGATCCGCCGACGACTGGGGGTATCGCCGGCGCCCCCCGCATTGTAAGGACCGGCGATCGTGACGCTCGACACCGCGGTCACGACGCCCGCCTGACCGCCGGTGCCCGACGGCGCATCCGGGTTCAGGAATGGCTCGCGGACCTGCTCGACGAGGTCGGGCGTCGTACGGCGGAACGTCGCGGCGACGTCGTGGGGACCGCCTGTGACCGGCACGCGGATCTCGGGCTGTTGACGGCCGTCCAGCGCGAACAGCTTCACGCGCTCACCGTCGATGCTGATCTCGAGCTGCTGCGGTGCGCCCGTTCCGCGGCCGGTGATGCCGATCTTGATGTCGTACTCGGCGTCGAGCGGAAAGTGGTGACGGATGAGCGTGCCGCCGCGCGTCCCGAACGGCAGCCCCTCGAGGCGTTCGTGCTGCTCGATCTCAGTCGAGACGCGATACACCGAGGTGCCCACGCCCGCCGGCGGACTTCCGACGGCGAGCCGACTGATCGTCCGCGCCGCCGTGAGATAGCGCTCCATCAGCGCACCCGACAGCTTCAACACGCCGGCGATATTGTCGAAGCCGTAGCTCGAATCATCGGCCGGCAACAGATCGGGCGCGTTGATCTCAACCGCCAGCAGATCGCGGACGGCGTTCGCATACTCGAGCCGATTGAGCCGGTGAGCGACTTCGGTGCGCCCCGGATCAGGTCGGGTGGCTGCCGCGGCGTCCAGGCGCGTTTCGATCGTGGCACGAAGCTGCCGATAGGTGTCGGCGTCGGGTCGCGGCCGTCCAGCCGGCGGCATGAACCCGCCACGGAGCTTGCGAACGACCTTCTCCCAGTTCTCCGCGTGATCAGCGACGCCAGAGGAGAGGTCCAGCCCCTCGAGGACGAAATTGCCCGATTTCGTGCGCGCGTTGTGACAGCTGAGGCAGTATCGGTTGATGACCGTTTGGGCCGAACCTGCGTCGGGGGCGGACGCGGAGGGTGGTAGCGACGAGGGCTGCGGCGCTCCCGGTACAGGTTGTACAGCCGCAGTCGATTGCACGGCGACAGCCGCCGCCTGCAGCGCCAACGCCACCGCCGCCGAGGTCGCGACGATGTACCGTCTCATATCGCTCCGGCGACGTCCGGCTGTTCCAGTTCACCTACGGGAGCGCGTCGCAACACTCCTGGAACGTGCCGGATACTATCGCGTTTGCGGATCCTGGCGCAACGGCCGGAAAGAGGCCCGATCACGTTCAGCGGAGGAGATCCCGCTGCTGACGCGAATCATCTACGAGAGGTGTGCGGCGGCTCAACATCCGCGTTCCAGGCGCGGCTGCTCTAGAGTGAGGTGATCGTCAGCCGGCGCGGCGGTGGCTGCTGGCCTCGGATTCGTAACCGGTGGCCAGATAGTACAGCGCGCGATCGAAGAACTCGCCGACCTGGTAATTGAGCTCCTGGATGCTGTGCAGCGTGGCGCCGACCAGTTCGTCCGGCGTGATGCGGTCGCCGGCAAAATCCACGGGGCCGTGTTCACGGATGTATCGTCGCAGGTGTTTCTTGGTGAGGATCACCGCGTAGATGAGCTCGCTCAGGGGGACGCCCTCACGAAACCGCGTCCGCCCCATATCCTCATACTCCTGTCGGACGGCGTCGTCTCTCGGATCTCCAAGCCATTTTCCGAGGTTGTAGTAGAGCGCGGAAACGCGCGTTTCGAGATCCGCGGCGCGGATCCGACGCAGGGCCGACGTCCGTGGGTTCGTCCTCAGGTCGTCCATCGCTTCCTTGGTCAGCGGCCCGGCATGAGCTTGAATCAGTTGGAGCAACGTCGCAGCGAACATAAGAAACTCCTGACCAATCGTTCCCGGATACTCGCATCCTACACCCGGCGGTCTACGTGCAACCGAGCAACCGAGTAGAATCCTCGGCATGCCTTATTTCAGTCGTGCGCTCGCGTCTCTGACGCTGGTGGGGATTGTGGCGGCGAAAGTCAGCGTGGGGGCGGTCAAGTTCACGTCCACGTGGGCGTCACCGGACGCCGCGACTGTCAGCTTCAAAGGTCAGAAAGTCGCCGCGTTGGTCATCAGCGATGACATGTCGCTGCGCATGTCCGCCGAAGAGGCCCTGGCGCGCGAGCTGACCGCGCGCGGAATGCAGGGCGCGGCCGCGTACCGCATCATCCCTCTGCCGGAACTGAAGGATCCCGAGAAGGCGAAGAACTGGTTCACACGTGAATCGGTCGCTGGTGTCGTCGCGCTCCGGCCGATCAGCCAGGACAAGGTGCCGCGGTACGATACGGCGATGTGGACCTCGCCGACATATTCCACGCTGTGGGGCTACTATCCATATAGTTGGACGACGGTTTACGTCGTCGGCTCCGTACCGACGGACACGGTCATCGTCGTGGAGTCGCTTGTCTACAGCGTGGAAACGGGCAAGCTCGTGTGGGGCGGCGTCAGCGAGACGACGAACCCCAAGAGCCTGCAGAAGCTCGTTGCCGACCTCGTGAAGGAAGGCGCGAACAAGATCCAGAAGCAGTTTCGCTGAGGCCCCACAGGAACGCCCCGATCGTCGCTGAGATCGTTCGTCGGGGCGGGCGTAGGCGCGTCGGGCTTAAACTGCGCGCGTGCCACGCTCACAACGGCCGCTGTGGACCTGTCCAAAGTGTGGCGCGCGTCTCATCACGAGGAATCTGTGGCATTCGTGTGGACGTTTCACGCTCGACGCTTTCTTTGCTCGCTCCGATCCATCGGTCGCCCACCTCGCGTTGCGATTCGTCGACATCCTGCGTAGTCTTGGTGCCGTCCAGATCATTCCGCAGAAAACCCGACTCGTCTGCGTGGCTC
>JBKPSC010000256.1:0-20901 GCA_046734915.1 Acidobacteriota bacterium | reverse complement strand
CTTCTGACAGGTGCGGTGGCCGCAGGCATCATCCCGCTGGCGATTAGCTACATCGGCGACAAGTTCCCGTACGAAAGCCGGCAGACCGCGCTCGGCCGCTTCATCAGTGCGCTGATGCTGGGACAGATCCTGAGCGCGACGCTCGGCGGCGTCTTCGGCGAGCATCTCAACTGGCGGGGAATCTTTCTCGTGTTCGGCGCGGCCGCCTTGCTGGTGGGCGGACTGATGGCGCGAGAGTCGAGGCGCTTCGTCGAAGCGCGGAAAGATCGGCACTTCTCGCTGGCAGCGATCGTCGATCTCCTGCGTCTTCCGGCGGCGCAGGTGGTGCTGACGACAGTGTTCCTCGAGGGCTGCCTCGTCTTCGGCGGCCTGGCGTTTCTGGGCGCCTCGATGCTGGATCGCTATTCGTTCCTGGGGCCCAGCCAGGTCGGCCTGATGCTGGCCGGGTTCGGCCTCGGCGGCCTGTTCTACAGCATCAGCGTCAAACGGCTCGTGCCGCGGATCGGAGAGCGTGGGATTCTGCTGCTCGGCGGCAGCCTTCTATTCGCGGCATCCATTCTGATCGGGTTCCTGCCGCGCTGGTGGCTGTTCATTCCAGGCATGGTGATCTACGGCATGGGCTACTACACCATGCACGGCACTTTGCAAACCCGCGCGACGGAGATGAATCCTCAGGCGCGGTCGACAGCCGTCTCGCTCTTCGCCTTCATCTTCTTCCTCGGCCAGGGGATCGGACCCGTCGCCATGGGGCAGGCGATACGGACGGGAGGTTACGGCGTGGGGTTCGTCGCCGGCGGCACCGGTCTGCTGGCGCTCGCGCTCTGGGCGCACCAGCGGTTCGGTCAGCTGGCGCGCGCGTCCCGCGCCGCCTGACGAAGCGAGGCTATACTCCGGTGCAGGAGACCGCATGCGCCTGATGCGCACAATCACCGGTGCAGTGGCCTTACTGGCCATCGCCCTCGTCGACACGCAGCCATCGGCCCAGAGCGCCGACGCCAGAAGGAACTGGGCGCAGTGGCGCGGACCCGACGCCACCGGCGTCTCGACCACTGCCAATCCTCCCCTCGAGTGGAGCGAGAGCAAGAACGTCAAGTGGAAGGTAGAGGTCCCCGGTCGCGGACACGCTTCGCCGGTCGTCTGGGGCGATCGCCTGTTCCTCCTGACTGCTGTGCCGGAAGTCGTGCAGGGCGAGGCCCAACACGCACCGCGCGGCGGCCTCAGGTCGCGCGGCATGCACAAGTTCCTCGTGCTCGCCATCGACCGGCGCACGGGACGCACGATTTGGGAACGCGTGGCCACCGAACAGGAACCGCACGAAGCCGGACACGCCGACAACAGCAGCTGGGCATCGAGCTCGCCGATCACCGACGGGGAGAGCGTCTTCGCCTACTTCGAGTCGTTCGGCATCTACGCCTACGACATGAACGGCACGCTGCGCTGGAAGAAAGACCTCGGCGACAAGCGGATGCGCAATCAGTTCGGCGAAGGCTCGACGCCCGTCCTCCACGGCAACACGCTGGTCATCGTCTGGGATCATCTGAACGGCGAGTCGTTCGTCGTCGCGCTCGACAAGCGTGACGGCCGCGAACTGTGGCGCGTGGGGCGTGAGGAGATCGACACCTGGGCGACGCCGCTGGTGCTCGAAGTCGACGGCAAGCCGCAGGTGATCGTGCCGGCGATGCGGCGCAACCGCGCCTACGATCTGGCGACGGGCGCG
The DNA here is from genome assembly GCA_046734915.1 of Acidobacteriota bacterium. Lineage (GTDB taxonomy): Bacteria > Acidobacteriota > Vicinamibacteria > Vicinamibacterales > CAVVIG01 > VFZL01. Next base: position 19,184 of record JBKPSC010000256.1, on the reverse strand, counting down.
GTCGTCTGGGAGTCGGACGGTTTGACCATGAATCCGATTCCGTCGCCGGTGTACTCGGACGGCCTCGTGTTCCTGATGAGCGGATTCCAGGGAAATGATCTCAAAGCCATCCGCGTCGCCCAGGCCCGCGGCAACATCGACGGTACTCCGCATGTCGTCTGGACGCTCGATCGAGACACGCCGTACGTACCCTCACCGGTGATCGTCGACGGCACGCTGTATTTCCTGAAGACGAACTCGGGCATTCTCTCGGCGTTCGACGCGCGGACCGGCAAGCCGCACTATCAGAATCAACGCCTCGAGGACGTTCCCAACGTGTTCGCCTCGCCGGTGTCAGCGCAGGGACGCGTCTACATTCCGGGTCGCGAGGGGACGACGATCGTCATCCGTTCCGGCCCGAAATACGAGGTGCTCGCGAAGAATACGCTCGACGACGGGTTCGACGCATCGCCGGCGCTCGTCGACGGCGAGATCTTCCTGCGCGGCCAGAAGTATCTGTACTGCCTCGCGGCCTCGAGCTGAGCGGTCAGAAGGAATTCGAACGCTGGCGCGCCCACTCGATCAACCGCTCGAGCGGCCAGCAATTGACGATGCGCTCACGTGGAACGCCGGCGAGCCGCGCATGAGCGATAGCTGTCTCGGCGTACGACCACTCGCCGGCCGAGTGCGCGTCGCTGTCGAGCGCGAAGAGGCAACCGGCGGCGACAGCTGCTCGTGCGAGATCGTGATCGAGATCCTGTCGCGACGGATCGCCGTCGATTTCGACGGCCATGCCGCTGGCTGCCGCGGCGCTGAAGACGGCGCACCAGTCGGCGGTGATCCCGGGACGAGACCCGTACATCCGCCCACGCGGATGCCCGAGGATGTGCACCGCCGGTGCCTGCACGGCGGCGATCATCCGGGCCGTCTGCAAGTCCGCCGACCGCAGACCGGAGTGCGGCGCCGCAACGACGAGGTCGAACAGGCGGCGATCCGCGAGGTCCACGTCCAGCTCGCCATCGCTGCGAATGTTCGCTTCGACGCCTTTCAAGAGCCGGAATCGACCGGCGTACATCTCGTTGAGGCGGTCGATCTCCGCTCGCTGACGGGCGAAGCGTTCGGGCGAGAGCCCGTTCGCGATGGGCAAGCCTGCCGAGTGGTCGGTGACGGCTGAATAGGCGTAGCCGCGCGACAGCGCGACCTCGGCGATGTCACTCAGCGACTGGTGCCCGTCGCTCCACGTCGAGTGCATCTGCAGGTCGCCGTAGTAGTCGCGCAGTCGAGGACCCGATAAGGCCGGATCATCGAGAATCCTGCGGACCCAGGCACGACTCAGGAAGTTGCCGCGCAAGGCCCTCCGCTTGGTGAGTTCGCCGCGGCGTCCGCTCGCATCGATGGCGAGCTCGACTGTCGCGGACGCACCCGTGGAAAGGACTTCGGTGATGACGCGTGTCGAGGCCGGACCGATGCCGGGAATCTTGGGAAGGCTTCCATCCGGCCGCACCAAATGCTCGAGCGGGTCGTCCAGCCAGCGGATGGCCTGCGCGGCGCGTTTATAGCCCCATCGGCGCTGGACTGACGTCTGCACGTACGCAAGGTCGCTGAGCAGGCCAGCAACAATCAGGTTGGTGTCGGCATCGAGCGGGCTCACTCGGCGCCGCGGTTGCAAAAGGACGGCCGACTAGATCGGCATCGGCCGTCGATCCGCGAGCGTCATCCAGCCGCGGCCGATGCGATAGACGAACCAGACGGTCACGAATGCCAGGGGAATCCAGGCGACGAGGATGCCAATTCCGAGCGTGCCGATGATGAAGGCGACGCACAGCGAGACCCAGAGCAGCCCGTACCAGAAAGTGCGGATCTGCCAACGGAAGTGGGACTCGAGCCAGGTACCGCGCACGTCGCTTCGCTTCACGTAGTTGAGGATCACCGCGATGATCGACGGCCAGCCCATCAGAAAAGCGCCGATGACCGTCGCCGTGCCAAGAATGCCTGTGAGAAGACTGAACGCGTGGAGCCCGTAGATGACCTGCGTCCAGGTCACCAGCGAGCTCGAAACGACCTGGCCGGCAGGGCTGGCAACGGTTGGCTGTCCTGCTTGATCCATAGTTGTCTCACTCCCTACTGGATTAGACGGAGAACGACAGGCAATTGCTCACCTCGACGGCCGGCGCGATCCGACGAGACGGCCCAGTCGGGCGCAGCCGCGCCAGTTCTCGTTCATCCGAGGACAGGCTTGTAGCCAAAGCGGTTGAACGCGTCGATTTCGGACCGCGCGATCGCATCGACGAGTTCGGTCGTCCACACGACGTCGTGACCGTAACTGACATTGACCGGCGGGGTTGACCGCACGGCGACCTCATCGAACGACTCTCCGCTCAAGCGCAACGCGCGGATCAAGTCGTCGGTGAGGGTTTCGAATCGGCCGATGAAGTCGATTTCGTCATCGGCCGGTCCAACGTAGTCCTGAAACATCTGCGAGCACCAGCCGGGGTATTGGCTCACTACGCAGCTCACGAAATCGGAAAATGTATCCGCGGCACAACTCGCATCGAATGGGTTTCTGGCATCCCAGCCATTCGCCATCTTGAATCGCCAATAGGACCGATAGAGCGTCAAAGGATGGCGGACGAACCCGAAAATGAACCGATCCCGAAACGGACAATAGGAAAGGTCGCCGTGAAAGTCGCCGTCGACGATGTATTCTTCGACGCGGCAACCCGCGGCACGAATGGCGTTTCCAGCCCACGTGCTGCCAGTCTTCGGTACGCGCAGAAAAACCGCCCGCTCAAAAATCAGCATGGCACATCAGCCGGAGCCGGCCGTCGGCCGCCGCTCGTACTCGAGCGCCAAGTAGCAGCCCGTCCACCAGCGGCGGCGAAGTTGGAATGATGCCGCGGTCCACCGGGCGAGCGCGGCGTTGTTGATGGCGACGTGGTCGGCCTGTACTGGCCAACCTGTCAAGGGCTTCGCCGCCTTCGTCAGCATCAGCCGAGTCCTGGTCTCGATCAGGTAGTGCTCGCCGACACCAGAAGCCAGCTCAGACCAGGTGGGCTCGCCGTCCTCCAACACCAAGAGCAGCCGTCCGTCCGGGCGAACGACGCGAGCGAGCTGACCCAGTGCCGCGCGTGGGTCGGCGCAGTGGTTCAGGGTCCAGAGACAGACGGCGGAATCGAACGCGGAGTCGGCGAACGGCAAGTGCTCGGCGAACGCCTGAACGAATGTCAACGGTTCGTTCAGACAGGAAAACACATCGGCCACGGCATCCCAGTCGCCCGAGAGCCAATCCACGCTCGGGTCGACGCTGACATACCCGACAGCGGCGGGCATGAATGTCCGGACGAGGCCGTTGCCGCCGCCCACGTCGAGGACCCGGCCCGCGTGTGTCGCCAGTGCTGCCGCAAACGGCGTGAGATCGCAGCGGAATGCCTCGCGCGCCTGCGCAGGATCGTTCCGAAGCCGCTCGTAATATGCACAAGTGTCGTCCTGGCGGTCCTGCCATCCATTGGCGCTGGCATTCCACCCCGGCGAGCGCAAGTCGAGGTACCCGGGTGCGGATCGACGCCATTCGTGCCGGCAGTTCGCGCAGGCAACCGTCTCCACGGTCACTGTCAGAAGCGCATGGCACGCCGGACAGCGCAAGACGTCGCGAAGCACGGCAGCATCCGCCAGGGCCGGCATCAGGTCACCACGTGGGAGAGCCGCTCGATTCTAGAGACAAAAAGGTCCAACGATTCTTCGATCACCTCGACCCGCGGCAGCTTGAGAGCGTCGTCGGCCGGCCCGACCGCGCGCTCGTCGCAGGTCACGGCCAGGCGGAATCCGGCCGCTCGCGCCGACGCGACGGTTCGCTCGTCGTAGGCGCCAAACGGGTACGCCAGAGTATCGACGCTCGAACCAGTCAACGCTTGCAGTGTGGTTCGGCTGCCGCGAAGCTCCGCCATCATCAACTCTTCGGATTGGGCCGGCAGATACGAGTGCTGGACCGTATGAGCGCCGATCGTGAATCGCGAGTCGGTCATCAACTGGCTGATCTCGCTCCACAACATCCGCCGATCAGCCGGGTCCAGCGCTGGGGTACCCGCCCAGATGGAGACATCGTGCACCATGGCATCGCGTTCGCCTGGCCTCAATCTCACGATGGCGTCGTACACCATCGTATGGGTCTGAAGCCGTTGAGCCGCCGTCGACGTGTCGAAGGTGCGCCGGCCCGATGGCAGATCGATCGTCAAGGTCTGCGCTACGTCCTCGACTTCCAAGAGGGCATGCGCCAACCGATCCCACCAGTAGTGATAAGGCGAACGCCCTTCTTCTGTCGTAAGGAAAAAGGTTGCCGGCAGCTCGAATTCACGGAGCACTGGAGCGGCAACCGCCAAATTGTCCCTGTAGCCATCATCGAACGTCAGCGCGACAATTGGCCTTTCGGACGTGGTGTCGTGATTTCCAGCCAACTCGCCAAGCGGGACGACCCAGCACGAGTTGCGAAGCCAGGCGATTTGCCCGCGAAACGTGGCTTCGGCAACGGACAGCCGATGCGGATCGGCGCCGCACGCGCCGACGCGGTGATACATGAGGATGACCGGCGAAGTCCTTCGAGATCGTCTTCCGGTGTGTGGGGTCTCGTGCGGCATCTCCGGCTTCTGCGCCCGCACACCAACGATCATCGGGAAATACGGGTCCGCATGGTCGTAGGCGTGGGACGGCAGGTCCTCGCTCGCGAGCCCGAAAGCGAATGCGGCGTTGACCAAGGCATTCCCAGTAGCCGTCGTTTGGATGGCGCCGGCCGGGAACACCTCGGCGAAGAGGCGCCGAGCGCCTGCTTCAGTCACCCGCCAGAAGTCAGCGTCAGGACCGTACTCGAGGCAGACACGACTCGCCGCCGGCAGGCTCGCCAACAGCACGCCGCCAGGCGCGAGGATGCGTTCGCAACCACGGATCACGGTCCGCATGTCGTCGATGACGTGCAACGTTTGGGTCAGGATGATGCAGTCGTAGGTCGCCGTCTCGACGTGATCGAGCGATCGCAGATCGCCGACGATGGTTGCACGCGGGTTGGCGGTGTCGAGGTCCAGAACGTCGCCGCGACTGACACGCGTCCCGCCAAAGCGCCGCGTGTAGTCGCCTTCCTGAATCTCGAGCACCGTGCCGTGGATATCGTTGGCGTGTCGGGCGAGGAATGCCTCGATCAGCGGCCGGTCCGCGGGGGTGCCCCGCTCATAACCCCAGTTGTGAGAGATGGGGGTCGTGCGGGCAAGACTCCCCAAGTCGACAGCAGACTCTGACTCGGCGGGCAAATCGGTGAGCAGACCGCGCCGTCGCGCCGTCAGCTCGCCGATCTCGTGTTCGATGCTGCGCAAGCGCTTCAGATTGTCCGCATACCTGGTGTGAACACTTCTGACCCGCTCTTCGCTGAGTTCGAGCACCCTGCCCGACGCGCTTTGAGCCATCGCGGCGTGCTTTTCGAACAGTGCCTCGAGCGCCTGCCGGTAGTCCGCACTCCGCCAGGTGCGCTTGTAGAGGGCGCCGGCGTGGACGCGCCGCCGCAGCAGCGGTGCCTCCTCCACGCCGATGGCCCCGCCGCGGGCCAGCGACGACAGCCAGAAATCGGCGTGCTCCAGCGCAGGAAGGGTCTCTTCGAAGCCGGGACCAGCGCTCCAGTCCGCCCATCGGAACATCGACGACACATGGACGGCCTGTGGGTCGGCGAGAACGTCGCCGGGTCCGCAACCTGCGGGAACCAAGCTCGTCCGCGCCGACCCCGGACCGATCCACTCGATGCCGGACGTGACGATGGTCAAGGTGGCGGCCGCCGACAACCGGCTCGCTTCGCGGTCGAGCGCCGACGACTCCAGCGTGTCTCCGGCTTCGACGCAGACGGCGAAGTCCATTGGACCGACGGCGCCGAGGCCGGCGTTCCACGCGGCGCCGGGCCCCGCCGAGTCGATGCGAACGAACCGCAGGCCGCGCGCCCGTGCGAAGGCTGATAGCCACGCGTCCGCGCTGGCCGGCGTGCTCCGCTCGGCAACGACGGCGATTGCCTGCGCCGGCCGGGTGCCTTGAAGCAGGCTGGTCACCGACGCGTGGATGCCCGCAACGAGATCGCCACATCGCACGACGGCGCCGATGACAGGCTCGCTCATGAGTGGCGCCCTAGCGCGCGATTGACGAAACCGCCCACGAGGCGCAATGGCGCGGTGAGGCGCCAGCTGAGTGAAGCACGCAGGGCGGCGACCTCCGCCGCCAGTTGTTGACGCGCAGCCTCGTCGGCTCTGTCGCGCTCCCATCTGGCACGCCGGCGCTCGGCTTCTGCGAGGTCGTCGCGGGCGCGCGCCAGCGCCGGCAGCGCCGCGAGTTCGAGCCGCTCGGTCGCTTCGTCGTCCAGCGCCCAGCATGCCGCGCTGTCGGCATTGCGGCGTACGGAGAGATCCTTCAAGTAGCGTGAGAACGAGTCGGGGTGCCGGTCGACGAGCTGCCGGTAGAGACGGGCGTGACCGCTCCCGGCAAAATTCACGCGGCTCATCGAATCGGGACGCTGGCGATACCGGAACAGAATCTCGGGAATGATGTCGCCGCAAAAGCCTCGCTCGACGAGCGCGATCCAGAAGTTCCAGTCTTCGAGACCGTCGCGCATGCTTTCGTCCCAGCCACCGACCGCCTCGACGGCCGTGCGGCGGACCAACGCGGCGCCGTTCAGGGTGTTGACGTCGAGCAGGGTCGGAAGATCGCAGCGCTCCGGCTTCCACTCCCAGGTTTGATCGCCGAAGGCCTCGAGCCAGTGCGAGACGAAGGCGAGCCCTGCATGGGCATCCAGCCAGGCGACCGAGCGCTCGAGCAGCGTCGGCGCGAGGAAATCGTCGGCGTCCACCGTGCAGATGAACTCGCCGGATGTTCGCGAGACGCCCAGATTTCTCGCGGCTGACAGGCCCCGGTTCGGGCTGCGGACGACGGTGACATCCGCCCCGATGTCCTCCAGGGCGCGAATCGTGAGCTGGTCGGTCGACCCGTCGTCGACGACGCAAATCTCATAGTCCGTGAACGTCTGCGCACGGACGCTGTCGAGCGTCTCGCCGAGGTACGCACCGAGGTTGAAACACGTCACCACCACCGACACACGGGGAGGCGCGGCGACCGCCATCGTCAGGCTCGAGGCCGTCCCAAGTCGACCAGGTCTGGGAAACAGCGGTCAAGTTCGGTTACATTCGGTAAACGTCTAAACGTCGACAGTCGTTCAACCGCGCCGTCTGGTAAACATGCCGCGTGATCATCGGATGATCCCGCTGTTGCCACACCGAGGAGCAGCCGAAACCTTCGAGCAGGTGTCGATCTCATGTGACTCGAGTCTGCAGGGTCAGCGAACGGCACACACTGCAGTTTGCCACAACGTGAAAGTGACACTGTGAAGGAATTGGTCACGCCTGATGTCGATGTCCGGGGCGTCCCGGATGCCCGGCGCGCACAGGGGTTTACGTTGTGGCTCACCGGCCTCTCCGGAGCCGGTAAAACGACCCTCGCACGGACGCTCGAACCAGCGCTAGCGGGGTGCGGACGCCGCGTGGAGGTGCTCGACGGCGACGAGCTCCGCCGGCACCTCAGTCCCGAACTTGGTTACTCGAAGGCTGATCGCGATCTCAACATCAGAAGAATCGGGTTCATCGCCCATCTGCTCTCGCGAAACGGCGTCATCGCGATCGTCGCTGCGATCTCGCCCTATCGTGAGGCACGTGACTCGGTCCGCCTTCAGCACGAGGTCCCGTTCATTGAAGTGTTCGTCGAGTGCCCGCTAGAGGTGCTCGTTGAGCGGGACACGAAGGCGCTGTACGAGCGGGCTCGGAGCGGACTCGTCACCAATCTCACTGGGGTGTCCGATCCGTACGAGCCGCCGGTGAAACCCGAGCTCACCGTGCATACGGCTCGGGAGTCGGTCGAGGAGTCGTGCGTCCGGATCATTCACGAACTGGAGCGACGCGGGTTGACCGAACCGGAGTCACGATGAATTTATGGAGTGAGGATTGAGGGATTTGGGAATTGGTGACCGTCCTCAGTCCGCAATCCCCAATCCTCAATCCCTCAATCCTAAATTCAGCCTCACTCAGTGGGGTCCCGTCGTGGACGTCAAGTACTGCGTCGCGATCTCAGCGCCTGAGCCCTCGGCCACGATTTGTCCGGCATCCATCAGGATGGCGCGATCGCAGAACGTGCTGACGATTCTCGGATCGTGCGAGACGAGCAGCACCGCATGCCCGGCCGCGCGCAGTTCCCGATAGCGGGTCTCGCATTTGGCGCCGAAGCCGGCGTCGCCGACGGCGAAGATCTCATCGAGGACGAGGACCTCGCGAACGGCGCGGAACGCCACGGCATATGCCAGCCGCGAGGCCATGCCGCTCGAGTAGTGCTTGAGTTGAAGGCCGGCGAAGCGCTCGAGCTCGGCGAAGGCCAGAATCTCGTCGAGGCTGGCCCTGATCTCGCGAAGCGACAGACCCATGACCGAGCCCACCAGGTAGACGTTGTCGATCGCGTCCAGCTCCGGGTTCCAACCGATCCCGAGTTCCAGGATGGGCGTGACGGCCGCCGCCGTCGAGACCGTGCCGGTATCAGCGGGATAGATGCCGCAGATCACCTTCAGCAACGTGCTCTTCCCGGAGCCGTTGCGCCCCATGATCCCGAGCGTCTCGCCCGGGCCGAGGGTCAGGCTCACGTTCTTCAACACGTGAAGCCGCTCGACCTTGGCCGGCTCGAACATTCCCAGCACGTGCTCGCGAATGGTCGTCCGGCGGACGCTCGGAATCAGAAACGTCTTGGAGACCGACTGCAGCTCGACGAGCGCGATCATCAGAGGTACTCCGCGGCGCGCGGCGCAAAGCGACGGTAAACGGCGAGCCCTGCTGCCCCGATCGCCAATGCGGCAAACATCAGGGCCAGGTGCGCACGCAGGCTCGGCACCTGTCCGTCGACCAGCACGGACCGAGAGAATTCGATGACCGGTGTGGGCGGCCACAGGTAGAGAAAAAAGTGGAAACGCTCGGGGATCACGCCCAGCGGATAGATGATCGGCGCGACGAAGAAGCCGGCCTGAGTCACAACATCCCAGACCTGGTTCAAATCGCGGTACCTCAGAAACAACACGCTCCCGCCGAGCGAGAACCCGATGATCATGACGCCCATGAGCAGCACGTAACAGAGGTATAGCGCCAACGCTCCGGCCTGGGGCGGACGGCCGATGACACCCAGAAAAATCAGCAATGTGGCAGTGAACACGCTGATTGTGATGAGCGCGTTCGAAATTGACGTGACGACGAGAATCCAGGACGGGAATCGCGCTCTCGTCAGCAGAAAACCTCGCTCGTGAAGGGCGATCAGCCCGGTCTTGGTGCCCTCCGCAAAGAAGTCCCAGAGGAATAACCCAATCAGGAGGTCGAGCCGGTACGTCTGATCGTTGCGGAAGACAATCGAGAAGACCGCCGACAACACGAGGAACATGGCCAGCGGCTTCAGGAGCGCCCACACGAACCCGCTGAGGGTGCCGTGATAGCGCGACTTGAAGTCCGTGCGAATGAGCGTCCAGACGAGCCCGTACGGCACGGCGGGCCGGGGACGCGGCGGCATGCCGACCGCAACGGCGCGGCCGGTGTCGAGCGTGGCGGTACCTGGCGCGGCTGGCGGGGCTGAGGACATCGCCGGTGAGGTGATGCCGGGCCAACCCGACCCGCCATCACCTCGAGAAGCGGTTACCGGGAGGCGGTCCGCGGTGCGCTGCCCTTCGCCACGAGTTTCTGGACGCGCCAGTTGATCAGCTCGCCAACCCAGACTTCGTTCTCGGACGGGCAGGCGATGGCGTGAATCCAACCAAACTCGCCAAGGTTCCGGCCGGGTTGACCGTACACGCCCAGGACTTTGCCGTCGAGCGACACCTTGTAGATGCGGCTGGGATAGAGATCCCCAACAAACAGCACGGGGTTCGGGCCCGGGGTCATGCAGAGCGCATCAGGTGCGCCAGGGGCTAACGACCCGGTCTTGGCGTCCGGCGTGGCCTGGCCGAACACCGGCTTCCCCTTCGTGACGTCGACCGGCACGTCGACCGTGAACTGCCGCAGGAACTTGCCCGACGGGTCGAACACCTGGATGCGGCGGTTGCCGCGATCGGCGACGTAGACCTCGTCTTTCGGCGACACCGCGATGCCGTGTGGCGTATCGAACTGGCCTGGCCCGTTCCCCAGCGCGCCCCAGCTCGCGACCCACTCGCCGCGGGCGTTGGCCTTGCCGACGCGGGAGTTGACGTAGCCGTCGCTGAAGTACGAATTGCCCTGCGAATCCCACGCGACGTCGGTCGGCTGGTTGAACTGGTTGTCGCGATGCACGGGCGCCGGATTGCGCGGGTTGTTGTTGGCGGGCGTCGTCACGGCGACGCCAGCCCGGCTGAGCAGGCCGGACAGCGTCGACGCGTAGTCAGGCGGGGTCATGAAGTGCGACGCCTCGCCTTTCCGGCCGAAGACCCAGACCACCCGGCCCTGCGGGTTCATCTTCAAGATCATGTCCGAGCCCTTGTCGACGACCCAGATGTTGTCGTCCTTGTCGATGCGGACGGCGTGCGCGTACGACCAGGCGTACAGGTTCTTGCCGATTTCACGAACGAACTTGCCGTTGGCGTCGAACTCGAGCAACTGCGACGCGGTGGCCATGTAAGACGGTCCGGTCGAGTTGCCGCGCGAGAACACGAATACGTGGCCCTTCGCGTTGACCGCCACTCCGGCGATCTCCCCGAAATGGATGTCGTCGGGCAGCGTCAGCGGATCGGGGACCGATTCGAACGGCAGTTGTGGAATCGATTGGGCCGCCGCCGGCAGGGCGGCGGCACCCAGCAGAAGTAGGGACAGAACAATACGCTTCACGATAACCTCCAACCACTGAACCTGAACGGTGCCGGTAACTTTACGCGATAGGATGCGGGCGGATCTACACTGAAGGCGCCGGCGACGCACTGACGCGCGCCCGACGTCCTCACGCCCGCCGCGATGCCGATGGTCAGATCCGCCGATCCGCTGTGGTACAAAGACGCGGTTTTCTATCAGCTCCACGTCAAGTCATTCGCCGACAGCAATGCTGACGGCATCGGCGACTTCCCCGGCCTGACCGCCAGGCTGGATCACGTGGCGTCGCTCGGCGTCGACTGCATCTGGCTGCAGCCGATGTATCCGTCGCCGTTCAAGGACGACGGCTACGATATCTCCGACTACACCAGCATTCACCCCAGCTACGGCACACTGCAGGATTTCGAGCGCTTCCTCGAGCAGGCGCACGCGCGCGGCCTGCGCGTGATCATCGAGCTCGTGCTCAATCACACCTCGGATCAGCACACCTGGTTCACCGAAGCGCGCAGCTCGCGAGAGCATCCGCGCCGCGACTGGTACGTCTGGAGCGACACCGACGATCGATACCGCGGCGTCCGGATCATCTTCCTCGATACCGAGCTGTCGAACTGGGCGTGGGACCCGGTGTCGAAGGCGTATTACTGGCACCGCTTCTTCAACCATCAGCCGGATCTGAACTACGACAACCCGGCGGTCCGCGACGAGATCTGGAACGTGATGAAGTTCTGGCTCGATCTCGGCGTGGACGGGTTCCGCGTGGACGCGGTCCCCTATCTGGTCGAGCGCGAGGGCACGTCCTGCGAGAACCTGCCCGAGACGCACGTCGTGCTGAAGGAGCTGCGCGCGCGGCTCGATGCCCATTTCCAGGGCAAGGTGCTCCTCGCCGAAGCCAACATGTGGCCCGAGGACGTCCGGCCCTATTTCGGATCGGGTGACGAATTCCACATGTCGTTCCATTTCCCGATCATGCCGCGCATGTTCATGGCGCTGCGGCTGGAGGATCGAAAGCCGCTCATCGACATCATCGAGCGAACGCCGAGCATTCCCGATTCGTGCCAGTGGGCGATCTTTCTCCGCAATCACGACGAGCTCACGCTCGAAATGGTCACCGAGATCGAGCGCCAATACATGTGGGACGAATACGCCCAGGATCCACGCGCCCGAATCAACCTGGGCATCCGCCGGCGCCTGGCGACGCTCATGGAGGGTGACCGCCGACGGATCGAGCTCCTCACCGGACTGCTGATGTCGCTGCCGGGCAGCCCGATCCTGTATTACGGCGACGAGATCGGCATGGGGGACAACGTGTACCTCGGCGACCGCAACAGCGTCCGGACGCCGATGCAGTGGACGGGCGGCGTCAATGCCGGCTTCTCGTCCGCCGACCCTGAACGCTTGTGGCTACCGTTAGTATCGAACTCGTTGTACGGTTATCAGGCGGTCAACGTCGAGGCGCAGCAGCGGAACCCGACATCGCTTTTGCACTGGACCCGACGGCTCATCGAAGTTCGCCGCTCGACGCCGGTCTTTGGCCGCGGCTCGATTGAATTTCTCAAGCCGCAGAACCATCGCGTGCTGGCCTTTACGCGGACGCTCGGCCGCGAAACCGTTCTTGTCGTCTGCAACCTTGCCGGCACGGCCCAGGTCTCCGAGCTCGACCTGTCCAAACTGAACGGCGGCATCCCGATCGAGATGTTCGGCGGCAGCATCTTTCCGCGGATCAACCGCGAGCCGTACCCCATGATGATGGGGCCGTATGACTTCTACTGGTTCCGGCTGCGCTGGCTATAACCCGTGGAACACGAGAGCTCACTGTCGGACGCGCTGCTACGGCAGCTGATGGCGGTCGGCCAAGTGGATATCTTGGTCGGACTGCCGACGCTCAACAACGCCGAAACCGTCGTGACCGTCGCGCGCGCGATCGAGGTCTGTTTCGCGCGCGACTTCGCGCGGCAACGCACCGTGATGATCAACACCGACGCGGGATCGACCGATGGCACCCCCGAGTTTATCCGCAACGCTTCATTCGCCGACACCGACGTCGTCCAGACCTCGCATCCGCTCCGCACCCTCCACCGCGTCGTCACGCCGTATCACGGTCTGCCGGGCCGGCACACCGCGCTGCGGACGGCGTTTGCCGCGGCCGAGCTCACGCAGGCGAAGACTCTGGTGATCGTCGACCCGGCCGGTCCGGCGACGACGGCCGACCGCGTCACCGAGCTCATCACGCCCATCGCCCGGAGGGACGCCGAGTTCCTGGCGCCGCGCTACCGCCGCCATCCGCGTGACGGCGCACTGATCACGCAGCTGGTCCGGCCGCTGGTGCGCGCCGTCTACGGCGTCGGGCTCGACGAACCTCTCGGCGCGGAGTTCTCGTGCTCAGGACGATTCGTGTCGCACTGCCTGGCGCAGGACATCTGGAGTCAGGACGCCGCCACATTCGCCATCGATCTGTGGCTACGGACGGAAGCTATCTCCAAACAGTTTCCGCTGGATCAAATCTGGCGGCCGGCCACCGCTCCGGCGGCGACAACAACGCTGCGGCAGGCGGTCCGTCAGATCCTGATCTCGCTGATAGCGACCCTTCGGGCGCACGATTCGTTCTGGCGAACGACGAGCGAGGTTACCAAGCTGCGCACGTGGGGCAGCGATCAGGACGGTCACCAGACCCCCGCTGAATGGGACTACGCCACGCTCGAGCAGCAGGCACGCCACGATCTCGCCGAGATCCAACCGCTGCTCGAAACCGTGCTCGCTCCGCCATTGCTCTCGCGTCTGATGGAGCTCATTGCCACGGTCGATCCGCCGCTCGATGACGAACTGTGGATCAGGAGCGTGTACGACTTTCTGAGCGCGGCCCACCCCGGCAGGGCAGCGAGCGTCGAACAGCTGGCCGACATGTTCGTGCCGATCTACATGTGGCGCGCGGCCCGCTTCATGTCGCACACCGCACTCGATCCCGCGGACGTCGTGCAATCACGGCTCAACGCTCTCTGTGACGGATTTCAACGCCTCAAGCCCGCCCTCGTCAGCGGCTGGGCCGAGGTGTGAGGTCGCGATGATTCAAGACATTGTTGATGCGTTGCTGCAGTCCTGGCGGAACTTCGCGTCGGCGTTCGTGCTGTTCGTGCCGCGGCTGGTCGCCGCCATCATCATCTTCGCCGGCGGGCTCGTCGTCGCGCTGACCGTGCGCCGGGTCCTTTACCGGCTGCTCGTGTGGTTCCGTCTGGACCGGCTGTCGGTGCGCAGCGGCGCCAGCGAGATGCTACGAATGGCCGACATGCCGACGGCCGAGCTGCTCATCGCGAAGATCGTGTTCTGGATCGTCTGGATCGGCTTCATCGTCTCGGCCGTCGACACGCTGCAGTTCGCCCCGTTCCGTGGCCTCGTGGAGGAGTTCTTCGCCTTCGTGCCGCGGTTCCTGGTGGCGCTGCTCGTGTTCACGCTCGGCTTCCTCATCGGCAACTTTCTCTGGCGGGCGACGCTCCTGGCCGCAGTCAACGTGGGCCTGCCCGGAGCCCGTCTGCTCGCCGGTGCGCTCCGCATCTTGGTCATCGCCATCGGCGTCGTGATGGCGCTCGAGCAACTGCGCGTGGCGAGCGCGGTTGTGCTGACGGCGTTCGCCATCACGTTCGGCGCGCTGATGCTCGGGGCCGCGATTGCTTTCGGACTCGGCGGCCGCGACGCGGCGAAGCAACTGCTCGAACGGCAGCTGAGGACGAGCCGCGAACGCGATTCGGACGCCACCCCGCATCTCTAGCAGGCGCGGATCCATCGACCAAATGTCCTTCCCACGCGCGAGCGGCGTGCTATTGCATCCGACCTGCCTGCCTGGACGCCACGGCATCGGCGACCTCGGGCCGAGTGCGTTCGACTTCGTCGACCGTCTCGCCGCAGCCGGCCAGCGTGTCTGGCAGGTGCTGCCGCTTGGACCGACGGGCTACGGCGACTCACCCTATCAGTCATTGTCCGTATTTGCCGGCAATCCGCTGCTTGTCAGTCTGGACGTCCTCGTCGAGGAAGGCCTGCTGACCGGCGCGGAAGCCGGGGATGGCGGTCAGTTCACCGCCGGCAGCGTCGACTACCCTCGGGTCATCGAGCACCGGCGTCAGGTCTGGCCGCGCCTGGTCCAGCGCTTCGACGCGGCGCGCCCGGTTCTACGGGATCGCTTCGATCGATTCTGCGCCCGGCACGCGCCGTGGCTCGATGACTACCCACTCTTCATGGCGGTCAAGGACGCGCACGATCAGGTGGCGTGGACCGACTGGGAACCGGACATCGCGGCCCGGGACCCAGCCGCCGTGGCGAAGTGGACGAAGCGGGTCGCCCGTGAAATCAGGCAGTACAAGCTGAACCAGTTCGTGTTCTTCGATCAGTGGGCCCGGCTGCGCGCCCATTGCCGGGCTCGCGCGATCGACCTGCTCGGCGACCTGCCCATCTTCGCCGCGCACGACAGCGCCGACGTGTGGTCCCGGCGCGAGCTGTTCCGGCTCGCCTCTGACGGCCAGCCGACGGTTGTTGCCGGCGTTCCGCCTGATTATTTCAGCGCGACCGGCCAGCTGTGGGGGAATCCGCACTACGACTGGTCGCTGCTCCAGCAAACCGGCTACGCCTGGTGGATCGATCGGATTCGCACGCTGTTGACGCTGGTCGATCGCCTCCGGCTGGATCACTTCCGCGGCTTCGTTGCGGTATGGGAGGTCGAGCGCGGTGCGACGACCGCCGTGCGCGGAGAATGGCGTCAGGGCCCGGGCGCCTCGCTTTTCGAGAGCATCCAGCGAGCACTGGGCGCTGCTTCGCTGCCGTTTGTCGCCGAGAATCTCGGCGTCATCACGCCGCCGGTCGAGGCCCTGCGGGCGCAGTTCGGCTTCCCGGGAATGGCCATCCTGCAGTTTGCCTTCGGCACCGATCCTCAGGCGCCGGACTTCAGGCCGCACAACTACGCGCGCAATCTCGTCGTCTACACCGGCACGCACGACAACGACACGACGGTTGGCTGGTGGACCGGCGCCGCCGGCCACAGCACGCGGTCGTCCGAAGACATCGAGCGCGAGCGCGATTACGCGCAGCGATATCTCCGCCTGGATCGGGGCGAGGTGCACTGGGAGTTCATTCGTGCGGCGCTCGCCTCGGTAGCTGACACCGCGATCGTCCCCGTTCAGGACCTGCTCGGACTCAACGGCGCAGCGCGGATGAATCAGCCCGGCGTGCCGGCCGGCAACTGGCGGTGGCAGTTGCGTCCCGGGCAGTTGACGAGAGAAATCACCGAGCGGCTTGCCATGCTCACCGAGACCTACGAACGAACTTGAGCAATCGAACCGCGCTCGCTAGGGTCGCCCGCAGCACAGGAGGTGGACCATGCGACTCGTTCGATACGTCGGCGCCATGAGCCTCGACGGGTACAGCGCCGGCCCGAATGGTGAACACGACTGGATCGTCATGGATCCGGACATCGACTTCGCCGCGATGATGAGCGAGTTCGACACGTTTCTCATCGGCCGCAAGACGTTCGAGGCCATGATTCGCAGGGGGACCGACATGACGGCCCCTGGGATTCAGAGCATCGTGTTCTCGAGAACGCTGGACGCCGGCGCCCATCCTCATGTCGTGATCCGATCGGACGCCGAGCGCGTCGTCGCAGACTTGCGCGCCAGACCGGGCAAGGACATCGCGCTCTTCGGTCGCGGGGAGCTCTTTCGCAGCCTGCTGGCGGCCGGCCTGGTCGATCGGGTCGAGGTGTCATTGATCCCTGTCCTGCTCGGCGGTGGAATCCCGCTGCTGCCTTCTCCGGCTGGCCGAGCCACGCTAAAGCTACGGAAGCAGCGGTTGTACGAGAAGACTGGCACCGTCGGCCTCGAATACCACATCGTCCGATCTTGATGATCAGTCGGACAGAACGCTCGATAGATTACTGGTGGCTCTTGCCCCAACCCCAGGGCCACCACTCGTCGTCGTGGTCGCGCCAGTGAGGATTCTTCTTGACGTCGAATCCGGTGATCTTCAAGAGCGCACCCTCGTTCGTCGTACGGTGCTGAAGGCTCACGTACATCGTGTCGCCGGAACCACTGAAGATGATGCCAGTCGGCTCCGAGGCCGTGTCGCGCAGCGACACGGTCCGGATGCAGCCGTCGCTTTGAACGTCGTCGTCGTCACCGTCGGTCAGGCAGAACAGGATGTCGTTGCCGCGCAGCTCGGTCGTTCCGTCCTTTTTGACGACCTCGACCTCGCCGTCCTCGGTAATGGCGAGATTGCCGGTGTTCGGCTGAAAGGCCACGTTGTCGAAGTAGTTGAACTGCGGATTCCCGGAGATGAATCGCCGGACCGTCGGAATCGCTCCGCTGTCCGCGGCGGAATCGGGCTCGTCAGTCAGGCACATGATCTCGCCGTAGATCGACCCGGTCTCTTCGACGCTGCCGGCTCCATTCGACATGCGCCCGGTGTTGGTCCAGCAGACCCGCACTTCGTCGTTGGACTTGGCGACTGGATCGATGTCCATGTCTTCTGGACGGTAGTAACCAATCAGCTTGAGGGCCGCTTGAGCCTTCCGCAGCGCGATGTTCCCGTTCCCGTCGATGAGACCGGGAACAACCGTCTCGTTGATCGGAATCCAGAAGCCCTGTCCAATCTCGGTGCCCTGCCCGTTGTCTCCGGTCGACCCGATCCTCAACCCGTAGAGTTTTCCTGCGGCAAACGGCGACTGAGCCGGCACGGTGATCACGCCGCCGCCTTCGTACGGAATATCGGGGACGAACTTGAAGATGGCGCCACCCGGGTTGCCGCTGCCAGGACGAAGCTCGTCACCGAAGATCACAGTGCCGTTCGGGAGCACGGGGTTGCCTTCCCAGGCGAGCATGCCCAGCGCCTTGCGCTTCACCACGCGCGGATCGCTCGTCGTGCCGGCGGGGCGGTCGCTGACGGTCACCGCGGACGTGATGTTGAGGGGATCCAGAATCTCGTACACACCGCCGTCGCTCGCTTCTTCGCCGGCGAGCAGAGTGCCCCAGGGCGTGCGGCGAATCGGATCGCACGAAGCCAGCCCGCTGAGAATCGTGGTCGCGTTCGTGTTGGGAGGCTGAGACAGATCGATGCGCTGCACGGTGGCGTTGGTGCTGGCTTCGATGCAGACGAACAAATGCGTCGGACGCAGGTCGCTCGGCCACAGCACGATCTGGTCGGCCAGAGGAGCAACCGCCGACGATACCAGCGACACCTTTAATCCTTCGGCAACGCGGATCGCTTTGGTACTGTCGGCATCCGTGTAGGGTCCGAGCGCGCTCCTGCTGAGCGGGCTACGAACCCCGAAAAGGAGTTGAGAGCGCTCGTTCAGCTGGCGCTGAACCAGCAGACCCCAGTCCAGGTCACCGTCGGCGCCGAGACCCGGCCCGAGGGCGATCCCTGCTGCGACCGCGGTGCCAATCACCGCGGCCGAAATCCACAACGACGTTTTCATTGCTGGTGTTCTCCCGCACCGGGACTGAGGTCCACCGTGGACGCTCCAGCGGCGCGGGATGAATGTAGGCAACGCGTGTTGCGCGGCTGTGTCGGGTGCGACAAATCCCCGTAACGTTCACGCGCGATCCTAGAAGGACACCCACACGATGAATGGGTCATCCACCCGGAGTACTGATTCCTGTTCGAATTGAAACTTGTACAGCTCGCGCAGCTCTTGGATCTTTTGGCTGCTCTTGGAGAACGTCTCGTAGGGATATAAGAGAATCAACACGAACGATTGCTCCTTGATGACGACTTCGTCCTCGCCTCGGAACTGTCCGTCTCCCTTCAGCAGCGTCAGACCATCGGGAAAGCGCGGCGTCACTTCGCTGTCGACGAACGCCCTGAACTCCTCTTCGGTAACGACACCATCCTGCTTCGCGGTTCCGAAGAAGAGCTCGGTGCGCACGAACGGCAGCGCGCCCTCGCGTCCCACTTTGGGGATGCGGCGTTGAACGACGTTCCGATCTTGTGACGCCGAACGCGGGTCGGCTTGCTGGCTCGCGTCGATCGCGACCGGCATCCACATGAAGAGTGAGAGAGCTACTGCAGCGAAGGTGCGCCGTGAAAGGTGCTTCATAGATCGACTCTCCTGTCGCGGCGGCAACCATCGCCGCACGCCACGGCCAAGGTAGCGTGCCGTGCGGATCAGGTCATGAGCTAGGGGTTAGGAAATCGTTAGAAGAGGTCGGCCCTGAACGGCTGAGGTTACCACGCCCGTGACCGGAAAGCCGGCGCCGGCAGGTTCAGCCCGCCGACGCTCGTGAAACCGGCGCGAGGACGTGCTCTTCAATGAGATCGAAGAGCCGGCGCCGGTGGCCGCGCCGTTCTTCGCTGACCGCTGTAGAC
>JBKPSC010000255.1:0-14954 GCA_046734915.1 Acidobacteriota bacterium | reverse complement strand
CCGTGCTCGCACGCATTCACAACTTCTCGGCCGCGCGACCGCAACTGGCGCAGCAGTTTGCCACCGACGCAATTTTCTTCGCCATCCGGCTCGAGCCGTATCTGCTCGCCACCGCGCAACGCCATCCGGGTCTTGCCGCCGAGCTGGAACAACTTGTGGAGGTGACGCGCACGCACACGGTGGCGCTGGTGCACGGTGATGTCAGCCCGAAGAACATCCTCATCGGCGCACCAGGTCCTGTCTTGCTCGATGCGGAATGTGCGTGGTGGGGCGATCCGGCATTCGACCTCGCGTTCTGCCTGAATCACCTGCTGCTCAAGTGCCTCTGGAATTCAGCGGCGCACGCCGCCTTTTTCGCCGCGTTCGACGCGCTTTCCGCAACCTACCTGCAGGCAGTCGAGTGGGAGCCACGGTCCGAGATCGAGCGCCGTGCCGCTGCGCTGCTGCCCGGACTGTTTCTCGCGCGTATCGATGGCAAATCGCCGGTCGAATACGTCACCGAAGAGGCGCAACGCGAACAGGTGCGCCGGGTGGCGGCACCCTTGCTCAGACAACCGGTTGATCGCTTACAGTCGGTCGCTGCCGCGTGGCGCGAGGAGATCGCACGATGAACGCGCGCACGATTCGATCCATCCACGCGCGGCGCGTGTGGGACAGCCGCGGCCGGCCGACGGTGGAGGCGGAGGTGACGTTGCACGACGGCGCGGTCGGGATGGCGATGGTGCCGGCGGGTGCGTCGCGAGGAACCCGCGAGGCATTGGAACTGCGCGACGGCTCGACGCGTTTCGGTGGAAAGGATGTGCAACAAGCGGTCGCGAACGTGAATGGCGAAATCGCGCGCGCGCTCGGCGGCGCGGCGGCGGACGACCAGGCCGCCCTCGATGAACGATTGATCGCTCTTGACGCCACGCCGGCAAAAACGCGGCTCGGCGCGAACGCAACGCTGGCAGTGTCGATGGCCGCCGCCCACGCAGCGGCGCACTCGCTGCGCGTTCCGCTCCACGAGTACCTGGGATCGGGCACGGCGCTGCTGCCGATGCCGCAGATCCAGATCTTCGGCGGTGGTGCGCATGCCGGTCGGCGTGTCGACGTGCAGGATTTCATGGTCGTTTGTCCCGGCGCGACGAGTTTTAGCCAGGCGCTCGAATGGACCGCCGAGGTCTATCGCAGCGCCGGCGAACTGATGCGCGGACGCGGCTCGATCTACGGCGTCGCCGAGGAAGGCGGCTGGTGGCCGGACTTCACGACCAACGAACAGGCGCTGGAAATGCTGGTGCAGGCCATCGAGCGTGCTGGACTTTCCCCCGGCACGCAGGTCGCGATCGCGCTCGATATCGCGGCTTCCGAGTTCGGTCGCGCAGGGCGTTATAGGCTCGGGCTCGAGTCGCGCGAACTCGACGCCGACGGCCTGATCGAGATGCTGGTCCGTTGGATCGACAAGTATCCGATCGTTTCGATCGAAGACCCGCTTGCCGAGGACGACGCCGACGCGTTTGCGCAGTTCACCCGCGCCGTGGGGCACCGGCTGCAGATCGTCGGCGACGACTTGCTGGTTTCGCACGCGCCACTCGTCCAGCACGCGGCCGCGCTGGGCGCCGCCAACACCGTGCTGCTCAAGCCGAACCAGCGCGGCACACTCACCGAGACGCTGCAGGCGTGGCACGCCGCGCAGGCAGCAGGTTATGCCGGCATCGTTTCCGCGCGCTCTGGCGAGACGGAAGATGTGACGATCGTGCACCTGGCGATTGGCTGGCGGACCGGCCAGCTCAAGGTCGGCTCATTCGCGCGCGGCGAACGCATGGCCAAGTGGAACGAGGCACTGCGCATCGAAGAGCGCCTTGGCGCCAGCGCCCGGTTTGCCGGCCCAGAAGTGTTCGGGCGCACCAGGCCCTGAACTCGGCGCGCAGAACCGCGTATTGTCCAACAAGTCGATCGACGCCCCAATCGACTGGCTTTTTGATAGAGGGTTAGATTCACCTCGCGCGGCCAGAGCCGCCGATAAGCCCAGCCCGTAATGTTCCAGTCTCTACTTCAGAATGTCGCTGTTCTGCGCCTGCGCGATCATCGTGTCGGCATCGGATCTGAGCAGCAGACCGTCCTTCACGAGCGTGTTGGCGGCCGCGGTGACGGCCTCCACGTATCCCTCGTGTGACCGGTAGCGCTCCTCGAGCGACAGGCGCGGATCCCCGGATGCGGTCCTGTCCCCCTTCGTCTTCGCGAACGGGATGAATCCACCCGTCGGCACGTCGCCGCACAGCAGTCCCTTGAACGGCCCGGCTTTCGTCACATTCCAACCCGTATAGGTCCCGAGCGGCGCCATCGCCAGCGGCGATTTCAGGCCGGCGACCTCATTGCCATCCGCATCAACCTTCACCACGAGCTGCGGGAACTCTTTCTCCACGACCGGCACCGCCGTCAAATGGCCGCTGCCGTCCTTGTGGTTGAAATGTGAACCCAGCGCATATCCAATCAGCGGCCGTTGCAGACGCTCAGGCATCGGCTGGCCGGGAATCCGCGGGAAACCCATGGCGGCGTTCGTGTTCGGCACCAGTGTGCCGTCCGAGATTTTCGGATAGCGGCTCGCGGGCATCGGCGCACCGGTCGTCACCCACGCCACAAACGACTTGAGCAGCGCGGTGCGGATCTGCGCCTCGGGAATCGGATTCGATGGCAGCTCGCACGCCGGCGCCGCCTCGCCAGTCAGGCTGAACCCGCCGCGTCCGCCGCCGTGCTGCGCCCCCGCGAAGTAGTACCGTCGAACCGTATCCGGCAGCGGAATATCTGCCTTGGCATCGGTGCCCACCATCATTGCCGAGGCGCGGAGCCCCCAGACTTCAGCGGCGCCGAACGTCTCGATGATCTTCGGGCACGTTTTGGTGGTCCGGCAGCGATCCAGGATGCCTGTCTTCCCACGGCCGCGTGCCGTGTCGTTCCAGGTTTCCCACCAGAGCGGAGCATCCGTCCCGAGCTCGTACATCGCGACCGTCCCGCCGGGGAGCGCAAACCGGCGGTTCATGTCAATCACGCGCGAGGCGATGTGCGGATTGCTCCCCTCCCAGACAATGCGGCCCTGCTCGTCCTGGTTGAAGCCAAGATGGATGTAGGCGCGCAGAAACGTTCCCGACTGTGAACTGCCTTCGGAGATGGCCCAGCGGATCGCGCCCGCCACCGGGTTGGCCGTCCCGGCATCGTCTTTCTTCTCATAGCGGAAGAACGAATTGAGATCGCGTGTGGCCGCGAAGCCGATGCCAAGAACGAGCGGATCTTTCGCCGTGTACTGCACCTCGTACAGCAGCGACGGATTGAATCCGTTCTTCAGGCAGATGTGCGTAGGATCGGGAACGCCGGGAAACGGCGACTTCTCGCACGTGGCGAACGCCCAGTCTGTGCTCGCGATCTTCACGACGCCGCTCTTCACACCCATTGGCGTCTCGGCAACGGCGGACACCAGGGTCGCGGCGGTCGTGTCGAGCGTCGCCGGCGGGTACGGCGTCGGAGTCGCCCGCGGAATCGTCAAGGTCGCCGTGTTTCCGGTCTGGCCGGTGAGCCTGATCACGAGCGGTCCGCTAATACTGCTGCCATCGGGATTCTTTGCTCGCGGCACCTGAATCGTCTGATTGGTGGCCGACGGAATGACGTCCCCCTGCCAGCCGCTCACGAGCGACACGTGACCCTCGGCGCTCGCCGACGCACTGCCATTCCCTCGATTGACGACCGAGTACATGAGCAGCCCGCTCGCCCTGGACGTGTCGGCGGGCTTCATCAACGAGAACGTGCCGACGTATTCGACCATGCCGCGCGCGTTTTTCGGCGCGAGCTGAATGTCAGTGATCAGCGCGTTCTTCGGATCCCGGGGATCCAGCTCTCCGTAGAACCGGCCGCTGATCCGTTCGTACGGAGGCACCGCCTGGCCGTTGGCCTGCGCCGCGGGGACCGGCTCGACCTTGACGACCTCGATGCGCGTGACACGCGCCTCGCCCACGGCAACGGAACACATGAAGCCGACAGCGACTACAGCCAGCGTGTGTTTCATCATGTAGATACCTCCGCCAAGGCGACAAGAATACTCCGTCTGTGCATTATGTCGACTTCAAAGCCGCGATCGACCGTCATCATTCCGCGCGCAGCGCGGTGGTCGGATCGACGAGGACGGCGCGCCACGCAGGGTGAGCGGCTCCGATCGCCGCGGCGAGCCGGATCTCCACGACGACACCACGCCGGCGGTGACCGATAGATCCACTTCCGCGCGACGAGCTCGCGGTGCCACCGCACCAGCGATCTGGCGTGACGATCGATGCGACCTCACGCAGGCCCGCGCGGCCCAGCCGATACGCGCGCACCGCCAGATACCAGCGATCGTCGTCAGTAAGCCGAAGCCGACGTCCGCCGAGTTGCTGGCGGAAAACGCGATTCTCTGCGATCAGATAGGCGAGCGCCTCTCGTTCCCGGCGCGCCAACCACCCAACGACCATTAGGAGCAGAAACCGGATGCGGACGCGTCGACCACCACGCGAGCTTACATCACACAATCGCCTAACGGGCCTACCCGTACCGATCCAATCGTGGGACATTACGGGCCGGACTGATCGAGGCGCTTACGTCCCGCATCGCCTGGTTGAAGATCGGCTGCGTTTGTGGGTTCGATTGCAGGTTTCCCACCCGTGCTCACCAGTCACCTGATCGAATCCAGACGCCCGTTCTGCAAAGACAGCACCTACCGTCGCCATCCCTCGAACACCGGAGCGCCCGCGCAAAGCGTCAATCGAATCCACGCCCAGTTTGACGCTGCCAGATTGCGGCAGAGACATTCGCTCGCGGGCGTATTGGCGAATACCTGTGGCGATCTTTGCGCGAAGATTTCCGGGCTCGCCAACGCTCTCAACATCAGATAACGGCTCGGCGCGTGAGTCTTCGTGCGCTCGGCAAGAACGTCGAGGTGCAGTGGGCCATCGGCCAGCAGATCGGCAAGTTCGAGTTGTGCCGCAGCCCCGATGCGGTAACTCTGCCAATGATTGTTGACGATACCGAGGATCTGCTCTTGGGGCGTCGCCCCCTTCACGTCGATTCCAGTCTGCTCGGCTACGATGACGCCCAGGATACGCTGCTCATTTTCGACTTCGGTCGGTGGGCGAAACGTCATCCAGGAGCCGCGGTGCGTCGACCTGCACAATCTTGATGAGGGGTGCTTTGACGCCGAAGCGCAGGCTGCGCGCCCTCTGCCGAAGAGGGAGCGACTGGGACCGAGAACGGGCGTTATGTGACCTTCCAGAGGGCCCTAATCCAGCCTATCGTCTCTGCCATGCAGGAGCAGGCAGTCTGCCCGTTCGCGCGGCCGACAGGCGCGACGTCCATGTCCGCGATGCGGGCGTCGTGCTCGTACAGATTGAGGTTCAGATAGTGCACGGCATACGGATACTTGATCTCCTCGAGGTTGATCGACAGCGGTCCGATTCGGCGGGCGGCGATGCGGGAGGCCGGTGCTGAGCGGCGACCGTGTCGGAGATCGCGGACAACATCAGCGCAGCGAGCGGTCGTCGAGCTTTGCCGTCGAATGTTCATCCTCATCACTCCTGATCGCGGTGTCATTTCGGTCTCACTGTAATCTAGTGCCACCATGACGCGTGACCGTCAACTTCGCATGGAGCCGGCCTTGTTGTTGATCACCCGCCGCAAAGCGATCGCCGCGTTCGCCTCGATTGCCGCCTTGCCTCTGACATCCAGGTGCGCGCGAGAGCCGGGAGCGCCGGAATCAGCAACACCAGGCGAGGCCGAGGCGGTTGCACTGCTCGACGACATCGCCAACAGTCTTCTCCGTCTGAGTCCGGAGACCGCGACGTCGCTTGGCATCGATGTCGGGTCGAGAGCGGATCTTCGCTCCGAGCTCGCCGATCGCTCGGCCGACGGTCAGCAGCGCATCGCGAACCAGCTTCGCCGCGACCTGGAACGGACCAACGCGTTCAACACCTCAGCGCTCTCGCATCCACTGCGCACCAGCTTTGAGGTAGTTCGCAGCGCGTATGCGACCGCGCTCGACGGCTTCGCGCTGCCCTACGGCGATGTGCCGGTGGGCAGCTGGCGCAACACACCGTACGTTGTCATCCAGAACGTCGGCGCGTTTCTCGATGTCCCTCGCTTTCTCGACAGCGATCATCGAATCGAGAACGCCGCCGACGCGGAAGCCTATCTCGCACGGCTGCAGTCGTATGCGAGGCAGCTCGATGGCGAGCTCGGACGAATCCAGGCTGCACGCGCAGAACGGCTCGTGCCGCCGGCGTTCCTGCTAGACAAAGCGCTGGGGCAACTGGGCCTCTCCGCCAGGAATGCGCGCGAGGGCGGCTCGGTCGTCGAGTCCATCGAGCGGCGCACGAAGAACATTCCCGGCAGTTGGGCCAAGCGCGCCCGGGCGATCGCCGCGAAGGAGATTGCGCCGGCGCTCGAGCGGCAGATAGGTGAACTGCAGACGCAGAGAGCCGCCGCCACCAACGACGCGGGGATGTGGGCGCGGCCGCGCGGGGACGAGTATTACCGGTGGGCGCTCAAGGCCGCGACGACCACCACGATGTCTCCGGACGACATCCACGAAATGGGCCGCAGCGAGCTGCAGCAGATTCACGCGCAGATGGATTCGATCCTGAAAGGCGCTGGGTACTCGCAGGGGACGGTCGGCGAACGCATGACAGCGCTGGCGAAGGATCGGCGCTACCAGTTCCTGGAAGGCGACAGGGGCCGTGCCGAGATCATGGCATTCATTCAGAATCGCCTCGACTGGATCCGGTCGAAGATGCCGCTCGCGTTCATCACGGTCGTCAATCCGAACATGGAGGTGAAACGGCTGCCGCCGGAAGAAGAACCTGGCGCGCCGGGCGCGTACGGCGGCGCTGGATCGATCGACGGCAAGATTCCCGGACGATTCTGGATCAACCTGAGAACGACGGACCTGCACAGCAAGTACAGTCTTGCCGATCTGACGTTTCACGAAGCGATCCCCGGCCACATCTGGCAAGGCGAATACACGCACGCATTGCCCCTCGTCCGGCAGTTGCTCTCGTTCAGCGCGTACTCCGAAGGCTGGGCTCTCTACGCCGAGCAGCTCGCGGACGAGTTCGGCGCCTATGAAAACGATCCGGTCGGACGGCTGGGATACTTGCAGTCGATCGCGTTCCGCGCGTGCCGGCTGGTGGTGGACACCGGTCTGCACGCCAAGCGCTGGACTCGCGAGCAGGGCGTGCAGTTCTTCGTGGATGTGAACGGATCAAATCCGCTGGAAGTCGGAAGCGAGGTCGATCGCTATTGTTCGTGGCCGGCGCAAGCGTGCGGCTACAAGGTGGGCCACAGCGAGATCAACCGCCAGCGCCAGAGGGCGATGACCTCGCGAGGATCGAGCTTCGACCTTAAGGCATTCAACGACACCGTGGTGCGCGGCGGGAACGTACCGCTCGACGTGCTTGCGAAGAACGTTGAAGAATATGTGCGCACGGCAAAGACCTAGCGCTCAAGGAGAGAGAGACGATGCCCAACCGCAGACACTTCCTCAGGCATCTTGCCGGCGCGACGGCAGGAATGGTCCTCGGCAGCCGCGGCTCGGCCGCAACGGCTCTTGCGGGCCAGGCAGCCCAGGTGAGGCGGCAAGCCTCGATCGGCGGCCGCCGCATCACGGTTGTTGACGTTCACGCGCACACGTTCGTACCCGAAGTCTGGGAAGTGGTGAAAGACACACCGCTGGCGGCGACGGCCAAGAACAATCTCACCGGAGCGATCGCGCTTGGTCCAGGCACGGCGGAGCGCCTGCAATACATGGACAAGGAGGGCATCGACGTTCAGGCCATTAACGTCAACGCCTGGGGGTACTCGGCGGAACGGGAGCTCGCCCGCGATCTGATCGCGGTGCAGAACGAAAAAATCGCCGCGGCGGTCGCGAAGAATCCGGACCGCTTTGTGGGAATGGCGACGCTGGCGCTGCAGCATCCGGATCTCGCGGCCGATCAACTCGATCAGGCAATGAGGAAACTCGGATTGCGCGGTGCCGCCATCGGCGGCAGCGTCGAAGGCCAGGAGCTCTCGGATCGCAAGTTTGATCCGTTCTGGGCGAAGGCGGAGGAGCTCGGGGCGATGCTCTTCATGCACCCTCAGCAGGCGCAGGGCACGACGCAGAACCCGCGACTGCAGGGAAAGGGTGGACTGGGCAACACTATCGGAAATCCGCTGGAGACGACTGTGTTCTTATCGCACCTGATTTTCGAAGGCACGCTCGATCGCTTTCCGGGCTTGAAGATCTGCAGCGCGCACGCAGGAGGCTACTTGCCTTCCTACATTGGTCGTTCGGATGCACTGTGCGGACGCGGCAGCGGCGGAGACTGCAAGGCGCTCAAGAAAAAGCCGAGCGAGTACTTCAGGAGCAATCTGTACATCGATACGATGATCTTTCGCGAGGACGGTCTTCGTCATCTCGTGGCGGAAGTTGGCGCCGACCACATGTTTTACGGAACGGACTATCCGTTCGACTGGCCGGTCGGGATCGACTTCATCCTGAATTCGAAGGCCGTCACTGACACCCAGAAGGAAGCGATTCTTGGCGGCAACCTGATCAAGCTGCTCCAGATCAAGGCATGATCCACCGCGCCAGCGAGGTCTCGGCAGTCGGTCAAAACGTCGTCCCGGCTCTCCAGGTACTTTTCGATCAGCTGAGGGCTCCGCAGGATCAGCCATCTTCTTTCGCGGGCTCAGGTCTTCCCCGCAGTCTGGACGCGGGGGAAGTAGCGGATGACGAAGAGCACGTAGACCAGCCAGAGTGCGAACCACGAAGACGCGACGGCAAGAAGCCTGACCGTGAAGAGGATCAAGCTCGGAACCAGGAACAGCAGGACGCATCCGAGCAGCCAGATGCGATCGCCTCGACGGGAGTACTGAGCCCGCTCCGCATCGTCGATCCGGCCGCCAAGCGAGGCCCCATAGTAATAGAAGGACGCGAACGCGAATGAAAACGTCGCGACACCCATCACGATCAACGTGGCTTGAAACCGCAAGGGGTCGACCTCGCCGCTTGCGAACCTCGGATACAGGAAGAACAGTAGAAACGTGAAGATCGCGATGCTCGACGCGGCGAGCTGATACGCGCGATTGACGTTAGCTGCAGCTAAATCGTCGCCCATGGAAATCCCTCCTCAGTTCGACACTCGCACTGCCTGTGAAATACACGAGAAGGGTACATAGCACTTTCAAGGACGACCGACGACTGCCTCGTGACCTTCATGCACTGCGATTTGGGCTACTTCGACGACGAGACCTGTCATGCTGGACCGCGACACCGGAGAGATCGCCAGACACAGGCTGAGGCACGAAGGCGACACCGTCGCAGCGTTTATCAGGCGATCCGGCCACCCGAGGCGGTCGGGTATCTGAGTGTACCCCTGACGGTGCCGGTGCAAACAGCTGCCGTCGATGATCGCCGCCGCTGATCGAGGCCGCGCCTGCCTCACGACGAATCGGCTATCCGGAGAGGCTATCAGCATCATCGACTGTGAGATGACGTACACGAACTGGGGATCGCCGAAAATACGAACGAGCAACAACGGTCATTACTGCGGCGAGGATGACGACATGACTCCCGAACCTTGGCCCGCCCTGCCGTACGAGGCCTGGAAGGACACATATTCGACGCTGCACATGTGGGTCGGCTCATTCGCGCGCAGCGAACGCATGGCCAAGTGGAACGAGGCACTGCGCATCGAAGAGCGCCTGGCGCCAGCGCCAGGTTTGCCGGCCCAGAGGTGTTCGGGCACACCAGGCCCTGAACTCGGCGCGCAGAACCGCGTATTGTCCACACCGATCCGCCCGCGACCATCGTGATTTGCGATTCTCAAGTCGTCTCGCCGTACCACCGATGTGCTCGAAGCAACTAGGCGAACGGAGGCTACCGATCATGTGGCCCCTCACAATTGCGACTGTGTGTGCCGGCCTGTTCGCGGGCGCGGCGATCTACATCAATGCAGTCGAGCATCCGGCGCGGCTCTCGTGTGGCAACGAGATCGCACTACGACAGTTTGCACCGAGTTATCACCGGGCAACGTTGATGCAGGCATCCCTCGCCATCATGGCTTGTTTGAGCGGGCTCTGGTCCGCATGGCTCCTCCGAGACGTGGGGATCGGTGTGGCAGCCGTGCTCCTGGGTGCGGTCGTCCCGTTTACTCTTATCGCGATTCTGCCGACCAACAAGCAACTGCTCGATCCGTCACTCGATCAACGTGGCGTGCGGGCGACTGCGCTTCTGGTTCGATGGGGCCGCCTGCACGCGATCCGAAGCCTTTTGAGTAGCGTCGCGTTTGTGCTGCTTCTGCTGCGTCTCAGCCTTCGATGAGCGCGCACGGTCGTTCGCACACCAGTGGCCGATCAGTGGTTTCTATGCGTCACACTTCAACGAAGCGCGGCTTTTCCTGTAGAGGCTTCGAAAGCTCTGATGTTGACCTGTTAATCAGCCCATCCTTCGGTGATCCAGCGATCGAACAGCGCGATACTCTCCGCGGGTCATGCCCCATCGGACGGCATCCTCCCTGCTTGGAGGCGAGTCTGGATCGCGCGCGCGTGGGTCCGCACATCAGCGGCTGACCTGCTCGGCCACACGGCCGCTACCCTCGCGTCGGACGGCGGCTTCGATCAAGCGTACCTCACACTCGACGTCGCTCGATTTGCCGCGCAACACCGGCCCGACTGGCGTCGGCCGCCGTGGCCGATTTTTCCAAGACCCGCTGCGACGACCTTCTCTAAACTTCGACGCTGAACGGTCTAGACGGACGTGGTGAGCGCCCGTTCGAGTGCCGACGGGGTGGCAAGATCAGTTGAAGAGAAAAGGACAAAGATGTCGGAGCGATCAGGAATCCTCGCTGACGATCCATTCAGTGGTCGGGACCCAACGAGTCACGAACGGATGACGGGACTGGCTTGGGACACGTCGTACCTCGACGGCCCGGCACCGTGGGATATCGGCCAGCCGCAGCCAGCAGTAGTGCGTTTGGCATCCGAAGGGCGATTCGCCCGAGCGGTGCTCGATGCCGGCTGTGGGACCGGCGAAAACACTCTGTACGTCGCCTCGCTGGGATTGTCAGTTCTGGGCGTTGACGTCGCCGAGACGGCGCTGACGATCGCCCGCCGGAAGGCCAACGACCGTAGGATCGAGGTTGAGTTCGCTGCGGCTGACGCGCTCCATCTGGATCGCTTGAAGCGCAGCTTTGAGACGGTGCTGGACTGCGGATTGTTTCACACCTTCGACGCCGACGAGCGACCAGGATACGTGGCCAGTCTCGCATCGGTGACCGCGCACGATGGAACGTTGTATGTGTTGTGCTTTAGCGACGACGGTCCCGATACTGGCCCGCACCCCATTAGTCAGGAAGAGCTGAAAGCGGCGTTCAACCCCAGTCATAGATGGAGCGTGGCCGCGATCGAGCCGGATCGGCTTCAGACCAGATTCCACGACCACGGGGCACCGGCCTGGCTCGCGACAATCAAACGAACCTAGACTGCGGGACTCGTGGATCCGGTGAGCGATCCCCGTGCAGTCATCAGAGCCGGGCGGGCATAGGAGGGCGGCATGCCGTTCTTGGACACGAGTGGGCTCAAGGTCGTCGAGCGTCTACCTGGGTGGAAGGGCCGCTTCTTCCACACAGCGACAATGACGTTCGCCGACTACGAGTTCACGGCCGGCTCGACGATTCACGAGCACTTCCACCCAGAGGAGGAGGTATACGAAGTCATCGCCGGTGAGCTCGACATGTTCGTCGACGACGTGGCGCAGATCGTGCGCCCTGGGATCGTGGCGATCGTTCCGAGTAACACCCGGCACTCGGTCCGGGCGCTAACCGACGGGCGCGTCATCATCGTCGATCATCCGGCCAGGCCGGAGTTCGGCTAGATGTTGCACGGACGGCTGGCGCTTTGGGCAGCGAGATGTCAACTCTTGGCGAGTAATCGGACACTGAGACGGGACGGCGCCCTGGTTCGGGCTTGATGAAGAACTCCTGATCAGGTTGCCAGACTTGGGTCACGATGCGCAAAGCCGTCTCTATCACACGAACGGAACCAGACGAAGCCTACCCTGCGCCATCTCCGTAGCAGTTTTGCCCATTCATCAGTTCGCTGGTCCCGACGGTATCAACGCTCGGCCAGATCGCCGACCATTTCCGTCAGTGCCAGTTCTCCGTCATGTGTCTGGAACCCGCGCGCCATCGCGATCCGAATCCGGCGCTGGGTCTCGGGGTCGCCTGCCCGTTCCACGAAGAGATCCGAATCACGACGGAAATCGTCGGCCGGCGCAAGTGCGATCGCATTGATCCGATCCTTGAGTACGGCGCACCCCGCGGCAGGAAAGCCGGCGATCCGATTGGCGAGCGATCTGACGAACTTACCCAGTGCGACGGCGGGCAGCGCGCGATTGATCCAGCCGTATCGCTCCGCCAGGTCCGCGTCGTAGTCGTCCGCACTCAGCATCACCTCGAGCGCACGCGCGCGGCCCATAAGACGGGTCAGATGCTGAATCCCGCCCGCGCCGGGGATGAGGCCGAAGCCCAGTTCGGGCTGACTGAAGATCGCTGACTCTCGTGCGGCGAACCGCATGTCGCACGCCAACACGAATTCGCTGCCAGCGCCGCGTACGCGCCCTTCGATCTGTGCAATCGTAACGAGTCGGCTCGCGCTGAGGTGCCGGAACAGCATGGCGATCGAGGGCTCGCCGGTCAGCTTCGCGGCGTGCTCCCTATACTCGTTGATTCGCGTGACGTCGACATGCGAAATGAAATAGTCGGGGTCGGCGCTTGCAAACACGAGCACCTGCAACGCCGTATCAGCCTCGGCGTGCTGAATCAGCGAGACGAGATCGCGAACGAGCTCGGTCCCGAGAAGATTCATCGGCGGGGCCGAGATGTCCGCGAACAGGACGGCCCCTTCCGTGCGCACTCTGAGTGTCTCGAAAGTCAGTGGCATGAGCGATCTCCCAATTCGCGACTGCTCACTTCGCCGCAGCATCCCGGTAGGGCGCCAGAAATGGCATCACCGCCGCCAGCAGCTGTTCAGGTGCTTCCTCTGCGACCCAGTGCCCGCTGTCGGGAATGATTTTGCTCTCCACGTTCTCAGCAATCAGCCGCATGGTATTCGCGACGCCTTCGCCGAGGCCTTTGCCGCCGCCGATCGCGAGTACGGGCAGCGTCAGCTTGCGCTGCTTGCGCTGCTCGTTTTGCGCGATCGAGTCGTCGATCGCTCGGTAGGACCCGAAACTACCGCGTAAAGCATCTCGGCTCGATGCGAGGCGTTCGACGTAATAGCTGACGACGGCATCAGGCAGCGGCGTGCCCGCGGATCCCGCGTACTCGGCGCCAAAGTAGATGTCCTCTCGGCCTTGAACAAGCGCTTCGTTGACCGAGCTGTCGAGCCGGTTGAAGGCGATATGCCAGAGGCGCTTGTTCAGTGGGCCTGGCACCAGTAGCGGCGGTGAGGGAGTGACGCCTGTGATGATCGCCTCGCCAACGATCAGACGTTCGAGCCGCTCGGGGTGATCCGCGGCCAACGCGTAGGCGATCGGCATGCCAGTGTCGAACCCAACCATGGCGAACCGTCGATGGCCGAGCTCCTCCATGAGCGCGACCATGTCATTCGCTTGCGCGCCCGCGTCGTACCCGCGCTCCGGTTTTTCTGACAGGCCAATCCCTCGCTGATCGACCGCGATGACTTCGAAGTCGCGGGCCAGTGCCGGCATCACGAGCCGCCATTGGTACCAGGTCTGCGGCCAGCCATGGACCAGCAGGAGTGGACGGCCTTTGCCTCCGACGACCGCGTGAAGGCGTACGCCATTCGCGTCGATGTAGCGGCTGGCGAACGTGTTCGCGAAACCGGCTGGCAAATTCGGTGCTCCGAAGACGGAGCCCGGGCCGGTGGGAGCGCCTCCAGAGAATGCTTCGGTCGCCGTCGCCCGTTGACGCGGCAGGACACTGGTCGCGATAGCTGCTGCTCCAGTCGCCAGCACTTCTCGACGTGTCGGTCTAAGGAAGGTTGGCATGGAGGTCCTCCTGTTCTGTGACTCCTTAATTGGAGTCTGCTATGCGTTTAGTTTTCTGACAGTGACACTGACTTAAGAGGGCACTTTCGCTGCCGCAGACAGCGAAAAGATCAAGTCGATGATTTCATCTGTAGTGACGACGGCGCTGGCGTAGTTTGGAATGTTGACATCGAGAGCGGCGTGCATCTCTTCAGCCCCGTAATCCGCCGTCGCGTCCTTCACCATCGAGACCTCGTAGCCAAGCTCCGCGGCAAATCGAACGGTCGCTTCCACGCATGTGTGCGCGATCAACCCGATGACAATCAGCTTGTGGATGCCATGCTTCTTGAGCTGCAGATCTAAGTCGGTGTTGGCGAAACCGCTGGAGCCCCAGTGCTCGAGGGCGACCACATCTCCCGGTTGCGGCTGGAATTCGCGGCGAAGCTCGCCGCCCCAGGTGCCGTACTCGAAGCTCTTGTGCTCCCACGCGTTTTTCTGGACCGGCGCGATGTACTTCCACGTCTCGTAGTCACCTGGCCGGTATCGATGATGCAACGCGTAGAACACGCGGAAGCCCGCCTTCCGCGCCGCGTCCATGACCTCGATCATGTGAGCGACGCAGTCGTTGGCTTCGGCGACCTTTTTCAAGCGGTTCCAAATCTTCCCGCCCTCGGAGATGAAATCGTTGTACGGATCGATCACGAGAAGCGCGGTGATGTCTCTCTCATATGTCCCAGTGGCCATGATGCGCTCACCTTCCCTGGCACTCGAGCTCGGGCGTCACAAGCACCACGACGGGATGTCCACCTGCTCGATTGGCGCACTGATCGTGGCGGAAACACTGGATTCGACTAGGGTGTTGTCATCCATGATGACCTCTGAATTGAATAAACGACACCGCAACTGCTTCGCCCGCATGCCGCACGCGGCTTGG
>JBKPSC010000254.1:0-10512 GCA_046734915.1 Acidobacteriota bacterium | reverse complement strand
GCGATCGTGCGGTAGGCACCTACGCCTCACGCCGTCTCAGGTCTTAAGTCTCACGTCTTAAGCCTGTGGCCGACATAAGACGTAAGACTTGAGACCTAAGACCTGAGACTAAAACCTGAGACCTAAGACCTAAGACCTAAGACCTAGGACCTAGGACCTAGGACCTAGGACCTAGGACCTAGGACCGCGTGAGCCCTGAGCCTTGAGTCCCTTCGTCTTACTCCGTGACGTCGCCGTCTGCCAGCGCTTCACCCGCTGCCGCGGTGCGCGGCAGCGATTTGACGATCTGGCGGACGCTCAGCGCCGTGGCTGGCGTCGGCACGGCTTCATCCATGGCGACGCCGCTGCTCCCGGCGGGCGCGGCGGCGGGCATGATCACCTTCAACTGCATGCCCCAGCCGCGCGGCGGCCTGGTGGCCACCATCGCCAGCGCCGCACGCGCCAGGCCCATCTTCCGCAGATGATTCTGGATGCGCATGTGATGGAGCGCGAACGTCTTGGCGTCCCAGTCGATTTCGCCGATGAGGAAGCCGACGTTGAAATCGATGGCGTGCCCGTCGGTCCGGCGCGGGCTTTCGACGATGACCCGGATCGGGACGAGCTGGAGGTGGAGCGCGCTCGTCGACTGCCGCAGGAAGTGATCGACGAGCGTCGCCTCCCAGAAATTCAGGCCTGCGTCGTCCTGCCAGGCCTGCGCGTCGGTGGCGCACGAGGGATCCTGCGTCTCCTGCCGCAGACGCCACTCGTGCGCCAGCGGCAGAACGATTTCCGAGGCGGCGGCGACATAAGGTTCGCCGGGCTTCAGGCCAAGACGGCGTAGACAGAACCGCTGGAAGCGCGGGTCGTAGTTCGAGCCGGTGATGGCGAATGTCGCGCCCAACATCCCGGACCAGGCCCAGTGCTGGAACAGATTCATCCACCCGCGGTTGTCGATGTGGTCGTAGTGCTCGTCGAGAGCGAACTCGAGGTAGACGTCTTCCATCAGCTGCAGCATCTCGCTGCAGATGTAGAAACCCGCCCGCCGCTCGTCGGCCGTCGCCGGCAGCCAGTAATTCACGCCGGGCTGCGGCCCAGGCGTGGCGGCGGCGGCCGCGGTCGTCCGGCCCGTCATCATCAGGCTGGTCCACTCGGGAAACATCTGTTCGTCGAGGAACGCAAGCTGCGGCGTCTGCCGGACCGTCGTCCAGATGTTGGAGAGGGCCATCGAGTACTTCCGAACGGCGTCGTGCGGCGCCGGGGCCGATTGCGTCCAGTGCTGCCGGAGCGTCGTGAACAGCGCGACGGGGGTCATCGTCTTCAGCTCGGCGCTCTCCGCCGCGGCGGTCAGCACCGAACACGCGATGTGGTGGCCAAGGGCACGATAGCTTTCGAACTGCGATTCGTCGAAGAACTGATCGGACGTGCTCTCGTGCGGGAAGGCTGGATGCAACGAGGCGTAGCGCAGGACGTCGGCTGGTTCGTCGCCAGTCAGCGAGCTCTTGAGGTAGAGCAACGTCCCGGGCGCTTCGGTGGGATCCTGCCGCTCGTAGTGGATGGTTCCGATCGCGCAGTGCCAGCTGGCGAAGGGCTCGCTGGCAATGCGCCGGAGCTTGTCCAAGTCGATCACGATATCGACGCCGAAGTCGGAGCGGCACTTCTCGATGAGATTGCCGAGGTCTTCGAAGGTCACGGCGCCGTCCTGGCCGGCGTCGCTGACGATGATGAAGCGGCAGCGCCGGCGGATCAGTTCGTACACGCCGAGGTTCTCGAAATGGCCGCCGTCGGACAGATAGACCCACGCCCGATCGTCGGTCGTCATGCCGAGCAGCTCGCTGAGGAGCTCGCGCAGCGACAGACCGGTCCGCGGGTCGGTCCACACCGTCGGCCAGCGCGGATTGCGCAGCCACCACCCGAGCCTGACGTTGAAGATCGTCATGAGGAAGGCGAGCGTCGGCGACGAGTGGTAGCCCATGTTGGGCGAGGCGGCAGCGCCCGAGGTGGCCACCGCCAGTCCCACGGTCAGCGACGATCGCTCGCCGGCATGACGGGTCGTCGGCGCGTACGCACTTCGCAGCGTCAAGCCTCGAGCCGGCATCGTCCCGGCGCGGCGGGCGTTGCGGGTTTCCTGTTCGTTGTCTTCGTCGACGCGGTATTCGAATCCACAGTATTCCGGCGAGAAGATGAACGACGCGGCCTTGCGCTGCTGCCAGGCCAGGTTCTTTCCACCGACGAGATTCAGCGCCGTGTTGAACAGTGGATACGGTCTGATGCGCGCGGGCTCGGGCGGGTTGGCGCCTGCGACGCCGGCAGCGTCTGGCACGGGCACGGGCGGCACGAACCCGAGGCCACGCTGCGTGGCATCGGCCGGTGCGAGCGGAAGATCGTCGTTCGAATCGAACCCGGTGAAGGGATGCGCGGTCCGCCGCGCGTTCGACGCGCCGAGATAACAACGGACGAGGCGATTGCGGTAGAGCGCATGCAGCGAGAACTCGTTGAGATCGACGCGCCACGACACGAACCACGCCAGCGCGCTGGTGATCGCGAACATCAGCAGCAGCGACAATTCGTAGGGCGGCACCGGTCCGGCGTCGGGCGTCAGCGCCGGGCCAGTGTTCTGGGCCAACCAGGGCTGCGTCCCCGATTCGGCCGTTATCGACGCCAGCGCGTCGTCAATCTGTTCGAGCGTGAAGGATCGCTCGGTGGCGGCCCATCCCACGCGCCAATGCGGCACGTAGGTTTCGAGAAGCGAGGCGAGAATCACCAGGTAGCCAACGACGAACACGATTGGTGCGATGCGGCCGATCTTCTCGAGCCATCCGCTGGTGTCGCCGTTGGAGGTCCGCGCCGATTTCCCGACGAAGACGCCCGCGCCGGTGACGGCGGCCCACAAGCCGCCGATGATCGACGTCACGACGGACGGATTGAGGCGCACGCGTTCGGCTTGAGCGGCGACGAACGGAAACACGTGCGGGCTGGCGAGCGCGAGCGTGCTGAAGCCGACCGCCAGCAGCATCAGGAGCAGCTGAGTGCCGCCGACGCGTCCCCACCATTCGCGTGTTTCATCCGACAGCCGCCGGCCGGCCAGCCCGATGTGCACCGTGATGGTGATCAGGAGGCTCAACACGGCGATCGGAAAGACGAGCAGGCTGATGAGCCACGTATTCCAGCCGCGAATCGCCGACACGAACGCTTGCGTCGTCACGCTCAACACCCACGTGCCGACGGCGCCGGCGGCCGTCGCGGTCAGGACGAGCACGACGAGCGCCTCGGCGGCGGCCCACAGATCGCCGCGCGGCACGGCCTTCCGCCCGTCGGTGGTCACCGCTCGCGCCGCTGCGAAGCGCCGTGAGCCGATCATGTAGCCGCCGACAGCGCCCACCATCCAGATGACGCCATAGGCGATGGCGCCGCGGATGACGACGTCGAACAGGTAGGTTCTGGAATGGAGCCACTCATGGCGGGCCCAGGCCCACGCGACGGTGCTCAGCAGCCATGCCGCCACGAGCGCCGGTACGACCACCAGCACCTCGACCTGCCAGGTCGAGGCCTGAAATGCGCCGGCCTTGCTCCACGTGCCGTCTTTGAGCGGGCGAGCCATGTTCAGAGTGCTGATCGCCACGGTCAACGCAAGAAGGACTCCGGCGGTGACGAGCGTCCCGACAGGGGCCGGAGCACTCGGGACGAGCCGCCAGAAGAGGAGGGCCCCCAGCCACGGAAGGTATAAGGGCGCCAACAGCGA
Source organism: Acidobacteriota bacterium (assembly GCA_046734915.1). GTDB lineage: Bacteria > Acidobacteriota > Vicinamibacteria > Vicinamibacterales > CAVVIG01 > VFZL01. The sequence continues at coordinate 6,794 of JBKPSC010000254.1, read as the reverse complement.
CAGGCTGAGCACACTCAAATTGAGGACGAGATTTCGCGCGCTGTTGCCGACCGCTGCCCACGTGTCGCCGCTGAACAGTCCCAGCTTCGGCGTCAGGTAGTTGGAGTACGCGCGGAGGAAGCGGACATCACGCGGTTCCTGACCCTCGATGGAGAGCGCGTCGTCACGACGGCCGCGTGCCGTGGCGCCCTGCAGCCAGCCGCCGATGTATCCGCCGCCAGAGACCGTCGACACATAGTCGATGTGCCCGAACACGCCGAGCGTGTGCAGGGCCTGGAGCACGCCCAGCCCGAAGGTCGCGCTGCGAATGCCGCCACCCGACAGCGCCAACCCGACGAGCGGCTCGTCGGGCATCTTCTGGAGATGCCACGAGACCTCCCTCGCCTTGACATCGTCGGCAGTCGGCGGCGCCTGGCCAGGCCGCGGCCAGACCGGTCCATCCGGCGGTGTCGTTTCGGTGGTCATTGAGCTCGCTCCGCAACGGCTGGCAGGCGCGTCGTGCGCCGCATCGTACGTTGGTGCTGGTAGGGAGTAAAGCGCATCGCCGCTCGTTGTGCGCCAACGTGTGCAGCACGCGCTGCGGCTGAGCTGATCGGAAACCGAGTGGGGCCGGCCGTGGCCGGCCCCGGAAGGGCGACGTCGCCGACGCTTTACTTACTCCACGGTGGAACGATGCGATTGGTGCGCGCGTAGGCGATCATCTGGCCCAGATGTTCGTGAAGGTCGCCGGCGATGGCACCGGCGGCTTGGACGACCGACATGTCCTGGCCCATCACCTTGCGGCGCGCCGTCATCGCGCCCGGGTCGAGGCCTTCGAGCGTGCTCTTGGCATGGGCGAATCCTTTATTCAAGTGCTCGATGACCGCCGCCTTGTCAGACAGCGTCCGCAGCTTGCCCATCGCCTCTTGGCCGCCGAGATCCGCCGGCTTCCCGCCAAACGAGTTCGGGATCAACGCGTAGCCCTCCATGGCGGCCAGCATCAGCACTTCCGAAACGGATCGCACCCCTTCCATCGGGCGCCACGTGTACTTGTCCTGCGGGAAGGCCTCGGCCAGGCCGACGAATTTGGTCTTGAGGGTGTCGAGATCGGCCAGGAACGCGGCCTTGACGGCGGCGGCCGTCTCCTTGGAGACGTCCTGGGCGCGCGCAGGCGTGGACAGGGCGAGAAGCAGGCCCGCGAGGGCCAGCACCGCTCGGGCGCGTCGGCTCAGTGCGGAGTGAGACATCTCATGAACTCCTTGGTTCGATTTTGGTTGACGTGGTTCAGTGGTGCTCGTCCCGTCATTCTACGTCGGTGAGCGCGGGCGTCCACACCTTCCGGACGAGTGGACCGGAGGGTCGTGTCGGGGGTGGGCGCGCACGCAGACATATAATGCCGCTGGTCCATCCCGATGCTGCATCTCGAAATCATCGAAGCCGCCGGCCGCCGCGTCGTCGTCGTCAACGAAACCGATTCCTATATGGTTGGACGCAGTTCAGAGTGCCAGCTGCAGCTGCCCGACGCTCAGGTGTCGCGCAAGCACTGCGAGTTGGTGTTCGTGAACGGCGGCTGGCGCATTCGCGATCAGGGGTCACGCTTCGGCACGTTTCTGAACGACCAGAAGGTCGAGGACTCTGCGCTTCGTCCCGGCGATCGTCTGCGCGTCGGCCAGACTGAGATCCGCGTCGCCGACCAGGCGACCAGCCAGACGAGCTCGGCGGCGTTTGACTTCCGCCAGATGAACGCGCTGCTGGCGAGCCTGCGCGCCCTCGGGTCGACACAGGTGCTCGACGAGGTGCTGGCGATCGTGCTCGATAGCGCGCTCGAGGTCACGGGAGCCGAGCGCGGATTCATTCTGCTCGCCGACGCCGAGGGAGCGCTGAAGCTGACGCTGGCCCGCGCCCGCGGTGGCGTGACCTTGCCGACGGCGCAAACCAGCAAGCAGATTCCCGAGAAAGTGTTCGCGACCGGAGAAGATCAGATCGTGACCGATCTTCAGGACGATGAACACGCGGCGGCGCACTTCGGGACCGTGGCGCTGGGTATCCGCCACGTGCTCTGTACGCCGCTGAGCGTCGCGAGTTATGGCGGCGAAGGCACGGTCCGCCGGCTTGGCGTGCTGTACCTGGACAGCCGCGACCGCGGCCACCTGCAGCAGCTGATCACGCTGCGGGCGCTCGCCGCGCAGGCCGCTGTAGTCATCGAGAACGCCAGGCTGTATCGCGAGGTCGTCGACCGCGAACGCACGGCACAAGAGCTGCGCATTGCCGCTCGAATCCAGCAGGCGCTGCTGCCGCCGGCTTACTACAACGGGCCGTTGGAGCTTGCGGCGAAGACGACGCCGTGCCGCGACGTCGGCGGCGACTTCTTCGACTACAGCGAACGCGACGGCGGGGTGGCCTTCGTGCTGGGTGACGTGGCCGGCAAAGGCACGTCGGCGGCGCTGCTCACCGCCGTCATCCAGGGCCTGTTTGCCGCTGAATCCGAGTCGCGTGACGCGCCGTCAGCGGTGCTGGCCCGCATCAATCGCTCGCTCTGCCGCCGGGCCGTCGAAGCCCGGTTCGTGACGGCTTTTTACGGGCAGGTCGACGGCGGACACTTGCGTTATTGCAACGCCGGTCATAACGCGCCCTTTCTCTTTTCCAACGGGCACGTCGAGCGGCTGTCGACTGGCGGATGCGTGATGGGTCTGTTCGACTCGGCGGCGTTCGAATCGGGCGACGTCAACGTGAAACCCGGTGATCTGCTCGTCGTGTTCAGCGACGGCGTCACCGAGGCGGCCAACAGCAGCGGCGACGAGCTGGGCGACGATCGCCTTCAGGGCTTGCTGACCTCGGTCCGCGACAAGCCGGCCCAGGAGATTCTCACGACCATCGAGCGCGAGGTGCGGCGCTTCTGCGGGTCGGAGCCGGCGCGCGACGACGTCACCGTGATGGTGATTCGAGTGAACTGATCACCTCGCCCAACAGACGTCCGCGCCGCTGTCCGCCGTGCGGGATGCCGCGATCGATGACGCGTCCGCCGGCCTCGAGCCGGTAGTTGGAGAAGAGCAGCGGAATTCCTTCTCCTTGGTCTGGCGTCGGCCGGTCCTGCAAGTGCACGTGGACGTGCGGCTCGCTCGTGTTGCCGGAGTTTCCCACGCGTCCGACGATCTCACCACGCGCGACGCGCTGCCCGGCCTTCACCGCGATGGACCCCGCCAGCAGATGCGCGACGACCAGGTACTCGTCGGGCGCGACCTCTAGCAGGATGTGATTGCCCGCCCGGCGCTGTCGATCTGGCCGGTGTGGCACCGCGTCTGGATCGCCATCGTGCACGGCGATGACCCGCCCGGCCGCAGGGGCTCGAACGTCGCGGCCGTAGCTCCAATAGTCGGTGACCACCGTGCCATCACCAGTGTGGCTCTTGCCGTCGCGCGCAATCAGCAGATCGTAGGCCCACCGTTCCGACGGTGCGCCGACGTGATAGTTCTCCCGAGCGGTCCAGCCACCCCAGGCCACTGTGACCGGTCCGTCCAATGGCAATCGGAAGGAGACCTCGCTCGGACGATTGTCGTGAGACGACGGGTATACCTGATAAGCGCCGCTCGAGAACACCAGCAGGCAGACCCCGGCGAACCCGAGGCCGCGTAACCAGGTCCACGTGCGGCCGGAGCGCCAGGCCGAGAGGAGCGCGCCGACGAGAAGGCACGCAATGGCCAGGATGATGGCCGAAGGCGCCCAGGTCCAGAGCGCGAGGGCGCGCTGCCCCGGCCGCGACTGCAACGTCAGATACAGCGCGAGATCGAGAATGGCGACGACCGGCAGCGCAAAGAGCCACCAGTCGTGCCAGGCAAGCACACGGCGAGACTCGATGCGCGTGTGCACCTCGAGCAGGCGGTCGAGGCTCTGGCCGCGCCACTCGTACGACGTCCATCGCTGGACTTTTTGCGGAACCGTCGACATGCAGAGCGCAGAATCCTGACGAATTCTGCACTCTGCATTCGGCCTTCTGCAATGCCTAGATCATCAATGGAACGTGCCGCACAGCACGCCCGGGCACACGGGATACGCGATGCCGCCCTGGGCGACACAAGCTTCGGCCATCGTCTTGGCCCAGGTCCACGAACCGTCGCGGCACCGCGCGGTGGCGGACGCGCCAGTGGCATCCGTAGGTGGAAGCGGGTAGAGCACGATCGGCAGATTCACATCGGAGTCGAGACGGACCTCTTGCGTCCACGGCTGGTATCCGGCGTGATTGATCGACAACCTGATGATGCCGCCGGTCAATCGCGCGAATCGGAAGTAGCCGGTCTCGTTGGAGTAGGTGAACTGTCCGGCGTCGGGGCCGTTCATGACGGTCACCTTGATGCCTTCGAACAGCTTCGACACCGGCGGCGCCTCGGACACGTAGCCGCTCAGCGAGAAGAAATTCTGCGGCATCGTCACTGTAAGGGCGACTGAACCGGTGACGTTCTCGTACGTCGCACGCATATCGACACGGCCGGACCCCATGACGGTGACGGTGCCGGCCGGCGAAACCTGAGCAACAGAAGTGTTAGAGGACTGCCACTGCGCAGCCGTTGTCACATCGCGGGAGCTGCCGTCGGACAGCCGGGCGTTTGCATTCAGTTGGTAGGTCGTGGGCGAGGTTTGGCTGCTCGTTACCACGACCGTATTCACCGCCGGATTATTGGGTGTAGGGGTCGGCGTTGGCGTCGGGTTCGGTGACGGAGCCGAGCTATTGCCTGAACAAGACGTGAGCATGGTGCCGGCGATCAGCGCACCCGCAACGATGCACAGCCGTTTCATGGCGCCTGTCCTCCTTCGCATCCGCCGCCGGGCGGACGAGGTTACGAAATAGCAAGTGAAGTGCCACGATTGCTCCGAAGAGTGGCGTCGATCCTGCAGGGCGGCCGTCTGCGACCGAAGTACTAGATGTGTAGGTCTTAGGTCTTACGTCTCAAGTCTTAGGCTTTGAATCCAGCGCTTGCCTAAGTCCTAAGACCTAAGACGTGAGACGTATTGCTTGATCGGTTCAGCGGTGAAGGAGTGGGACGTGAACCTGGACTTCGTCGTTCTCGTCGGCACCATGATGTTCTGGGCGTTGCTGCATCTATTCTCACCCGACGGTCGTCAGTGGCGCCACGACATCGCCTCGACGCCTGACGAGAGCGAAGTACCGACGGCGCTCGATGGAGAGGCGTCACCGACTCCCGCACCGGCCCCCGCGCCGCGCGTCCGCCGCTAGACCATTCGTTGTCGCCGCGCGCTTTTCAGTAACATCAGCGCGTGGCTTCCCCTTCGTACTTCACGCATCTCGAGTGCTCGGTGCCCTGCGGCCGTCCGGCACTCGACGCCCGGCAATGCCATCATCTGTGTGCGTGCGGCGCGCCGCTTCTCGCGCGCTACGACCTCTCGGCGGCTCGCGCATGGTCGCGGGACAGCCTGCGCGGTCGCGAACCGTCGATGTGGCGATATCGCGAGCTGATGCCGCTCTTCGCGGATGAGCAGCCGGTGACGCTGGGCGAGGGGTTCACACCGCTCATTCGCGCGCGGACGCTGGGAGAGCGGCTGGGGCTCGACCGGCTGTTCGTGAAGGACGAATCGCTGAATCCGACGAACTCGTTCAAGGCGCGCGGGCAATCCGCCGCCATTACCCGGGCTCGCGGGCTCGGCGCGACGACGGTCTCGGTGCCGTCGGCCGGCAACGCCGGCAACGCGATGGCGGCGTATGCGGCGCGTGCGGGCCTGACCGCGAAGGTGTTCCTGCCCAAGGACGTGAAGGCGCCGTTTGCGCGCGAGTGTGAGCTGTACGGCGCGGACGTGACGCTCGTCGATGGTCTCATCACGGATGCTGCCCGCGTGGCTGCGGAGCAGGGTGGCCCCCTGGGCTGGTACGACGTCTCCACGCTCAAGGAGCCGTACCGCATCGAAGGCAAGAAGACGATGGGATACGAGCTGGCGGAGCAGATGGATTGGGCGTATCCCGACTGGATCATCTATCCGACCGGCGGCGGGACCGGCATGGTCGGCATGTGGAAAGCCTTCGAGGAGATGGAGCGCATCGGTTGGATGCAACCGGCGCGGCGTCCGCGGATGGTGTCCGTGCAGGCGTCAGGCTGCGCACCCATCGTGCGCGCGTTTCAAGAAGGCACTGAGAAGGCGGCGATGTGGGAAGGAGCGGCGACAGTGGCCGACGGACTGCGCGTTCCCCGAGCGATTGGCGACTTTCTGATTCTGCGCGCGGTGCGTGAGAGCGGTGGCACCGCTATCGCGGTGTCTGACGCGCAGATGGTCGACGGCATGATCGAAATCGGATCGTGCGAAGGCATCAGCGCCGCCCCCGAAGGCGGCGCCGCGCTCGCCGCGATACGTCAACTGGTCGAGAACGGCACGATCAAGACCCGCGACTCCGTTGTGCTTTTCAACACGGGTGGAGCGTTGAAGTATCTCGATGCGCTCAATGGCAGGGGCTAGGAGCTGGGGCTCACGCGGTCATAGGTCTTACGTCTCAGGTCTTACGTCCCGAAGCCTGGGGCCCGGAGCCTGGAGCCTAAGTACTTTCTGCCTGCAGCTTGATCTGTGGGTGCAGGCGTTCGAAGTACTCCACTTCCCAGTCAGAAGTGAAGAGAATGACGCGGCGATCCTGGCGATCGACCGCCAGCACGTTCGCACCCATCAACGACGGCACCGCTTGATCCGGCTCGCTCAGCCACCGGGCGGCAGAGTAGGCCGCCGGCTCGATCTGGACGGCCACGTTGTATTCCGACGACAGCCGGCTGACGATGACGTCGAACTGCAGCGAACCGACCACGCCGACAATCGGCTCACGC
>JBKPSC010000253.1:0-16745 GCA_046734915.1 Acidobacteriota bacterium | reverse complement strand
TCGTGGTCGCGCTTCTCAGTCTCGGACTGTATGCCGTGGCGGCGTTTACGAGCCAGCCGTGGCTGGCCCTGGTGGCGACGGTTCCGTTCGTGCTCGCGTTTGGCGTCAGCCTCGCCGCGATCCTCTACGGGATCTACCTCGCACTGAGCAGGAGAGATGCGAATCGTCCGAAATAGCGACTATCGATCCGAGCGAAGCAGCCCGCCGTAAGCCTGACGAATGAAGTCCGCCGGATTCTGAAGGCCAGGTTGACCGTCGAAGTCCTTTGTGGGACCGGAAGCGAGGACCTCGCTGAGTGAACGGCCCGCTCGCGCGTGATTCTCGAGCCGCTGATTGATGTCTACCCACATTTCCCGAATCTGACGCAGTTCGGTCTTGCCGACGACTGGCCCATGACCTGGGATGATTTGGCTGCGATCATCGCCAATCTTGTCCAGGCGCTCGAGCGCCAGTGCCATTTTTCCCAAGGAACCGCCGACCGTGTAATCAATAACCGGATAGCGACCGACCCAGAGCAGATCACCCGTATGAAGAACATTTGCGCTCGAGAAGAACACAAACGCATCACCGTCCGTGTGAGCGTTCGGCACGTGTTCGTACTCGAGCGTCTCAGCCCCGAACGTCAGCTTCCCTGCCGCACCAAAAATTTCTGTAGGTAGGCCGTCGGTGGACAGGGCAGTCATGGTGCGACCCATCGCCGGGTTTTCAAATGTCACGCCGAGCCGTTGCTTGACATTGGCATGCGCGACGATACGGCAATGGCTCTTTCCGAGATATTCGTTGCTCCCGACGTGATCGAAGTGGTAATGGGTGTTGAACAAGACCTCGACGGGGTCTGGGCTGATCTGCGCGATAAAACCTGCCAGATCAGAAGCTCGATCTGACAGGCCTCCATCGATCATGAGCAACCTGTCGCGGTCGATCACCAGCCCTACGTTACCGCCAACACCCGAAACCGCGACGATTCGCTCCGTTAATTTTTTCGCCGTGATTGGCGTCGGACTTCTTGTTTGACCATGAAGTGAATACGAAACTGTCAGCCCAGCGGCGCCACCAAGTATCGATCGGATGAACTCACGACGATTGGAGCGGAGCATGTCCCAACACCTCTCGATGCGTTCTCCTCGAGTTCTCGCGCTCGGGCCGGGCGAAGAGTGCGTCAGCCCGAGCGACACAGCCTACTCGTAGTAAGCGGGAGAGCGCTTGAGCGTCGCGTGATTGGCGGCGTCGTGCTCAATCCAGAGTTGCGCATTGTTCCGCTTCACGAAATCCTCGACCTGCGCGCGTGACCCCCGTGACTGCTCGACGTTGAACTCGAAGGTCGGGAACTTCTGGGCGCGACGCTCTTCGGGATAGTGATACAGATCGCCGGCGAGCACGATGGTGCCACTCTTGGGAAGCTTGACGACGAGCACCTGGTGTCCCGGAGTATGTCCAGGCGTCGATTTGATGACGACAGTTCCATCGCCGAAGACGTCGTAATCGTCCTTGTCGATGAGGATCGTCTTGGCGGTCTTCAGCTCGCTGAAGTGACCCTGATTCATGATGCCGGGCGGCTTTTCGGCAAACATGAGGTCACGTTCCGACTGGCGGACCAGCCACGTGGCGCCCTTGAACTCGTTCGCATTGGCCGTGTGATCGCTGTGGTAGTGCGACAGCCCGAGGAAGCCGACGTCTGACGGCTGGTAGCCGATCCGCTTCAGCTCATCGCGGAGGCGATGGCCCTCGGCTCGTTCCGCACCTCTGGCGGCAGTCCCCACTTCGTCGTCCGGCACAACGCCGGTATCCCATTGCAGCGCACCCTTGGGGTGGACGATCAGATAGCCGGCGACGACCAGGTCGGTTGTCGCGAGCTCTTCCTTGCTGAAGCCGAAGTTCTTGGGGTCCGGGATCGTCAGCTTGCCCAGGTCGAACACGTAGAGACGGGGACTGGTGACCCTTTCAGGGGCGTACGCCGAGAGAGAGGGTCCGCTGACCGGCAACCGGGCATCGAGAAGGGTCAGCGCGCTCAGGCTCGTCGCGACAAGAATCCATCGCGTCGTCCTCGTCTCTGCCCGCGGCATGGATCACCTCGAATCGGAAAGAACTCTATCGCTTTCAGGAAGTGCTCCGCGACCCGGCGCCATGCTTTGCCGCAATCCTGTCGAGGATCGGCATCAGGTACTCGCGGAACCGCGGGTAATCATCGCTCATCGCGAAGTGAGATCCGCCTTTAATCACTGCCTGCGTCGATCCTGGAATGGCCGCCGCCAGCGCTTCCATGCTCATCGGCCCGGCGATCGACGACGGGTCGTATTCGCCGCTGAGGAAGTGGACATCCACTTTCGACGTGTCAATCTGACCTGCGCGTCCTTCACTGAGGTCGTGGTCGTAGGTGTAATAGTACAAATCGCCGGCGAACACACCCGGGCCCCCTTGACTGTAGACCCAGCCCGTCTCGCGGCGGTAGGACTCCGACGCCACGGGCGAAGTGATCTCGTACATCCGCGTACCGATCCAGCTGCCGTTGATTCGGGGATGGTAGTTCGTGTCCACGTTCGCACGCTGGCCGATCGCCAGATCCATGTCAGCCTTGGCCGACGGATTTCGGCTGGGCGCGTTGCTGCCCGCAATCGACGCGTTGACGCCGATGACCGCTCGAAAGTGCTCCGGATGATAGAGGGCGAGGTCGGGCGCCAGATAGCCGCCGATCGAGCACCCCATGTAGACCGGCCGGTCCAGCTTCAACGCCTTCGTGATGCCGACGATCGAGTCCATGACGAGACCGGTGGTCAGCCGATACTCCGTTTCCCACCATCGGACGCCGGTGGGTGGAACGGACTTTCCATGGAACGGGAGGTCGTACGCGATCATCCTGAACCGTTTCTGGATCTCGACGTCCTCCAGGAGATGCCGCCACTGGCGGCCATCGGAGCCGGCCGTGTGCTGGAGCACGAGCGGGATGCCCTGGCCCGTTTCTTCGTAATACACGCGGTATTGCACGCCATGAATTCGCACGTACACGTAGTGAGCCGTGGCGGCGTCGAACTGCCGTTCCACTTCCTTGACGAGGGTGTCGCCCGATGGCGTTCCGGCTGCGGCCCGGACCAGCCCGACGAGTCGGATGATGGCCGGCTGGTACGGTGCGACGTGCGACACCATGTCCCCGCGGATAACGAGACCCTGAGCCAGCTGGGAGACGCTTGGAATGACCGTGCTGATGACCGCACGGGGATCGATCCAGGCCTCGACCGGTCCGGCGATCGTGATGTCGGACGGCTCAGCACCGGTAACCTGCGCGAGCTCGGCGACGGTACCGCGCTGAATGACCGCGCGGTAGGCCCGCTCGCCGATTTCGAGCCGGAGTCGAGCGTCCCAGTACCGCGCGGCGATCAGAAACTCCTCGTCCGCGTTCGCCCGGGTCATGAAGGCGGCCGGATCGAACGAGCCGGATCCGAGGGGCTGCAGATCCGCCGCGGACGCCTTGCCGGAGGGTGCACATCCCTCGAGCAGGCTCAGGCTGGCGCACGCGGCAAGGCTTCCGGCGGCCGTCATGAACGTTCGCCGATCGGTATCCATGTCAGACTCCTTCGTGCGTGAGACGGCCGCCCGCCGTTGATCTTTGTCGATCGCCGTCAGCTCTGTCTCGTCCGGATCCGCTCGAGCACGGGCAGCAGGTATTGCCGGAATCGCGGGTAGTCGTCGCTCATCGCGAAGTGCGATCCCCCTTTGATCACGGCAAACGTCGCACCTGGTATAGCCTTGGCCAGCGCCTCGGCACTGCGCGGTCCGGGCTGCATCGACGGGTCGTATTCGCCGCTCAGGAGATGGACCGGACACTTCTTCGTGTCGATCTGCTCCGCCTTGCCCACCAGATCGTGATCGTACGAGTAGTAGTAGAGATCGCCGGCGAAGGCGCCAGGCCCGCTCTGGCTGTACACCCACGCCGTCTCGCGCCGATAGGCATCCGGCGCCTCGGGCGACGTGATCTCGTACATCGACGCGCCGATGCTCTCGCCGTTGACACGCGGGTGGAAATTCGTATCGGCCGTCGGCCGGTCGGCGATCGGCTTCTGCATGGCGTCCTTGGCCCCAGGCCGCTGACTTGGTGCCTGCCCGCCGGCGATGGACGAGTTGATGCCAATGGCCGCTCGAAATTCGTCCGGGTGATAGAGCGCGATGTCCGGCGCGAGATAACCGCCGACCGAGCAACCCATGTAGATGGGGCGCTCGGCCTTGAGGGCCTTCGAGATCGCGACGATCGTATCCATCACGAGCTCGCGGGTCAGGCGGTACTCCTTTTCCCACCACTTGACCGTTGGCGGCGGAACGGACTTTCCGTGGAAGGGCAGGTCGTAGGCGATGATCCTGAAGTTCTTCTGCACTTCCGAATCTTCGAGCAAGTGCCGCCACTGGCGACCGTCGGATCCCGCGGTGTGCTGCAACACGATCGGGATGCCTTGCCCGGCCTCTTCGAAGTACACGCGGTACTGCACGCCCTGCACGCGAATGTAGACGTAGCGTCCCACGGCCGAATCGAACGCGCGGTCGACGTCCTTGACGGTCATCGTGGCGCCGGGGTCGCGCCCGCCATTGGATTCGCGAACGAGCGCGATCAGACGCAGGATGGCGCCGCGGTACGGCACGACCTGTGTGACGCGATCGCCCTCGACGGTCAGGCCCCGCGCCACGAAACCGCTCGACCACGCCGCTGCCGGACCCGCGATGCGCACGTCGGCGGCGCCCGGCGCCGAGGCTGGCGTGAGCTCGGCCACCCGGCCTCGCGTGATCGTCGCGTTGAATGGCCGATCGCCGATTTCGAGGCGCAGACGCGCATCCCAGTACCGCGCTTTCAACAGGAATTCACCGTCCGCGTTGACGCGTCCACGCAGTGCCTCGACGTCCGGCCCGCCAGTGCCGGCTGCCTGCTCGTACGCTGATGGTTCGAGCGTGGGTGTTGCACCTGCCGCACCTGGATCCAGGAAGGTCACCGCTGCGACGCTGCCAACACTGGCCAGGAAGGATCGGCGATCCAGCTCCATACGACCTCCTCAGTAAAACGGGCGCGCCATGACGCGTCGGCCGGACTCTAGACCGTTTGAGCTCGGCATCGGCTGGGCTAAATCAAAAACTAAGGAATTTCCAATAGATGAGGAGTCCCGCGGCGATTCCGCCGATAGTCGAGGACCGCGGCCGCCTCGCGGTTGGCCAGATGGTGTTCGACAGAAGGAGCAGGATCTAGAATGCGGCTGTCAGATGCCGACGAACTTCCAGTTTGGAGAGTACCTCCTCCGTTCCGACACGCGCCAACTGCTGCTGCGCAGCGCGGCGGTTCACCTCACGCCAAAAGCGTTCGAGCTGCTTCACACGCTCGTGGCCAATGCGCCGCGCGCCGTGTCAAAGGTGGAATTGCAGAACAGACTCTGGCCCAAGACGTTCGTGTCCGCAGGCAATCTGGCGCTGCTCATCACCGAACTGCGAAATGCGCTGCACGACGACGCACACGCTCCTCAGTTCATTCGCACAGTGCACGGGTTCGGCTACGCGATTCAGGGCGAGGTCGTGCCCGAGCCCATGCCCGGGACGACACCTGCCACGTGCGGGTTGTCGTTCTGGCTCATCTGGCGCGCGCAGGCGCTGCTCCTCTCGACGGGCTCGAACGTCGTCGGCCGTCAGCCCGGCGTGGACGTGCTGATCGACGTTCCGGGGATCTCCCGGGTCCACGCGCGAATCACCATCGAGAACAGCGACGCCTTCATCGAGGATCTGGACAGCAAGAACGGGACGTATGTCGAGGGTCGGCCCGTGACGACGCGCACGACGCTATCCGACGGCGATCACGTCCAGCTCGGCCCGGCGCTGTTGCTGTTCCGGTGCTCGTCGGCAGAGGGTGAGGAGACACTCACTTTCGGCGCAGGGCAGTCTGCCAGTTGAGAACGATCGTCATCGGTGTCGACGAGATCAGTTCCGGCGGCTCGCTGATCAGGAAGCGCTGGCCGTTGGCCGCTGAATCGTACTGATTTCGGGCCGGGGCACCGATGAACACCGTGGACGTGACGTTGGTCCGGAAGAGGGCGACCGGCGCTCCGGCCTCGAATCTGGGCGAGGTGCGCACCGGCACGGCCATCAAGAGTCCGTCGGCGGTCAGATAGAACAGCTCGCGTCCATCCGCGCGCCAGCGAGGTTCCCCACCCCCGCCAAACGAGATCTGGACCTTCGGCTCACCGGACGGGAAGGGCCGGACGAACACTTCGCCGCCGCCTACTTCCGATGACACATACGCCAGCCACTGTCCGTCGCGCGAGATCTTGGCGGCCGCCAGGACGGGTCCATTCTGCGAGAGCAACATCGGCTGGCGGTGCCCCTCGAGCGGCAGCGCCCATAGATCGCCGGGACTGCCGCCACCGCGAAAGAGCACGTATCGGCCGTCGGGAGACCAGTCGAGCGGCCATTTGTCGCCATTCGACCGGAAGATGACCTGTTCGTCGCTCCCGTCCACCGCACGCGAATACAGCTCGAAATGTCCCTCGCGATCGGATGCAAAGAGCAAGCGGTCGCCCTGTGGCGACCAGACGGGCGCCACTTCGTTCCAGGTGCCCGCTGCCCCAGCGAAGTCACCGCGTCGGAGCGAAGACAGCGATGGGCCGCTGATCCAGATCCGCCGCTTGCCTGATTGGGGATCGAGCTTGGCGACGGCGATGCGTGATTCGTCGAGCGACATCACCGGGTCGTCGGTGTCGCCCGTCGTGACCGGTCCCAGCCTCTTACCGACACGATCGAACCACGTCAGCAGGCGGGGGCTCGCCGCCTGATAGGCCAGCACGCCACTCTGGGAGACCGAGAAGCCCGTGCGTCCACCGGCCGGATAGTACGCCGTCGAGTCGGCAATCATCAGGGGTGCCGACCGCAGGGTGAACGTCTGAAGATCGAACGGCTGGGCGAAGAGCGCGCGGTTCTTGCTGAAGATCAGATGGTTCTGCACGTACTGGGCTTCGCCGGACAAATCGAGAATCCGCCGTCGTTCAGACGGCGCGCTCAACGACGAGACGTAGATGCCCGCACGCGAGGCGTCCGTGCTGCGGACGAGGAAGATGAAATGATCACCGTCAGGCAGAAACTGCGGCAGCGTGTGGCCCAGTTCGCCGGCGGCCGAATCGACGACGGTCAACGGGATCGCCGGACTGCCCGACGCAGACAGACGGAACAGGGAGGTCCCGTCGCTGCCCACGACGATCGTGCCGGTCGAGTTCCACGTCGCTCCGCGCGCGCCGGCCGACGGATCCTGTCCGATGTTCTGAGGCCGCCCGCCGGGGAGCTCGATTCTCTTCAGCTGGCCGTCCATGCCGAAGTAGCCGATGAACCGGCTGTCCGGGGACCAGAACGGATAATTCGCGGGATCACTGCCTTCCAGCTCGACGCCGATCGTCGAATCGAGCGGACGCAGCCACAGAGGTCGACGGCCATCCGGCAGCCGCGTCGCCGACACGAGATATCGTCCGTCGGGCGACAGCGCCGATTTGAGCCCGAAGTAGATCTCCTGGTTCCCGCGCGGAGGGTAGGACAGAAAGCGCACCACGGGCGCTTCGATCGGCCGCGGCGATCTCCACGCGTCACGCCCGAACCAGGAGGCTCCGGCTAGGATCACAAGGCCGGTGAGTGCCCATGCTGGGGTCAGCCGGCGTCTGAGCGCAGTCGCGGCGAGCTCTCGCTCGCTGCTGCTGTCCACTTCCTCTTCTGCCAACGTGGCCCGGATCCATTCGAGCTCGCTGCCGAGATCCATGATGTTCTGCCAGCGGTCGTCGGGACTCTTGGCCAGGCACTTTCTGACGGCGTGCTCGAACACACGCTGCAGCCGGAACTTCTGGATCTCGAGCGGCGGCGGCTCCGACGAGAGAATCGCGGCGATGGTTCCCGCGGTGCTGCTGCTCGCGAACGCCTTTCTCCCGCTCGCCATCTCGTAGAGGACCAAACCGAGCGCGAAGGTATCGGTTCTCGAGTCGGTTTCGAGCCCTTCGAGCTGCTCGGGCGCCATGTACTGGACGGTGCCGACCAGTGTGCCGCTGAGGGTCAGCGTGTGGAGAATAGAGGCACCCGCGTCGAAGGGCAACTGCTCCGCGGGCTTGGCGATCCCGAAATCGAGCAGTTTGGCGCCGGTTTCCGTGAGCATCACGTTCGACGGCTTGACGTCGCGATGGACGAATCCGTGACGGTGCACGTGACCGAGCGCGCTCGCGATCTGGCATCCGTAGAGGAGCACCTGCTCGATCGGCAGCCGGCCTTTCAGGAGCCGCTGCGCGAGGGTCTGGCCCTGCAGGTACTCCATGACCAGGAATTCGACGCCATGGTCCTCACCGACGTCGTAGAGCGCGCAGATATGCGGATGATTCGTGTTGGAGATCGCCCGGACCTCGCGCTCGAACCGGATGCGTTCGTCAACCGCATTAGGCGACTGCGTATGTAGAACCTTGATGGCGACGGTTCGCTGGAGGCGAGTGTCGACGGCTCGATACACCTCGCCCATCCCGCCACTGCCAATGCGGGCCAGCACTTCGTACGGGCCTAGACGGGCGCCCGGCGTGACCTGCGCTGTGTCCATGAAACGGCCGAGATGGCACCTGCGGAATGCGTAGCAATTATAGGCGCATGGCATCCCCGGGATCTGACGCGGGAGCCGCAGAGCGAGTCGCTTCGCCACCAACACGTTGGATCGGAGAGTGCGACGACGCGGTGTGTGTCGGCAGCGAGCCGCAGCACATGAAATTCAATGATTTTTCTAAGAGACGGATCGTTCGAGGCCCTGCCTATAGTCGGCGCCTCTGCCCTCCAACCGGGTGTCTCGGTGGTGGCTCCTGAAGGAGAAGGCCATGAATGGCGTGTGCAAGCCGAACGGTCTATTCCGGTGGTACGCAGCGATGGTGGTGGCAGCCGTCGCGTGTGCTCCCCAGTCTGCCTTCGCGCAAGGCGGCGTGTCGGGCTCCGTGGTCGGTGTCGTCCGAGACAGCAGCGGCGCGGTGATGCCTGGTGTCCTGATCGAGGTGTCGAGTCCGGCGCTGATCGAGAAGGTCCGCGAGACGGTCACCGACACGGAGGGTCGCTATCGGATTGTCGGCCTCAGGCCCGGCACCTACTCGGTCGTGTTCACGCTCGAGGGCTTCAGCACCGTCAAGCGCGAAGACATCGATCTGTCGGCCAACTTCACCGCCACGGTGAACGCCGACATGCGAGTGGGCGCGCTCGAGGAGACGGTGACCGTCTCCGGCCAGGCGCCGACCGTGGACGTGCAGAACGTCGTGCAGAAAACGACAGTCACGCGGCAGATCCTCGACTCGGCTCCGGTCGGGAAGACGTTCGTCAACATGGCGTCCCTCACGCCCCCGGTCATCATGAGCGGCCAGGCGGTGCAGGACATGGGCAACGGCGGCGACCGGAGCGCGTCGATGATGGTGCACGGCAGTCGCACGACCGAAAGCCAGATCGATCAGGACGGCATGCCCATCCACAACGGCCTCGCCAGAGGCGGCGGGCAGTTCGGCTTCTACAGCAACGACGGCAGCACGCAGGAGATGATGATCGAGACCGGCGGCATGAACGCCGAGCACGAGATCGGCGGGACGCGCGCCAACATCATCCCGAAAGAGGGCGGCAACACGCTCAGGTGGACGCTCTACGGCAACATCACGGGAAGCAAGCTGCAGGAGAACAACCTGACCGACGACCTCATCGCCCGCGGGCTGACGTCGGTGAATACCAACGTCGTCCTCTGGGACTTCAATCCGAACGGCGGCGGCAAGCTCATCAAGGATCGCCTCTGGTTCTTCGCCGCGTTCCGCCACTGGGGCATCCTGAACAACGTCGCGGGGCTTTACTACAACGCGACGCCGACGTCGTTGTTCTACACGCCGGACTACAGTAGACCGGGACAAGATGAAGCCCGGCACGTCAGCCAGAACGTGCGGTTCACTCTCCAGCCGACCACCAAGAACAAGGTCAATCTCTTTTACGAGTTCCAGTACAGCTGCTTCTGCGACGCCTACGCGCCGAGCAGTCTCGTGGCGCCTGAAGCGCAGGGCTACTATCGGCACCGGCCGCAATATCTCATTCAGGCCAGCTGGACGAACCCGCTGACGCCGAAGGTGCTCCTCGAAGCCGGGTTCACGCTCGCCGCGAACGACTTTCACGGCTACAGGCAGCCCGGGCTGTCGGACGACCTCACGGCGGTCGTCGACACTGGCAAGAACTTCACGTATCGAGCCGCGCCAAACGCCTACGGATTCAATCGGAGCAACAACTACAACGGCCGGGCTTCGCTCTCGTACGTCACTGGAGCGCACTCGTTCAAGGCCGGCATGTTCCTGATGTACCAGTGGGACTACACGACGCGTGAAGTCAATACCGACATGAGCTTCACGTTCAACAACGGCGTGCCCACCGGCCTGACGCAGTGGGCGACACCACTGGCCTACCGCGAGAAGATTCTCCCGAACCTCGGGTTCTTCGTGCAGGACCAGTGGACCATCAAGCGCACGACGCTCAACCTGGGCGTGCGCTACGACCACATTCACGGTTTCGTGCCAGCGCAGGAACTGCCCGCGGGACCATGGGTGCGCGCCCGCAGCTATGCGCGTGTCGACGACGTTCCCAACTACGATGACATCTCCCCGCGGCTTGGCGTCTCCCATGACGTGTTCGGCAACGGCAAGACGGCCGTGAAGGCGAGCCTCGGTCGATACCTCGTCGGGATCGGCGCGCAATCGCCCATCGGTCGCACGGCAAATCCCGTACAAGCCGCCGTGAACAATACGTCGCGCACCTGGCACGACGACAATCGCAATTTCTTCCCCGACTGCGATATCTCCGTGCTGACGCGGAATGGCGAATGCGAGCAGGTGCTGGATCTGAACTTCGGCAGTTCCAGTAAGACGACGACGGCGTTCGATCCCGCGGCGGTGACGGGCTGGGGCACCCGCGGTTACAACTGGGAAGGCATGGTCGGCATTCAGCACGAGCTTTCGAAGGGCCTTTCAGTGAGCGGGACGTATGCCCGTCGCTGGTACGGCAACTTCTTCGTCACGAAGAACACGTCTGTGACCGCCGCGGACTTCGATCCCTACTGCGTCAACGCACCAATCAATGCGAACCTGCCGGATGGCGGGGGATACCAGGTGTGCGGATTCTACGACGTCACGCCCGGCAAGTTCGGCCAGAACACGTATCTGATTGGGTCTGACAACGGACAGATGGACGACGTCTACGACGGCATCGACCTGACGGTGAGCGCACGGCTCCCGCGCCAGATGCTCATCGCAGGGGGCACGAGCACGGGCCGCGAGCGGACGGACGACTGCGCGTTTCTGAATCAGCCGAACATTGCCGTGGGACGACTCGTCAACGGTGCCCCGAGCACGGCCGCCAACGGCGTGGTCAGCGGGTTCGCGGGGAGCGCCGCCGGCATCTCGTCACCGAATCTACTCGAGTTTTGCGACATTCGGCCGCCGTTCCAGACCAATGTCAAGTTCCTGGTAGTCTATCCGCTGCCGTGGTGGGGACTGCAGACGAGTGCCACGTTCCAGGGCCTGCCCGGACCGGCAAAGAACGCGAGCGCGGCATTCAGGAGCGCGGCGATCGCGCCGTCCCTGCATCGCGATCTGGCCGCCGGGGCGAACGCGACGGTGGTCCTCGACATGGTGCCGCCGAATTCACGGTTCGAGGACGCCATCAAGCAGTTGAATCTTCGCTTCGAGAAGTCGTTCACAGCGGGCGGCGGCAAGGTGCGCGGCATGGTGGATCTCTTCAACATGTTCAATGCGAGCCCGGTGCTGGCGTTGAACACGCGCGTGACCCCGACCTATCCGCTGCCGACGATCATCATGCCCGCTCGAATGATCAAGTTCAGCGGGCAGTGGGAGTTCTGATGGCCTAACACGCCGCGCGCCACGGGCGGCGCGTCGAGGTGTGCGGGAGGACGCTCGCCATGACAGAAACAGCCGCGCCAACACTCCGCGGGTTCGTTGCCGGAGGGCTTGCAGTCGCGATCGGGATTCTGACGGTCGCCGTCTTGAAGGCCGGACCCACGGCGGCTCCCACCGCCGGCGAACAGTCTGCCGCGCCGCCAGCCGAATACTTGTCAAAAGGAGAGAACGGTCTGTTCGAGCTGCGGATTTACGGGCTGAAGCAGGGCCTGACCGCACACACCTTCAAATTCATGAGCCGGGTCACGGAGTTCCAGAACACGGTTGGCATGAGCATCATCGGTCACTTCCCCGATCTCGATGCGTCGAAGTACATCTGGTTCCGGCAGTACCCGAACGAGAAGACGAGGGCCGACCGGTTCCGCGCGACCTATGACAGCGAGGTCTGGAAGTCGGGAACGCTCCGAGGCGGATTGACCGACACAGGAATCGTCGGTTCGAATGTCTACCTGGCCGCAGCCAGCTCATACTCGAAGCTGCAGTATCCGTTCAAACCTTCGCACGACACCTCGATGATGAGTCCGGCGGCCAAGGAGCTGGCAGGGAAGTTCGCCGCGTCAGGCGATGGACAGGTGCCATCGTGCGGTCGATGCGGAGACAATCCGCTCATCTTCGAGGTGACACTGCACGACGTGAAGCCTGGCCTGATGGACTCGTACGTGAAGTACATGGGTGAAGACGTCTTCGCAAAGCAGGAGGCCGTCGGTGTCCGGGTGTTCGCGCAACTCGTCCCGTACGCGAAGGTCACCAGTCTTACCAATGGTGGTGCCACCATTGCCGAGAGCAACACGTTCATCTCGATTCGGCTCTTCGCCGACGAAGCGACACGCCACAGACAGCTGGCCAAACTGACCGAAGATGAAAGCGCCGCGAAAGCCGCGCAAGCCGCGGGACGAGCCGGTCTCAACACCATCGTGCTCAGCGGTCACCCGACCTTCTATTCGCCGATGCAACAGTGAGGGCGGTTCCTGGCAGGAAGCCATCGCGATAAGGGGCCGACATGAATCAGCTGCGCCGAGTGCTTGCCGTCGTGATCGTCGGGAGTCTGCCGCTGTCTGCCCAGCAATCAGCTCCACGTTCGGTGACCAGTCAGGATCTGCTCGACGGCCTCAAGGATTCCGGGCAGTGGCTGATGTTCGGCGGCAACTACAGCAATCAGCGGCACAGCCCGCTCACCCAAATCACGCCGCAGAACGTCAACGAGCTCCGACCGGAGTGGCTCTTCCAGACGGGCATCCCGGCCCCTGGCCGAGGCTTCGAGACGACGCCGATTGTCGCCGACGGGGTCATGTACATCACCGGCAACCTGAATACCGCCTGGGCGCTCGATGCCAGAACCGGGAGGCAGCTCTGGAGCTACCGCCGCACGCTGCCTGATGTTCTGCGCGTCTGTTGCGGCATGGTGAACCGCGGATTCGGCATCCTCGGCGACCGCCTTTACATGGGAACTCTCGATGCGCACCTGCTGGCGCTCGATCGAAAGACCGGTGCCGTGCTCTGGGACGTTCAAGTCGAGGAGCCCAAAAACGGCTACGCGATCACGGCTGCGCCGCTTATCGTCAAAGACAAGATCATCGTGGGCGTCGCCGGCGGCGACTTCGCGACGAGAGGATTCATCGACGCATACGACGCGGAGACTGGCAAGCGGGCTTGGCGGTTCTATGTCGTGCCGAATCCGGGCGAGCCCGGGAGCGAGACGTGGCCCAATACCGAGGTGATGCTTCGCGGCGGCGGTGGCGTCTGGACGACGGGCGCCTACGATCCGGCGTTGAATCTCGTCTACTTCGGGACAGGCAACCCGAACCCCGACTACTGGGGCGATGATCGGCTCGGCGATAACCTCTATACCTGTTCGCTCGTGGCGCTCGACGCCGAGACCGGCAAGCTGCGCTGGCACTTCCAGTTCACGCCGCACGACATCCACGACTGGGACTCGGCGCAGGTTCCGGTGCTGGGCGATGTGTCGTTCGGCGGACAACCGCGCAAGGTGGTGATGTTCGCCAACCGCAACGGATTTTTCTACACGCTCGATCGTGAGACCGGAAAACTGCTCGTCGGCAAGCCCTTTACCGGCACCAACTGGGCACGTCAACTCGGACCGACTGGCCGGCCGGTGGTACTGGATGACGTGGGCACGCGGGACAAGTGTCTCCCGGATCAGCGGGGCGGCACGAATTTCATGCCGCCGTCGTTCGACGCGGCTCGACGGTTGTTCTTCGTGACTGCCCGTGAAACGTGTGTGACCTGGGTCTCACAGAAGCCGCCGACGATTACACCTGGAGGACCGGCTCCGAGCGGTGGCGCGCGACGCTTCGACGATGGCCCTGAGCAATTCAGTGCGCTGCGGGCTATCGATCCGACGACCGGAGAAATGCAGTGGGAACACCGCTTCCGCGGATATCCTTCAAATATCACGCTGGATCTCTCGGGTGGCGCGACGTCGACGGCGTCTGGCCTCGTGTTCAGCGGGGACAACGAGGGATTCCTTAACGCGTTCGACTCTCGCAGCGGCAAGCTGCTGTGGCAGTTCCAGACGGGTGCGCCAGTCTGGGGCATCTCGCCGGTCATCTACATGATGGCCGGGCGGCAGTGGGTCGCCGTGCCCTCAGGAGTGACCATTACCGCATTTGCGCTGCCGGCGCGATCGCGCTCGAACTGACACCCGCGCAGTACCTTCCTGGCGACGAGAGCTCTAGTTCCAGACGAGAGCGCGTCGGCGCCGCCAATATTCGTCTGGAGTCTCGGCGATCGCAGGCCAATTGCCAGCCGTCTCGGCGATCTGGATCGCCCGGAGATTGCTGGATAGCTGGTCGATGGCCACCGCACCCGACAGCACGACGTCAGCCCAGGGATTCGCCAGAGCCGCGGCGATGGCCACAACATCGCTCGATGTCCGAAGGGCGTTCGAGTACCGCTTGAGAGGTGCTGGCAGCTCGGGGGAGTTCCGATCAGTCAAACGACCATTGGCGACGGCCTCCTTGACGATGACGCCCAGTCCCTGAGATTTGGCAGTTTCCAGCGCGGGACCTGCCGACGGCTCGAGCAGGTTCCACGTCGCTTGCACGACCTGGAATAGATTGGGACGCCTCGCGTTCACTTCCAAGGCGCGGCGGATCACCCGACTCTGTTCTGGGCCGGTCACCGTGAGACCAATCGCCAGGCCTTCGGCGTGCAGACGTTCCAGTTCGTCGAGGACGTTCCCATCGTCGAGGACGCCGCTATCCAATGTGGCCGAGTGGATCTGGTACAGATGCAGTTGGCGACCCAGCAGCGCCCGGCTTTCGGCGATCTGACTGCGAAGCGTCGCGAGCGACAGGTCCTTGATCTCGTGAATGGGGGCTTCGAGTTGCCATGCGCCCACGTAGACGTAACCCCATTTGGAGCCGATCGTCAGGGCATCGTGCGGAAGTCGTCTCGTGCGCAGCCACGATGCAAGAAAAGCCTCCGCCAATCCATACGAACGCGCCGTGTCAACGTATCGGATTCCGGCAGCGTATGCCGCATCGAGCATTTGATGGGACCGCCGCTCCATCGCGGCCTCGGCGCGATCCCGGCCGTAGTCCCTATCCCGGCCGAGATTGATATACGCCGGTCGACCGAGAGCGGCCAATCCGAGGCCGATCCGGCTCACGGTCAGGCGCGTCGAGCCAAGCAGACGAGTGCCGAGTGGGGTCATGGCATTGCCCATTCCGTCTCCGAGTCTTCTGCGCTGGCTGCGATCGCCGAGACCCCTCGGTCGCTAGAATCTATCCTGAAGCAAGGCCGGATTTGCGAAACCTGATTCGACATCTCCTGGATCACACACCTTACATTGGAGGGCTGCGGGAACAGAATCACCGCGCCGGGCGATACCCTCCGGGGCATTTCTACTCGCCAATCCCAGCCCAGGCCGATGTTGCGGCCTACCTGGGCTCGAGGCGACACGACGGCAACCTTGGCGGCATCGACTTGCGATCCAGCGAGCAGCTGCGCCTGCTCGGTCAGTTCGAGCCGTTCTACAAAGACCTGCCGTTTTCCGAGGAGCCGCGAGCGGACTGCCGGTACTACTTCGGCCAAACCACCTTCTGTTACGCGGACGCGATCTTTCTCTACAGCCTTCTCAGGCAGCTGCAGCCGAAGGAGATCATCGAAGTGGGCTCAGGATATTCATCCGCGGTCATGCTGGATACGGTGGACAGGTTCTTGCCAAGTCCACCAGGTATCACGTTGGTTGAGCCGTTTCCCGTCACGCTCCGCAAGCTCTTGCGACCTGACGACTATGCGAGGGTCACGCTCATCGAGGACCGGGTCCAGCATGTGCCGCTCGAGCGGTTCAAAGCGTTGGGCCCCGGCGACCTGTTGTTCATCGATTCGAGCCATGTCTTGAAATGCGGGAGCGACGTCCAGTTCCTGATGTTCGAGGTGCTCCCAGTGCTCGCAGTGGGTGTCGTCGTGCACTTTCACGACGTCTTCGAGTCGTTCGAATATCCGCGGGAATGGTTGATGGAAGGGTGGTATTGGAACGAAGACTACGCGCTTCGGGCGTTTCTGTCGTACAACGCGGCCTGGGAGATTTCCCTGTTTGGCAACTACGCCGTCAACAGTTTCCGTGAGTTCTTCGCGGCGAACATGCCCCTCTGCTTGAAAAATCCTGGGGGCAGCCTTTACATCCGAAGGGCCGCTTAGATGCCGTCGGCACGGGAAGACGTTTCGGCGCGTACCTCTATTTCAACAGTTACGTATCTCTGTTGATCGGCCCGGTCTGGTACACGGACCACTCGCTGCAACCTGGCAGCGCCAAGCACCTCTGGACCACAC
>JBKPSC010000252.1:0-8951 GCA_046734915.1 Acidobacteriota bacterium | reverse complement strand
GTGCACCTGGGCAGCTCTGCACCTGTGCACCGGTGAACCTGTGAACCCGTGAACCCGTGAACCCGTGAACCTGTGTACCCGTGCCCTTGTGAACCTATAATCTGGCCCCAGAGGAGGCCTTGTTGAAGCCGCTGTCGCATTCCGCCGCCGTTCTGCTGCTTCTGGGCACGATCGGCGTGGCCGTCGTCGCCGCCCAGAAAGTCTTCGTCAACCCGCATCCGGAGGAGCACCTGAAGGCGCTCTTTCCCAAGGCCGTGGCGTTTTCGCCGAAGACGGGCGAGCCGCCGGTTTTCAAGGCCTACGCGGTCGATCCGAAGACGAACCCGAACGCCGCCCCGATCGGCTACGCCTACTGGACCCCGGAACTCCTGCCAGATGAGCATGGGTACCACGGGCCGATTCACCTCATCGTCGGCATGGACACCGCCGGCATCATCAGCGGCGTGATCGACGACTACGACTCGGAGCCCTACGGCTACTTCTCGGTCGAGCCGCCGGAGTTCGCCCAACAATTCAAAGGCAAGAGCGTCCGCGACCCCTTCCGCGTCGGACAGGACGTCGCCGCCGTCGCACGGGCGTCGCTCAGCATCAACAGCGCGACTCGAGCGATCCGCGATGCGTCCCGCATGGTGGCACGCGCCTACCTTGATCCGAACGCGGTGAAGCGTTGATTCGGTTCGTGCCAGCTGGGCTGGCCATCGCGACCGTCGTCTGGGCGATCGCGCTTCAGCCCTGGCTCAGCCCGGCCGTTTCTGCGGACGCGCCGCTCCTGGCGTCGGCCGCCTCTGTCGCGGCGCAGCCACCCGGCGGCGGTGCGGCGCCAGCCGACGATCCGTGGGGCTTCGAAGAGGAAGCAGAGAAGGTCGAAACCTGGGGCGACATCCTGCTGCCGCAGGCCCTCGACATCTCGCTGACCGCAGCGTTTCTCGCGTTCGCGATGTTCAGCTTTTTCAGAAAGAGCCAGCCGCTCAAGTACGTCGCGCTGGTGCTCTCCGTGGCCTATCTCGGGGTAACGAAGAGTCAGCTCGTCTCGATCACCGACCTCTTCCGCATCGTCGACTGGAGTTTCCCGACATTAAGGGACGGGGTGACCTGGTATCTCTTCACCGGATTCGCTGTTGTGTCCACCGTGCTCTGGGGCCGCATCTATTGCGGCCGCATCTGCGCTTTCGGGGCGTTCACGCAGTTGATGGACGCGACGCTGCCGAAGCGCCTGCGGGTCGAACCGCCGAAGTGGCTCGAGAAACGCGCGTTGTGGATCAAGTACGGGCTGCTGGTCGCCACCGTTGCCTACTACGTGGCGACGAAACACTTCGGTGTCTATCGCTACGTCGAGCCGTTCTGGATGTACACGCGGTCGGCTGACGTGGTGCTGTGGAGCATGCTGGCCGCCCTGCTCATCGCGACGGTGGTCGTCCGCAACTTGTATTGCCGTTTCCTGTGTCCCGTCGGCGCGACGTTGGGCGTGCTGTCGACGCTCACGGTGTTCGGCATCAAGCGCTGGTCAGAGTGCAAGACGTGCACGATCTGCGAGAAGACGTGCGAGTGGGGCGCCATCGACGGCTCCAGGATCATCAAAACCGAGTGCGTTCGCTGCGACGATTGCGAGCGCGTCTACGCCGACGAGAGGAAGTGCCCGCACTGGCTCATTCCCGTCATCCGCCGCCGCAAGGTGGCCGAGGCGATGGCGGCCGGCCGCCCGGCACCGCGGTTTATCGAGCTCACTCGGAGCTAGGAGCCAGGGGCACCTCTCGATTCATTCCTCAATCCTTCAATCCCAATCCCAAATTGCCATTTCGAGTCAGATTCCGTCGGTCGGCGGCGCCAGTTGTTGAAATTTCCCCCGCAGCCCGCTCGACACCAGCACTTCGTTCTTGTCCGTGACGATCACCGCCTCGACGTCTGGGAGGCGCTCGACGAGCGCCATGCCTCTGTCTGGACCGAGGATGAACACGCCGGTCGACAATCCATCGGCCAGCAGCGGGCTGTTCGAGACGATTGTCACGCTGCGGCAGCCGCGGGCGGGCTCGCCCGTCGCGGGATCCAGAATGTGGTGGTAGCGGACGCCATCCTTGACGAACGCGCGCTCGTAGTCGCCAGATGTGCTGAACGTGCCGTCGCTCAGGTCCAGCGAGCCGAACGTTGATGCCGGGTTCCGCGGATCGGCAATTCCAAGCCGCCAAGGTACGCCGCGCAGCAGGCCGCCGACGTAGAGATCCCCGCCCGACTGAATCATGAAGTTGCGGAAGCCGCGCTCGCGGAGAATGCGCACCGCGTGATCGACAGCGTAGCCCTTGCCAATGCCGCCGAGGTGCATCCGCATGCCTTTTCGCCGGAGGAAGACCGTGCGCGCCGTCTCGTCGACGACGATCGCCGTGTAGTCGATGAGCGGCCGCCGCTCGTCGATCTGCTCGCGCGTCGGCACCGTGTTGTCCTGATCGTGGTCGAATTTCCAGACGTCAGAGAGCGCGCCAAAGGTGACGTCGAACTTGCCTTCGGTCCACTCACTGACCTGGCGCGCGGTCTTCAGCACCTCGATGAGATCGCTGCCGACCGAGACGGGCTGCGCGCCGGCTGCCGCGTTGACGCGAAGGACGTCGCTGCCTTCCTTCCACACGCTCAGCGCCGCGTCGAGCCGATCGAACTCGGCAAAAACGGCCGCGAATGCGGCGGCCGCCGCCGCCGGATCCGAGGTCAGCGCTTGAACCTTGAGCTCGGAGCCCATCGCCAGGCCGACCCGCTCGGCAAGGCGATCGCCGTCGGGGTCGCCGGGGGTGGAACAGGCCGTCACGACGGCGAGACACAGGAACGCCGAAACGCGACAGCGAGCTGAAAATCGTCGCGTCCTCGTTGCCGTGCGGCCGTAGCTGACACCCTTCACAGGCGATCGACGCTCAGAATCGGAACAGCCTCGTCAGCTTGACGGCGAACGTCCGGTTCTGCAGTCCCGGAGAGATCGGCGTGGGCAGCGTGTTGCGCCCGTCGCTGTAGACGATGAACAGCTCGCTGCCCGGGCGATATTCCCAGCGCAGCCGGATGCTGGAGCTGAGCGAGTGGGGAATCGCGTTGTACTGAATCAGACTGCTCACGAATATCCGCGGCGTCGGCGTGACGATGAAGCGAGAGGTGAGGAGCCGCGAGGTGAAGTCGCCGTAAGGCAGACGCACCCAGTTGACGGTCACGCCCGGCTCGATGGCCAACTGCGGCTGGATGGTGACGCGGCCGGTGTAGATCAAATCGGTCTTGTGACCGTCGTAGAACGAACCGTAGGCAGAGGTCACGCGTCCCGAGACGCGTCGCTGTTGTCCCAGGTTGTACTGGACCCGCAGGTTCGCGTAGTCGTAACCGCCGGCGGGAACGATGACGCCAGGTGAAATGGTGAACGGCCGCGGGATCAGCTCGTAGGTTCCGCTCCCGTCGACGACGAACTGATCGCTGTTCTGGAAATCGATCTGGAACGTTCCGGCCAACTCGCGGTTTTGAAGCTCACTCGCCGCGGCGTTGGTGATGTAATCGATGCCGGCGGCGTACGTGTACTTGCGGATCCGCGTGGCGCGACGCGGCCGAGGGGTGAATCTGGCCTCGGCAGCCGACCGTCTGAAGTCCAGGCGCCGGGCGTAACCGACCTGCGGATCGAAGTGCTCGCCGACTACCAGGTGCTCGGCGGTCATGCCGTAGCGATCGCGCGACAGATCGATCCTGCCTCGATAGCTCTCAGTGCCGCCGTGGAGACCAGGCGTATCGGTCTTGGCGACATACAGGTTGGCCGTCACGTTCTCGAACAGGAACAGGTTCGTGTCCGCTCCAACGAGGGTATTGCGAACGCCGTCCACCGGGGCGCGGTGCGTGGCGATGAGACCGATGTTGCTGCGCCGGAGGACGTCGCGTTTCAGCCGCACCGCGGTGAAGTTGGTTTGCAGGGCCAAGGCCGACGGCTTGTCGTCGGTCTCGATGTTCACCGCACCGAGTGTGTAGCGGCCGGCGCGGCCCGTGATCCGCCCGCCGGCCATGACCGGAACGGATTGACCGTTCTCGAGGCCGATGCGGCGGCTGAAGAACATGAGCGGCACGTCCCCGGGCGATCCGCCGCCGTTGCTGAAGCGAACTCCGCCGAAGGCAAAAATCCCCTGGCCTTCGAGAAAGAAATCGCGCTTCTCCGGAAAGAACAAGCTGAAGCGGGTCAGATTGACTTGTTGCAGGTCTTCTTCGACCTGGGCGAAATCAGTATTCACCGTGGCGTCGGCGATCAGACTCCGCGTCAACCCGTACTTGAAGTCCAAGCCGATGTCGCCGTCGGCGTCGTTCTCGAACGCCGGCCTCGCGGTGTTGTCCGTGGTGAGCGACGACACCGCGTAGGGTTTGATTTCCAGGTTCTTGGACTGTCCGGGCGTTTCGAGCCCGACCAGCGTGCCGGCCGACCCCATACGGCCGATGGCATCGCCCGTGCCGAACGAGGCCGGCATCGCGGTCAGATACGAATACTCGTTCTTCCACTTCACGATGCGCCGGAAGTTCACGCCCCACACCTGCGGGCCCGGGTTCAGGTACCGCAGCGTCTTGAAGGGGATGACCATCTCCATCGTCCAGCCGGATTCGAACCGGGCGACGCGGACATCCCATACCCCATTCCAACTGGTGTTGAGCACGTCGTCGACGATCGTCTGGTCGCGCACGGCGCCGAGCGCATTCGTCTGGAAGAAGAATCCATTGCGCCGGTCGTGGAACGTGTCGAAAACGACGGTGAGGTTTTCGTTCTGGACGATGTTGTTGTTGTCGCGGCGCAGCTCGGAGAGGACGAATCGCTCCGGATGACTGTCCCAGCAGCGGGCGGCGACGTAGATGTTGCGGTCGTCGTAAAGGATCCAGGCGTCGGTCTTCTCGGTGGCCGGCGCGCCCTCCTCTGGCTCTTGCTGAATGAAGCCGTCGATGGGGGCCGTGCTCTGGTAGACGGCGTCGTCCAGCCGTCCGTCGAAGGTTGGCGGCCGCGCGATCCGGACGGCACGCACGGTCGCCTGGCCTTCAGGCGTTCGCGTGATGACGGCCGGGGCCAGGGGCAACGCCGATGCCGCGGATGCCGAAGACGGGTCGTCCGCCGACGAAGCCTGTTGCCCGGCGACGGCAGGCTGCGGTGCCCAGATCGAGCCAAACGCCCACAGGGCGAGGACGAGACATCCGCGCCGGCGCATCAGCGAGGGACCGCTACCAGAAACTGAGCCGTCATGCCCAACGCGACAGCATACCGCACCCGCCAGCGTCCGTTTCGCTCAGTTCTGGCCTGTTGCCGAAGAGTACGAGATGATTGGCCGTCCTTTCTGGAGGGTTCGATGTCCAGTACCTACCCGCGGCGGTCCCATTGGTTCGGCGTCTGCACAGTCGTGCTCGTATCCGCGCTGGCGATAGCCAGCTGGGTCGCCATCGGCAGGGCGCAATCGCCGACCGCCTTCGGCGCGCCCTCGGCGGACACCCCGCAACCCGGCAGCACCATCAAGGCCGTTCCCGGCTCGCGCGCGCAGGGCTGGCTCGGCCAGGGCCGCTCAGAGGTGCTCGCGCGCCACGGCATTGTCGCGACGAGCGATCCGCTCGCGTCGCAGGCCGGGCTCGAAATCCTGCGCCAGGGCGGCAATGCCATCGACGCCGCCGTTGCCACGGGCGCGGTGCTCGACGTCACCTCGCAGAACGACACCGGCATCGGCGGCGATCTGTTTGCGCTCGTCTACATCGCCAAGGACAAGAAGCTGTACGCCTTGAACTCGGGCGGATGGGCGCCAGCCGGATGGACACCGGAGTTCTTCACGACGAAGCTGGGAGTGAAGACCGTTCCCAACAATGGCGTCAATTCGGCGACCGTGCCGGGTGCCATCTCGGGCTACGACGCGCTGCTCAAGCGGTTCGGCACCATGTCCTTCAAGGAGACCTTCGAGCGGGCCGCACGGATTGCCGACGAGGGCTGGGGACAGGCCGAGCGGCGGCACCAGGATTTGCGCGGCGCGGTCAGCGGTCTGCGCGCCGATCCCGATTCGAAGGCAGCCTTCCTCGTCAACGACGAGGCGCCGCCTCTCTACAGCATCATCCGCAACCCGGGATTGTCAAAAGCCCTGCGGCTGATTCAGCAGCACGGACGCGACGCGTTCTACAAAGGGGAGATCGCGGCCGCGATTGTGAAGAAGGTGCAGGCCAACGGCGGCGTCATGGCCGCCAGCGACCTCGCGGAGTTCCAGTCCGAATGGGTCGAGCCCGTATCCACGACCTATCACGGCTACGACGTGTTCGAGTTGCCGCCGCCGGGGCAGGGATTTGCCGCCCTCGAGATGCTGAACATCCTCGAGGTGTGCGTGCCGAAGTTGGGCATGAATCTGGCGGCGCTCGGGCCGTCCGATCCAATGTACTGGCACTTGATGGTCGAGGCGAAGAAGCTGGCCTACGCCGACCTGCTCGCCAAAAACGCCGACCCGAAGTTCGCGAACGTACCGATAAGCGAGCTGCTCGCCAAGTCACATGCCGAGGCGCTGTGCGGCAAGATCAACCCGAACGTCGCGTCGAAGACGACATCTGCCACCGGCACCGACGGCGGCACCATCTATCTCACCACCGCGGATCGGTGGGGCAACATGGTGTCGCTCATCCACAGCGTGTTCGGCGTGTATGGTAGCCGCGCCACGGTACCGCCTTACGGCTTCGTGCTGCACAACCGAGGTTCCGCCTTCTCGCTCGATCCGAAGAGCCCGAACATCGTCGCACCGCACAAGCGGCCATTCCACACCATCATCGCTGGCTTCGTGATGAAGGGCGGCCAGCCGTGGATGACGTTCGGCAACATGGGCGGCAGCGTTCAGCCGGAAACGCACGCGCAGCACATGGTTAATCTGATCGATCACGGGATGAACGTGCAGATGACCACCGACGCGGCGCGTTTCACGCACAACCAGACGACCAACGTGCTCTCGCTCGAGAACAATCTCTTCGAATTGGTGGGCTCAGCGTTGAAGGCGAAGGGGCACGAAGTCCGCGCGGTGAACGGCGGCGCCGTCGGCGGGTATCAAGGCATCCTGTTCGCGCGGGATCCGCAGCTGCCAGAGCCGACGTTCGATCGGCGGGCAGCCACCGAAGACCTGCCGGTGAACGGCGTGTATCGCGCGGGATCTGACCATCGCAAGGATGGCCAAGCGGCGGGTTGGTAAGGTTCACGGGTTCACAGGTTCACGGGTTCGTTCGCTTCGAACCCGTCCACCTGTGAACCCGTGCACCTGTGAACCCTTGCGCACCTGTGAACCTCATTTCTTTCCCGTATCCGTCCAGAAGCGATAAACGAGATAGCTGATCGGTCCGTCGAGCTGACTGAAGCTGTGTGGCGTGCCGGCCGGCACGATGATGATGTCCTTGGCTTTGACCTTGCGGCTCTCGCCACCGATGCGCTCGCCGCTGTGGCTGATGCCCGCGCCGAGCCGCGTAAGGTCGGTCACCGTTGGATTCTTGAGCGATCCGCCGGTCACGATCGTGCCCGAGCCTTCGAGGATGTAGTAGATCTCGGTCGCCTGATCGTGGATGAGGGCGCTGGTCTCTGGCTTCACCCGATAGAGCATTGCCACACCGGCCTTGCCGCCGAGAACGTCGGTGCCCTTCATCAGCGTGTCGACCGTGTTGGTCGCGACTGATTGCTTCAGCGTCGCCGTGTGCTCGTCCGACGTGATCACCAACCCGGGCGGGGTATCCTGCATCGCTATCAGAGCCAGCAGCCACGCCATTGCGCTCAACATATCCGACTCCCTTCGCCGAACACGGTCTTCCGAACGCAGAGGAAGAATAGCCGAAGTGAGTGGTCCGGGATAGCGCCCGGCGCTGCGCCGCACCAGCGTATTGATGAGTCCACTCCCGCAATCAGCAGGGTAGTCGGGCGCTTCCATGAGTGGCGCTGCGGTCCAATCCAGCCGGCCTGCCGCTCCGTAGAGCAAGTGACGTGGCGCGCGGTCCTGCGCCACCCACGAAACGGAGGCACGAATGACACGCAGCAGAACACTGGGACTGGCTGCCATCGCGGCAATGCTCGCCGCAGCCGTTCCCCAAGCGTCCAGCCACCGCGAGGCGCCGGGCATCACGAAGTTCCCCAAAGCCGACGGCACGGACTTCTACATGTTTCGGAGCTACGAGCCTGGCCGCGAAGGCTTCGTCACGCTGCTCGCCAACTACATCCCGTTGCAGGATGTTTACGGCGGGCCCAACTTCTTCACCCTCGACTCGAGCGCCCTGTACGAGATCATGATCGATAACAACGGGGACGCGCGCGAGGACCTCACCTTCCAGTTCAAGTTCGACCAGACGTACCGCAATATCAGCTTGGACGTCGGGGGGAAGACAGTCGCCATTCCGCTCATCAATGCCGGACGCATCGGACCCGGCGTGGGCGACAACGCGGCGCTGAACGTGATCGAGAGCTACCGCGTGAAACTCGTCCGTGGTTCGGCGCGCTTCGCGCCGGGAGCGTTCGTGAAGAACGCGCAGACCGGCGAAACGCGTTTCATCAAGCCCGTGGACCGTATCGGCGACAAGTCGATCAGCGATGCGCGGAACATCCTCGGATCGGTCGAACCGAACGACAACTACGACACCTACGCCAACAACCACATCTATCCAATCAACCTTCCCGGCTGCCCTGTCGACGGCCGCATGTTCGTCGGTCAGCGCCGCGAGGGATTCGTCGTGAACCTCGCCGAGACGTTCGATCTCATCAACGACAACCCGGTTGGACCGCGGGACAGCGAGACCAACGACCTCGCCGACAAGAACATCACGACGCTCGCGCTCGAGCTACCGATCGCCTGCATTACCCGTCCCGGGCAACCCGTGATCGGGGCCTGGACGACCGCAAGCCTGCCGCGCAGGAACGACGATAAAGACGACAAGGACGACTGGGGCTGGGATCCGTCCGGCACCCGC
Organism: Acidobacteriota bacterium; assembly: GCA_046734915.1. Taxonomy (GTDB): domain Bacteria; phylum Acidobacteriota; class Vicinamibacteria; order Vicinamibacterales; family CAVVIG01; genus VFZL01. The sequence continues at coordinate 20 of JBKPSC010000252.1, read as the reverse complement.
TATGTTCAGGTGTCGCGCCT
>JBKPSC010000251.1:0-8657 GCA_046734915.1 Acidobacteriota bacterium | reverse complement strand
AGCACCTCATGAAACTGTACGTGGACGGTATCCGGCATCCCGGATTTGCGCTGATTGACGTCTTTAGTCCATGCGTGACCTTCAACAAGGTTCAGACCTACGACTGGTTCCGCAAACGGGTCTACAAGCTGGAGGAAACCGGCCACAATCCGGCGAACTTCCACGACGCGATGGACAAGGCTCTCGAATGGGGCGAAAAGATTCCGATCGGGCTCTTCTATCAGAACCCGCATCCCCCGCCGAGCCTCGACGCGCAGGACCCTGGTCTTCAGTCGGGTGTGTTGGTCCGTCAATCGCTGGGCATGACCAGGGAGCAACGGCGGAAATGTATTGAGGAGTTCATGTAGCGATCAATCGGCAGAGAGCGTTGGACCTTGCCCGCTTCCGCGGATAGCGTCTCCATCGATGCGATCCGTCATCGTCTCGTTGCTCTTGACCCTGCGTGCATCGCTCCGCGATCGGGCTGCTCTGCAGCTTGAGATCTTGGCGTTGCGACATCAACTTGTGCCTACCAAGAATCTCGTTCGTCTTGAATACATGGACCTTGCCGCCATCCGCGGATAGGGTCCGACGATGCGGTCCGTCATAGTCTCGTTGCTCCTGACCATCCGCGTGTCGTTCCGCGATCGGGCTGCCCTGCAGCTCGAGATCCTGGCCTTGCGCCATCAGCTCCACGTGCTGAACCGATCGCGGCCGCAGCGACTGCGGCTCACGCAGGCCGATCGTATGCTGTGGGTCTGGCTGTTAAGAGTCTGGGACGAATGGCGGGCAGCGGTGGTGATCGTCAAGCCCGAGACGGTCTTCGCCTGGCATCGTCGCGGCTTCCGCCTCTTCTGGGCGTGGAAGAGCCGATGGCACGTGGGTCGACCGAGCGTTCCTCGGGACGTCCGCCAGTTGATTCGCACGATGGCGGAAGCCAACCCGTTGTGGGGCGCGCCACGCATTCACGGCGAACTCTTGAAACTGGGCACCGCTGTGAGTCAGGCGACCGTCGCGAAGTACATGTCCCGGCACCGACGACCGCCCTCACAAACGTGGCGCACGTTTCTCACGAATCATGTCGGCCAGATCACAGCCGCCGATTTCTTCGTGGTGCCCACAGCCACATATCGGCTCCTCTTCGTGCTGGTCATCTTGGCGCACCAGCGTCGCCGTGTCGTGCACGTGGCCGTCATTGCCCATCCGACGGCGGCGTGGACCGCCCAACAACTCCGCGAGGCGTTTCCTGGGGACGAAGTCCCGCGATATCTCATCCGCGATCGTGATCATGCGTTCGCTGAGGTCGGACCAACGGCGACCGGGATGGGGATCCATGAGGTGCTCACCGCACCACGCTCCCCGTGGCAGAACGCGTACGCGGAGCGGGTCATCGGCTCGATTCGACGCGAGTGCCTCGATCACGTGATCGTCGTCAATGAAATCGGCTTGTCTCGCATCCTGACGCAGTACTTGGCGTACTACCACCAATCCCGGACGCATCTCTCGCTGGCCAAAGACACACCACAATCCCGGCTGGTCGCGCCACTACCGCTCGGTCCAGTCGTCGCTATTCCTCAGGTCGGCGGCCTGCACCATCGCTACGACCGCCGCGCGGCATAGTCACACCACTCGCCTTTGCCAGCAGTCAATCTACAGATCGATCGGCGCTGGCACCTCAGCTCTCGCAACCCGAGCCACCAGTCGGGATCCGGACGAGTCAGCCCACGACGCCGCGACGCGGCGCTTCTGACGTTCGTCGGCAGCACACGTCCGACCATCGACTCTTAAACCGCGGCACGAATGGAGTTTTTGGTAGGGACAGGCGGGGCCCCGGTATGTGCGCCACCCTCGACGACGTTATGAGGCGACGCAGTCGACCCTCGTGCCTAGACCGAGGCAGGCGCTCGACGGATCACAGTACGGTGGTACCCAACCCACGGATATCAGCAGGATCAACCGTCGGTGTTACTGGTCCCGCCTCTCCCTGGTCTCTGCAGCCGCGTGCATCCGCAAGCGACGCGTCTAGCCACCGTGTGCCGAGACCCGGCCGCCTGCGCGGACCGCTGATGGGGTGGGCGGTCTGCTCGGCGGCCGAGTCGATCTCTGCTCGCTTGACAAACCGAAGTCATATCAACGTGGAGCTGATTGTCGCGCACAAGAATCCGACTCTTGGAGATGATCTTCTATGGCGACAGATCAGAGTCCAGCGACCCACATCGGAACTCGGGCGTTCCGCCTCAGGCCGATCATGCGCCAAGGGACAGCCTCGAGCATTCCCGAGACGTGGGCGAAATACGCCTCCGTCGAGGAGGCACGAGCCGGCGCCAAGCACATGTACCACGACGACCGTGTGCTCCGCGTGATGCTTGTCGTCGATGGAACCAGCTTGTTCGTCGAGTGGATTGAACGCTAATGTTTTTTGATGGGGCTCGGTGACCTGCAAAACCGCAGGAACGTTGCAAGACGTCAGTGGACCTTTCAATATGAAATGCGGCTCGTGAGCTGGTCGTCGGTTTCGCAAGCGATTCGATGGTCTCGATCTTGCCCTCTCTTCAGTAGGGCGACGCAGACGCGACGACAAACCGCCCGGTCAAGGCTGTGCAATACGGCAAGGCATTGATCGACTCCTGCGCAACATCCAGTTGGCGGATCGCGAGCCGTGTCGCCCAATTGGGGATAAAGAAATGAAACCATCATTGATTGTCCATCCCGTTTCGTACTCGCCGAGCGGAAAGACTGCACTTGCAACGGCAGTCGCCCTCGCTCGTGTTTCCGCTGCCGACCTTCACGTGTTGGAGCTGACTCGCCGGCGACGGTCCTCTCAGGATCCGATCGTGCGACCGATCACCGACGCGGACGTCGAGCCTCACTTCGCCGAATTTGTCCGGTCCGTTTATTCCGCTGATGTGAAGATCAGCGCAGTCGAGCTGGTGGGCGACGTCGTGGACGCAGTCGTCGACTACGCTAGGAGGGCGTCCGCCGATCTGGTGGTCGTTGCCGATCACGCACGTTCGCACGGCCCATACTGGCGGCGCGGAATGTACGCCAACGATCTCGCGCGACACCTCTCAATTCCGTTAATCTCCGTTCCAGCCTCGCGCGACGAACGGCGCGCACGCGAAGGCGCCTCTTCTGAAGAAGCGAAATCGCACGCTGAAGCAATTGCGCGCATCATCGGGCCGGGTACGGTGGCGAAGGCGTCAACGAAAGTTGAGGGTGAGACCCTCGTCAGACCTGGAGCGAGCGGCGCCGGCACTGTGAAAGCGGCTGGGGAAGTCGGAGCAGACTTGATCGTCGTTGCGCGGCAGCCGGCACCTTCCCATGTGTCGATGAATTCGCCGCTCGCACGCGTGCTGCGAAATGCACCGCGTCCCGTGCTGGTTCTCCCGGCGGGCGCGGCACTTCGAATTGGTGTTCCTCTGGCGACGAGCGCCGGCATCGCTGAAACTGCGCTTTCCCGATGAACTCGACGTGCCCCCAGCTATCCGTTCTCGTGGGCCTCGCGCTTCAGCGCCTAATCGTTGCGGCCGAGCGGTTGAGCTGACCTATCCTTCCACGACACGACCATCACCGTGACCCACTGCGGCCGCATCTGCTTCAAGGGACGGAAGGTCAATCTCAATCACGCCTTTGCCGGCCAGAACGTTGGCGTGACGCAGGTGCGCGAGCGCATCTGGCTCGTCACCTTCATGCAATATGATTTGGGCTATTTCGACGATGAAACGTGCCGGCTGGAACCGATCGAGAATCCGTTCAGTCCGACAGTGTTACCTATGTGCTCGGAATGAACTGTCACCCATGTGACCGGAATGGACCTGTGAAAAATGGCTCCTCAGGCTGGATTCGAACCAGCAACCCTCCGGTTAACAGCCGGATGCTCTGCCGTTGAGCTACTGAGGAATGTGGAGAGGACGCTCGCCCGTCGCGTCGCGAGACGCAACGGGCGAACACTGATAGTAACGGAAAGGTCGAGAGAGGGTCAACGTCAGTCGAGCGGCACCTGCACGGTCAGCGGAGACGTGAGCTTCGTCGTCACCACCGTGCCGGCTGGCAGGTGCACTTCGTCGCCGCGCGTCGCCATGACGACGCCGGCACCCGCCCCTGCGCCGACCGCCGACCCGATGGCGGCGCCCTTGCCGCCGCCGGCAATCGCCCCAATCACCGCGCCGGCGCCCGCACCGATGCCAACCTTGGTTGCATCCTTCCGCTTCGTGGCCGCCGCCTGACGGCTGATGCGTCCGGTCTCGACGTCGTAGTTCGAATCCCACGCCTCGAGATGACTGAACCGAAACGCCACCGAGGCGCGCCCCTTCACCTTGCCTGACCGCTGCGCGCTCAGCACCGATCCCGACACCGCGGCTCCCGATGGAATCGCAGTGGTCCCCTTCACTTCAACCGGGCTATCCATCTTCGCGCGCACCGGATCCTCGACGTGACTGCCATCCGACGAGACATCGCTCGTCAGCCGCAGGCGCAGAGTCGTGCCGCTGGGAATGACGACCTCGCGAAACGTCGGCTTCGACGGCTGGGAGGATGCCGCTGTGGCCGCTGCTGACGCACCGGGCTGCGCAGACGTCGCTGCCGAAGCACCAGACTCGGCCTGCGTCGCGGCGGCCAGCGAGTCCGGTTCGTTCCGAGGAGTGTTGCCGCCGCAGGCGACACTTCCGATGGCTGCCGCCAGCGTCAACGCGAACAGTGAAGCGGTGACTTGTGGACGCATGGGATCCTCATGAGAATTCAGATTGCAGAAGTCAGAGTGCAGCAGTCGAATGCAGTTTCGAGCGACGGTGTAAGCGCTGCTTTTCCCTGACCCTTCGTTCTGCAATCTGCGTTCTCACCGGGGATCCAGCTCGTCAAGCAACTTTTGCCTCGACGGAAATCTGCATCGTTCCTCGATACGCATTCGAGACGGGACAACGTCCTTCGGCTTCCTGGGCGACGGCCTGGAACTCGGACGCCGGAATGCCTTTGAGGCCGTGCGCCGTGACCGTCAGTTTTGACGACACGATCTTGATTCCGGCATCGCCGCGATCGGCGGTGATGGTCGCGGTGACGACGGTTCGATCTGCGGCTGCACTCTTGCGACCCAGTGTGCCGTTCAACGCCATCGCGTAACACGCCGCGTGCGCCGCGGCCATCAGTTCTTCCGGGCTCGTCTTGCCCGCCGGCTCGCCAATCCGGGAGGGGAACGTCACCGGCAACGAGAACGCGCCGCTGCCAGCCTTCGCCTCTCCCTTGCCCTCCATGACCGATCCTTGCCAATCCACTTCCACGTGCCGCTCGAAGGTCGCCATACGAAAACTCCGTTTCTTGAGAATGCAGAATTCAGATTGCAGAATTCAGAATGAGTTCAAGGTGCTCCTGAAGCCCGAAGCCCAGAGCCTGCAGCCCGCCAGTGTTATTTCTTCCTCGAGGTGATAGCCAGTTGAACGACGGTCCCGAACATGCCGAGCACGAGCCAGGCAACCGGGACCCAGCGCGCGCCAACCGCGGGCGTCAAGGGATACAAAATCCAGACGCCTTCGGCGTTCGGCGGCTTCCCGCTGGTCGCCTCGATCGCGTTCAGCACGCCGACGATGACCGTCCACGCGCCGCCGAAGGCGGTGCCGACGATGATCACGTACCGCTGCAGCATCGTCGCGGCGACGGCGCCGACGACCGAGGCGGCCACGACGGCAATTGCTGGCGGATCGCTCGTGCCGATCTGGCTCCACACGAGATGGGCCAGCAAGGCGCCCATGCCGGCACCGACGATTGCGACGCCAACGAACCAGGCCAGCGACATCACGACCGCGCCGATACCGCCACCAACGAGAGCGCCAATCACCATGCCGCTGGTGTTGCTGGCACCCATCACGGAGCTTGCGATGAGCGCCCCGAAGATGAATCCGTAGACGGCCAACACCGTCTTGAACAGCCGGTGTCCCGCGACGCACGCCAGAGCGCCGCCGAGCACGAGCAGGAGCGCCCCGGGGAGCGCGTAGGTCTGCGGCAGCATCACGCGCTAGACCTCGCGGCGTCCCTCGATGGCTTTGTGCATGGTCACTTCGTCGGTGTACTCGAGATCGCTGCCGACCGGCACGCCCATCGCGATGCGGGTGACCTTGACTCCCAGCGGTTTCAGGAGCCGCGCCAGGTAGATGGCCGTCGCCTCGCCCTCGACAGTCGGGTTTGTCGCGAGGATGACTTCGGCGACGCCTTCCGGCCCGCTGTTACTGATGCGAGACAGCAGGCTCTTGATCTTCAGGTCGTCGGGCCCGACCCCCTGGAGGGGCGACAGCGTGCCCATCAGCACGTGATACACGCCCTTGTACTCGCGGCCCTTTTCAATCGCCGCCACGTTCGGCGGCTCCTCGACGACGCAGATCGTGCGGTGGTCGCGGTCGGCGCTGCGACAGTAGACACACGGATCGCTGTCGGTGATGTTGTTGCAGATGGAGCAGTAGGTGACCTGCTCCTTGACGTCGCGCACGGCGGCGATCAGCTTGTCGGCCTGCTCACGCGGCGTCTTGAGAATGTGGAACGCCAGGCGTTGCGCCCCCCTGGGGCCGATGCCTGGCAAGCGTTGAAGCTCTTCGATCAGTCGGACGAGCGGGTCGGGCAGCGACATCGCGTCGAATCACATGCCAGGCAGCTTGAGTCCGCCCATCATGCCGCTCATCGACTGCGACATCTGCTCTTCCGCCTTCCGCTGCGCGTCGTTCACGGCGGCGATGATCATATCCTGGAGCATCTCGACTTCTTCTTTCGAGACGACCTCGGGATCGATTCTGATGGACTGCAGCTGCTTGGCGCCGTTCACGACGACGGTGACCATGCCGCCGCCGGCGCTCGCCTCGACGCGGAGGTCGGCCATCTGCTTCTGCAGGCGCTCCTGCATCTGCGCGGCCTGCTTCATCATCCTGTTTATGTCCACAACTGCGTCTCCGTTTAAGTCTCAGGTCTTAAGTCTTAAGTCTTAGGTCTTAAGTCTTACGGCCTAGACCTCTTCCACGTCTCTGATGTCCGCAGGAAACACCTCGAGCAGCGCCTGGACGCCGGGATCGGCGAGCGCGCGCTCCTTGAGCGCTGCTTTCTTCTGCTCCGCGGATGGCTCGGCAGGCTTCGCCGACGCCGAGGATGCGTCGGCTACGACGCTCGAGACCGGGATGCGCTTCCCGGCGACGCTCTGCGCCAGCGTCTCGAGCCACCCGCGGTTCTGCTCGAATACGTCACGCAGCGCTCGCTGCCCTTCGGTGAACGTGAACGTGATCCGATCGGGCGTCACCTCGATCTTCTGCGCCTGCGCCACGACCGTACTGTAGAACACCATCTTGCCCTTGCGGATTTCCGCGAGCCAGGCATCCTTGAAGCCGCCTCCCGACGGCGCGGCCGGCTTCGCCGGTGCAGCCTCGGCGCCGGCTGCCGTCGAATCGTTCGCGGCCGCCGACCTCGGAGGGATTGCCCGCGGCGGCGCCGCCGCGGTTGCAGCGGGCGCGCCAGAGGCCTGCCGTAAGGGCACGCTGGGTGCCGGCCGCTGGCTGAGTGCCACGCCGCCTCCCGCCGCGGCAATCAAGTCCTCGATGGGCATCAGCTTGCGCAAGTAGATCCAGCGAAGCAGCGCCATCTCGAGGTGATATCGCGGCTGCGCGGCCGAGCGGATGTCCGTTTCTGCCTTGCTCAGCACGTCGAATGCGCGGAGGAGATCCTCACGCGAGAATTTCGACGCCAGCGCCGACAGGCGGTCGCGCTCGCCTTCGCCGGCAATCTCGGGGTCGCTGATTCGCGAGCCGTCGACCGACAGGACCAGCAGATCGCGCGTAACGCGCGACAACTCGCGGCAGACCAGCCGCAAATCGTAGCCGAGCTCGACCGCCCGCCCCGCCAGCCCGAACGCGGCCGACGCATCCTCGTCGGCGACAGCCTGGACGATGTCGAGCAGCAGATCGCGCCCGACCAGCCCCAGCACGGTGGCCACATCGTCGGGTCCGATCTTGGGACCGGTGAACGCCAGCACCTGATCGAGCTTGCTTTGAGCGTCACGCATGCTGCCTTCGGCGTCCCGAGCGATGAGGTGCAGCGACTCGCTGCTCACCTCGATGCCCTCGGCGTCGACGATCTTCCGTAGTTGCTGCGCGATAGAGGGGGTTCCAATCGTCCTGAACTCGTACACTTGCGAGCGCGAGAGCACCGTTTCGGGAATCTTCTCGAGCTCGGTCGTCGCCATCATGAACACGACGTGCGGCGGCGGCTCTTCGATCGATTTCAGGAGCGCATTGAACGACGGTCCGGAGAGCTGGTGGACCTCGTCGATGATGAAGACTTTGTAGCGATTCCGGACCGGCATGATGCCGAGGCCCGCGATGATCACTTCGCGGACGTTGTCGACGCCGGTGTGCGTGGCGGCGTCGATCTCGAGGACGTCGATGTCGCGGCCCTCGGCGATCTCCACGCAGGCCTCGCACACCCCGCAGGGGTCGGGCGTCGGCCCTTTCTCGCAACTCAGCGCGCGCGCGAGGATGCGCGCGGTGGTCGTCTTGCCCACCCCGCGCGGCCCGGCGAAAACGAATGCCTGCGCCAGCCGTCCGCTCGCCAGCGCGTTGCGCAGCGTGCGCGTCACCGCCTGCTGCCCGACGACATCGTCGAAGCGCTGCGGCCGCCATTTCCGCGCAATCACCTGGTAGGGCATCTCGGTGAAT
>JBKPSC010000250.1:0-8488 GCA_046734915.1 Acidobacteriota bacterium | reverse complement strand
GCGAGTGAAACCCGAGAGGAGATCGCTCGGCGAGATCTAGGAGGGCCTTCACTGGCTTGTCCCCGGGCACAGGACGTTAAACCCTGGCCGCGTGACAGGACGCGATCGCGATGTAGTGCTATTGCACCGGCCGAAACGGATACGCTACGCCATGACGAAGTCTGGCGCGCCCGGCAACCTGCGCCCTTTAGCCCCGCAGACCCCAGCCTGAAATTGCCGATAGCGGCTGGGGTTAAAGGCGATGGCGACAACCGATCGGCCGATCACCGTCTACGTTGGCAGGACGTGGCCAGGTGTCTTTCGCCGCTCTGAATAACGGGAGTTTATCGCCGTCGGAACTGAGTCATGTGCTCATAGCCCGGTGAGGATTGGATCACTCCGCGGGATCGTCAATAATCAACGAATGGTAAAGGCTCGAAGGGCGGCCCCCACCTACGATCGGCTGTCGCAGCCGCTCGTACGTGAGCGCGGAGCGCTCCGTCCAGCAAGTTGGAGTGAGGCTCTGGATCGCGCCGCGGCGGGGTTCCAGCGCAACATCGATGCGCATGGGTCGAACGCGCTCGGCATCTTCTCCTGCTCGAAGTCGACGAACGAGGTTAACTTCCTGGCACAGAAGATCGCCCGCGTCGCGTTCGGCACCAACAACATCGACAGTTGCAACCGGACTTGACACGCCCCCAGCGTCGTCGGTCTGGCGACGGTGTTCGGCGCGGGCGGAGGCACGAGCTCCTACCGCGAGGTTGAGGAGACGGACCTCGTTCTCCTCTGGGGATCGAATGCTCGGGCAGCGCACCCCATCTGGTTCCATCACCTGTTGAAGGGAATCAGGAACGGCGCGCGGCTCTACGTGATCGATCCCCGGCGGACGGAGTCTGCCCAGTGGGCCGACACCTGGATGGGACTTCACGTCGGCAGCGACGTCGCTCTGGCCAACACGATGGCGCGTGAGATCATTCATGCCGGCCTCGCCGACCACCGGTTCATCGCGAACGCGACTGAGGGATTCGACGCGTTTCGTGAGGCGGTGGAGCCTTACACACTCGCGTTCGGCGAACGCGCGACCGGGATCCCCGCCGACGTGATCCGCGAAGCGGCGATAGCCTATGCGCGCGCCGACAAGGCAATGGTGTGTTGGACGCTTGGGATCACCGAGCACCACAACGCCGTCGACAACGTGCTCGCCCTCATCAACCTCGCCCTGCTCACGGGACATGTCGGCCGCTGGGGATGCGGCTGTAATCCGCTCCGCGGTCAGAACAACGTGCAGGGCGGCGGCGATATGGGCGCCATTCCGAACAAGCTGCCCGGATTTCAGGACATCGAGCAGGACGCCGAAGCCCGCGAGCGAATCGGCCGGATCTGGGGCGCCACGATTCCACCCAGGTGCGGTTACAACCTCACGCAGATGCTCCACGCGATGTCGAAGCGCGAACTGACGTCACTGTACGTCATCGGTGAGAACCCGGCGCAGTCCGATGCGGATCTGCATCACGTGCAGGAGGCGCTCGCTGGTCTCGATCACCTCGTCGTACAGGAAATCGTGTTGACGAAAACGGCCGAGTACGCGCACGTGGTGCTACCCGCCGCCGCAACATGGTGCGAAGGTGAGGGCACTGTCACCAACAGCGAACGTCGCGTGCAGCGTGTCCACAAAGTGATCGAGCCACCGGACGGCGCGAAAGACGAGCTGTGGATCATGGCGGAGCTTGCGCGTCGGCTTGGCCACGAGTGGGGTCATCCCACAGCAGAACAGGTCTGGAACGAGTTTCGTGTTGTCGCGCCGCACTTTGCCGGCGGCATGAGTTACCGGAGACTGGAAGCGCTCGGTGGCATTCAGTGGCCTTGTCCGGACGAATCACACCCCGGCGAGACGTTCCTCCACGGACGTCTGTGGGAGGAACCGCGCCGCGGCCGCCCCGCGCCGTTTTCAGTCGTGCACCACGATCCTCCGGTCGAACAGCCCGACGACGAGTATCCGTTCGTGCTGACGACGGGACGGCGGCTCGAGTCGTACAACACCGGAGTGCAGACCGCCAGTTACACCTCGCCCCTTCACAACGGCGAGACACTCGACCTTTCGCCCGAGGACGCTGCGCGCCTCGGTATCGTTGACGGCGATCTCGTGGAGATTGAATCGCGACGCGGCAGGGTCGAAGCGCCGGCAAGAATCGATCGGGCACTCCGCGCCGGTGTGGTCTTCATGACGCTGCATTTTCCCGATGAAGTGCCGACCAATCTGCTGACGATCGACGTGTCCGATCCCAAGTCCGGTACCGCGGAGTTCAAGGCGTGTGCGGTTCGGGTGTCGCGCCTGCCGTCGCTCACGCGGTCGGAGTCGATCCCCCCGGCTAGCTCCTCCGCAACGGGCGAGCACTGATGGACATTCGGTCGATCGATGCGGAGCCAACGGCCGACGAACGTGTGGCCGTCGATGCCGTGCTTGGTCCTCCCCGGTCGGCGTGGGATGGCGGCGCGCGTGGCAGCATGCGCGACGCGCATCTCTCGCACGTTGGTGGACACGACACGCGGGCGCTGCGCCACCAGCTGTTGCCCGCGCTGCAGGCCTTGCAGTCACGCGTCGGCTGGATCAGCGAAGGCGGTCTTGGGTATGTCTGCGACCGCTTGAACGTGCCGCCGGCCGAAGCCTGGGCCGTCGCGACCTTCTACGCGTTGCTCGCGACGTCACCGCGTCCGAGACGTGTCGTCCACGTCTGCGACGACATCGTTTGCAAGTCTCGTGGAGCGGACGGTGTCATCGCCAAGCTCGAGTCGGTGGCCGGCCCGGATCTTCATCATGCGCCCCACGGAACGCAGGTCATCGTCGGTGACGGTGCAGTCTGGATGCGATCGCCTTGCCTGGGCATGTGCGATCAGGCACCGGCAGCGCTGGTGACAGACGCCGGCCCGCACCCACGCGAGCGGCTGCTCGGACGTGTTACCGCGGACCGCCTCGCGACCGTGGTTTCGGGGGCTGACCCCGATCCTGCGCCAGCGCGTCCGAGCCTTCACCAGCCGTCCGGCCAGCTTCATCTGCTGCGACTGATCGGCCGCATCGATCCGACGAGTCTCGACGAGTACCGCTCGGCCGGAGGCTACCGCGCACTCGAGCGCGCCATGGACATGGGCGCCGAGGCCGTAGTCGCCGAGGTGATGGCGTCAAAGCTGGTAGGCCGAGGGGGAGCGGCGTTTCCGACTGGCCGCAAGTGGGAAGCCGTTCGCACGCAGCCAGCGCGTCCCCATTACCTGGTCTGCAATGCCGACGAATCGGAACCCGGGACCTTCAAGGATCGAATCTTGATGGAAGGGAATCCGTTCGCCCTGGTCGAGGCGATGACGATCGCCGGGTTGGCGACCGGATGCGAGCGGGGCTACCTCTACATCCGCGGTGAATACCCGCTGGCGTTTGAGCGCATGCACCACGCGATCACCGAGGCCAGACGTCATGGCCAGCTCGGCTCGAACATTCTCCGACGCGACCTCTCGTTCGACATCGAGATCCGGCGCGGCGCCGGCGCCTACATCTGTGGCGAAGAGACCGCGCTGTTCGAGTCGATCGAAGGCAGACGCGGCGAACCGCGCAACAAACCGCCCTTCCCCGTTGAGGCCGGACTCTTCGGCAAGCCGACGGTTGTCAACAATGTCGAAACGCTCGCCAACATTCCACGGATCATCGTCGAGGGCGGTGCGGCCTTCGCGGCCGTTGGCACTGCTCAATCCACCGGTACGCGCCTGTTTTGCGTCTCTGGTCACGTGCAGCAGCCCGGTCTCTACGAAGCGCCATTCGGGACGACACTCCGAGCGGTGATCGAGATGGCCGGCGGTCTTTCTACCGGCAGACGCCTCGAAGCCGTCCTGCTCGGCGGCGCCGCGGGGACGTTCGTCCGGCCGGACGAACTCGACCTGGCGTTGACTCACGAGGACACACGAGCGGCGGGCACGACGCTGGGCTCGGGCGTCGTCATGGCCGTAGACGACACCATCGACGTCCGCGACCTCATCCTGCGCATCGCCGCGTTCTTTCGTGACGAGTCGTGCGGGCAGTGCGTTCCGTGCCGCGTCGGGACGGTCCGACAGGAAGAGGCGCTGCATCGCATCGCAAGAGCGCGGACCCGCGGCGGACTCGCGACGGAAATCGCGTTGCTCGATGACGTGGGCGTCGCCATGCGCGATGCATCGATCTGCGGCCTCGGCCAGACCGCCTATGCGGCCGTTGAGTCGGCGATCAAGCGTTTGCGCCTCTACGATCCCCGGGGCCACACGTCATGACAGTGCCTCTGACGATCGTCGATATCGGCCGGCCCAAGCGGGCAGAACGACCTCCGGTCACGCTCACAATCGACGGTCGTTCAGTTACCGTGCCGCAGGGGACGACCATTCTCGGCGCGGCGGCAACGATCGGCATCACCATCCCGACGCTCTGCTATCTCGAAACGCTCCGTCCCGTGAACGTGTGCCGGCTGTGTGTCGTGGAATTGGAAGGCGCTCGTGTGCTGGTCCCCAGTTGTGCGCGGGCCGTTGAACCGGCCATGGTCGTGCATACGCGGTCACCGCGCGTGGTTCATGCGCGCCGACTCGTGCTCGAGCTCCTGGCATCCTCGGTCGATCTGTCGACGGCTCCCGGCATGGCGGATCTGGTCCTCGAGTACGAATGTGCTCCCGAGCGGTACGGTCCGCCGGCCCCGCCGAATGCCACCCGCGATCTCGCGATCGCGGGGCACCATGAGGTTCCCGCCGTCGAGTATGCGGCGACGGTCGCCCAGCCGGTCAAGGTCGACAACGACCTGTACGTACGCGACTACGGCAAGTGCGTGCTCTGCTACAAGTGCGTCGAAGCGTGCGGGGCGGACTATCAGAATACCTTTGCGATCGCGGTAGCTGGACGCGGCTTCGATGCCCGGATCTCGACGGAGTTTGCGGTAGCCCTGCCTGACTCCGCCTGTGTGTATTGCGGCAACTGCATTGCGGTGTGTCCGACCGGCGCGCTCATGGCAAGACCCGAGCACGAACTGCGTGTTCGAGGTGAGTGGGACGAAGCCCGGCAGACATCGGGCGATACGATCTGCCCCTACTGCGGCGTCGGCTGCACCCTGCGCCTTCATATGCAGGATGGCGCAATCATCAAAGCGACCTCGCCGTTTGACAACGAGATTACGCGCGGCAATCTCTGCGTCAAAGGCCGATTTGGATGGCAGTTCGTGCAGCCGCGGCCGAAGCCGTGAGCGATCCTGAAGACCCGAACGGCGCAGATCCCTTACCAGGACTCGGCTACTGCACGCCGATTCGTGATCATGATTTCACGTCAATCTCGAAATCGAGCATCAACTTGGTTCGCGCCCCGATCGCCGCGGAAGCACCGGGTTGCGTTCGTCCCGACCCCCAATAAACGGACTCTGTGACAAATTGACGAGTCATGCGAATAGACTTCTGGTCAGAAACTGCTCCTAACGGCTGCGTTTGGAGGCGACGGCGATAGCCGATCGGCGAATCTCCGTCTACGTTTCCGGACGTCGGTACGGTGTCTTCCGGCTATGCGAATCAAACGAAGTTCACGGCATCGGCAGTGCGGCCGACAGGTCTTCGGCCGTTCGGTCCGCACGGCGCGCGGTGCGGCGGACGAGCATGTCCAAACATGATGCCATCCGTGCTTGCGCTCTCGGGTCGTCGTTTGGATGCCGTCAGCTGGACACATCGCTTGACGGCCCTCGGATGTAGACAGATGCCTGCGGGGGCTCGCAACTAAATGAATTGGAGTACGCATGGACAGCAGCCTAGTCTTGGACCCTCTTGGTTTCCATCCGTGCGCCGACGACGCCGACATCTCTCCGTTTTAGAATCAATGATTTGCGAGCGGTCAGTCTAAACGCACGGTTACGCAAAACGGCTGCGTGTTCTTGCCGACTGGCCAAGGGGCTGTCGTCGCGTTGTCAGCGCCGCTTGCCGGTGTCGATCCGCCAGAAGTCCTCGAGTCCCCGATAAACGCGCGGTGAGCGCGAAGAGGTCAACCTAGAGCCGGGGCAACCGGAGCCTTGGCTGTAACGTTGGCGTGCCGGGCGAGTATTCCTGCGTATGCCGGACGCTCGCGTCGGCGACGGACAGAGACGAGAAGAAAGCGTGAGGAGAACCGCATGGACGGCCTGATTTCCGACCTGCGCCATGGATTGCGGCTGCTTCGCGCATCCCCGGTCTTTGCGTTGGTCACCATTGCCACGCTGGCCCTCGGCATCGGGGCCAACAACGCGATCTTCTCGGTCGTCGACTCGACGCTCATCCGCCCGATGCCGTTTGCCGACCCCGACCGGGTCGTGATGGTCTGGGAGGACGCGAGCTACGTCAGCTTCCCGCGCAACACACCCGCTCCGGCTAATTACTACAGTTGGAAGGAGCTAAACCGCTCGTTCACCGACATCGCCGCCACGCGCGGTGCCTCGGCCAACCTGACGACCGATGGCCCACCCGAGCAGATTCTCGGACGCGGCGTCACCGCGAACTTCTTTTCAGTGCTCGGCGTCGCGCCATTACTCGGCCGCGCCTTCACCGAGGATGAAGACAGGACCGGCGCGCAGGTGACACTCATCGGCTACGGCCTCTGGCAGCGGCGCTATGCGGGCGATCCGGCGGTCGTCGGCCGCGAAATCACGATGAACGGCGGCAAGCGGATGGTCATTGGCGTCATGCCACGCGGCTTCGTCTTTCGCGACCGGACCGTTGAATACTGGGTGCCGATCCAGTTCACGCCACAACAGGCGCAACAGCGAAATTCCCACTACCTGAACGTCGTCGCGCGGCTGAAGCCGGGCGTGTCGCTGGCCCAGGCGCGCACAGACATGAACGCGGTCGCCGATCGTCTGCGGCGGGAATTCCCGACGTCAAATGCCCGGATTGGCGCGGCTGTGATACCGATCAAGGAAGACGCCCTCGGCAATGTGCAGCTCGAACTGATCGTGCTGCTCGCCGCGTCCGGTTGCGTGCTCCTGATTGCGTGTGCGAACCTCGCTGGCCTACTGCTGTCGAGGGCGGTAAGTCGGCGCAGCGAAATGGCGGTCCGCGCCGCCCTTGGCGCAAGCAGCGGACGATTGATCAGGCAGATGTTGGCCGAAGCGATGCTGCTGGCCGTCGCCGGCGGTGTGCTGGGTCTCGCGCTGGCGCCGATCGGCACGGCGCTGCTCGACGCGATGATTCCCGCGACTATGCCGGTGCCTCAGCGCTCGGCTCTCGACCATACGCTCGTGATCTTCACACTGCTATTGTCGGCCTCCACCGCTGTCCTTTTTGGTCTGGTCCCGGCGATTCACGCGGCCCGGGCCACGATTAGCGACACGCTTCAGCAGAGCGGGCGCGGCGGAATCGATCGTCGCGGCCGGACGCGCGACGCGTTGGTCGTCGCGCAGATCGCCGTCGCGCTGGTGCTGCTCGTCGGGGCCGGTCTGCTCCTTCGCACGCTGGTCAACCTGCGCGGAACAGATCTCGGATTTGCGCCCGATCACCTCCTGACCATGCGGACGACGCTGCCGTCGACGAAGTACCAGGACGGCACCTCGCGCCTGGCTTTCTACAATCGCGTGGTCGATGGGGTACGGGCGCTCCCCGGTGTGGTGCATGCGGCCTACGTATCCACGCTGCCGTTTCAGAGCATCGGGAACACCAACAGCTACCGGATCGAGGGCCGTGAACCGATCCAGGGTCAGGACTCGTTGTTTCGCGGGGCCACCGGCGACTATCTGAAGACGCTAGGCGTCGCGCTGATCGAGGGACGCTTCTTCGACGAGCGCGACGGCCCTGACGCACCGGCGGTCGTCGTGATCAACGAGACCTTCGCACGTCTAAACTTTTCGGGTGAGAGCCCGCTCGGCCATCGGGTGAGCTACGGTGCAGCCGATGCACCGTACCGCACCATCGTCGGCGTCGTGAAGGATGTGCGCGAGCGTGGATACGCGCTCGAGATGAAGCCGGGAACCTACTCACCGTACGCGCAATGGATGGAAGCCTGGTTTCCCGAGTACTTGACGATTCGCACGAGCGGCGATGCGGCCGCACTTGCCCCGAGCGTGCGCCGCGTGATTTCGGAAGTGGATCGGGATCAACCCGTCTCGAGCGTGCAAACGATGGACGAGATTCTGGATCTGAATGTCATCGATCGCACGCAGCAGACGACACTCGTGGGCGGGTTCGCGGGGCTGGCGCTGCTGCTGGCCTCGCTCGGGCTCTATGCCGTGCTGTCGTACGGCGTCGCGCAACGACGTCGTGAGATCGGTCTGCGCATCGCGCTCGGCGCCAGCTCCGGATCGGTGGTGCGGATGGTCGTGAAACGCGGGGTGGCACTGACGGCAGCTGGTCTCGCAGTCGGGCTGGGTCTCGCTTGGGCCGCCGGCCGCGCCATGAGCGCGCTGCTCTTCGGCATCGGTGCCGGCGATCCGACGACGCTGCTGGGAATGGCCGGATTGCTGATCATGATCGCCTTCGTCGCGTCGAGCGTGCCGGCGATCCGGGC
>JBKPSC010000249.1:0-25108 GCA_046734915.1 Acidobacteriota bacterium | reverse complement strand
GGCCGGGCGTTGTGTAGCCGCCTTGCACACGGCCGCCGCGTCACTCGTACACTCCACACCTCTCTCCGAGGCGGGGCCCGAGCGATACCTGGCCCATCTCGTCAGCGGGCGTGAGAGGCTGGAGCAGTGTCTGCAGACCGCACGAGCCCTGGATTCGGCCAGCCGGCTCGTTCTCGAGCACATCATCGAGCTGCTAAACCGCATCGAAGCGTGCTGGCATACGATCCGTGCGCGCTGCCAGGATGCGCCGACCACGCTGGTCCACTGCGATTTCAGACCGAAAAACGTGTTCGTGCGCCAGGAGGGAACCGGACTCGTCGCGTTCGACTGGGAATTGGCAGGCTGGGGTCCGCCGGCGCCCGATCTGACGAAGATCGACGTCGCCGCGTACTGGAGCGAGGTGCGCGAATCGTGGAGAGCAGTGACGTTCGAAACCGTCCGCGAGTGGGCGGGCATGGGTCAGCTGTTCCAGACCCTCGCGGCCATTGACTGGAAGGGCACGGAACTGACCATCGACACGACCGAGGCGCTCGCTACTCCTCTCGTAAGCCTGAAACTGCTGGGCGCGCGTCTCGCCGATGTCTCGGCCTTCTTATGACGATTCCCGTTGAAACGCTTCGGAGCGTTTTGAGCGACGGCGGGCAAATTGGCGTTGATGAGGTCTCCGCGCGCCTGCCCGAGCTGTGCTCCGGTCTTTTCACGGGCTCGGATATCCGGGTGGATCGATTGAACTCCCGGGTGTTTCGCGTCAAGCGTCTGTCGAACGGTGCGGGCACGTCAGTCGTGATCAAGCGCCTCACCCCCGCGCTGGCCGAACGCAATGAACTGGTGATCAAACGCTATCTTCCCAACATCGGCCTGCCCGACGCGGCGCCCAATCTTTTGGGAACGATCGGCGATGCCAAGGGCACGTGCGCCTGGCAGGTGTACGAGGATCTCGGCAGCAGCCTGCTCGACGCCCAAAATCCTCGTGCGGATACGATCGCCGCGGCCGTGGAGCTTATCGCTCGCCTGCACACTGGGGCCGCCTCCGCCCCAATCCTCGCGGAATGCCAGCGGCAACTGAACAACTTGGGGATGCCCTACTTTGCGTCGAATGTCAGGCAGGCCATCGCCGGGCTCGAGTCTCTGCAAGTGCTCGAAGAGACGTTCACTTCAGAGCAGCGCGCGGTGCGAGATCGCCTCCTAGACCGGCTGCATACGCTGCACGGGAGCATCCCCCTTAGGGCTCAGCTGATGCGTGAGCTCGGTGGCCCAGACACACTGCTCCATGGCGACCTCTGGACCATCAATACCTTGGTGATCCCAGGGTCACAGGGACTCGAAGCGCGGCTCGTCGACTGGGATCGCGCCGGCGTCGGACCTGTCGCTTACGACGTGTCCACATTTCTTTACCGGTTCCCCTCGGATCAACGCCTCTGGATTTTGAACGAGTATCGCAGCGCCCTGGATCACGCCGGCTGGCGCTTGCCCGAGCCTGCAGATCTGAACGTGCTCTTCGAAACGGCCGAGTGCGCGCGCTACGCCAACCGGATCATCTGGCCCACCGCGGCGCTGGTCAGTGAGGGCCAAGAATCGGGAGGCCATGACGAGTTGTCCCAGGTTCTGAGCTGGTTCGAGAAGCTCGAACCCGTGCTTCCTAGCGGAGGAGGCCAGCTCGCGTGAAGTATCTGATTGTCAACGGAGACGACCTCGGCGCGAGCCACGGAGTGAATCGGGGCATTCTCGAGGCCCATGAGCATGGAATCCTCACAAGTGCCAGCCTTCTCGTCAATCGCCCGCGGAGCGCGGAGGCGGCGGCGCTCGCCCGCACGACGCCGAGCCTCAGTGTGGGCCTGCATGCCGATCTCGACGGGCCACAGGAGGGCGGAGTACGCGCCTCGCTCCTTCGACAACTGACACGCTTCGAACAGCTTCTGGGCCTCCCACCGACGCATCTGGATTCCCACCACAACGTCCACCGATCGCCGGAGGTGCTCCCCGACGTTCTCGCGGTCGCCGAGGTGCATGGGCTGATCGTGCGCAACTTCTCGAAGGTTCGCTGCGTGCCGGAATTTTACGGCCAGTGGAACGGACGGACCCACCTCGAGCAGGTCGGCGTCGCCAGTCTGATGCACCTTCTGAGCACCAGGGTAGAGGACGGGCTGACCGAGTTGAGCTGCCACCCCGGCTATGTCGATTCCGATCTGGTGTCCGGATATACCACGGAACGTGAGTGCGAACTCCGCACGCTCTGCGACGCTTCAGTACGAGCAGCCATTCGAGAGGCCCGAATCATGCTGGTCAGCTTCAGGGACGTCCCTCGCATATTGACCGAGTGGGCGATCCAGGCGTGAGTGGCCGACAGCCATGGCGACGGTCATTCTGTCAACCCACAACGTCGTGAACTTCCCCGATGGGGGCGGGCATTTCTGGGTGTACATGCAGTACGTCGAAGGACTGCGTCGGGTCGGTTGCGAAGTTTACTGGCTCGAGCAGTTTAGACCCTATGGACACACGGAGTACGACACACAGCTGGTCAACTCCTTCATCGCGCGCATGCAGCAACGCGGCATGCGGGACCGGGTGGTGCTCTATTCACTCGCCGACGGCGAGGACGGCGTCGATCCGACGTACCTCAACGTCAGCCCGGAACAGGCGGAAGGCATCCTGAAGCGGGCGGACCTGCTCCTCAACTTCAACTACCGGATGCGCTCAGCATTCCTCTCCCGCTTTCGCCGGACTGCGCTCGTCGATATCGATCCAGGGCTCCTTCAATGCTGGATCTCCATCGGTCAGATTCCCCTGGCGCCACATGATTACTACCTCACTACGGGCGAGACGGTCGGAACCGAGCGAGCCCTGTTTCCTGACGGCGGCGTCAACTGGATTCATTTTCGTCCTCCGGTCTGCCTCGACCTCTGGCCCTATGGTCACGATCCACACTGCGACGTATTCTCGACAGTGGCGGGCTGGTGGTCCGGCGAATCGGTCAAGGAGATCGTCGACGGCCGCGAGGTGATGTACGACAACACCAAGCGGGCCGCGTTTCTCGAATTCGTGGATCTTCCGCGATTGACGAGCCAGGCGCTCGAGCTCGCCGTCCTCTTTTCGCGCAACGATGGAGAGGATCGGCGCTTTCTTGAAGACCACGGATGGCGGGTCCACGACGCGCGTGATGTCGCCCGCACTCCGGAGATGTACCAGACCTACATCCAGCGCTCTCGAGGTGAGTTCAGCTGCGCCAAAAGGTCATGTATGAAGCTCCAGAATGCGTGGGTCAGTGATCGCACGCTGTGCTACCTGGCGAGCGGCAAGCCGGCCGTCGTTCAGGACACCGGCCCCAGCTCGGTGTTACCCAATGGCCTTGGCATGTTCCGCTTTTCGACGATGGAACAGGCAGTCGAGGCCCTCGCGGCTGTCAACGCCGACTATCCGCGGCACTGTCGCGCCGCGCGGGAGCTGACCGAAGCCTACTTCGACGCCAAAACGATAGCCGCACGAATTCTCGAAGTGACCCTCGGTCGACCGTCGAGCCAAATCAGTCAGAACTTCAGGCCACAACCACTCGAATTCGACCAGCCGTAGTCGCTGCTTTGACACCCACGTGACGGATGGTGGGTCGAAGTTCTCGAACTCGACGAGACACGATCCTCTATGCTTGGGTCTCAAATGACTCGCATCGTCGTGGCCGGCAATCTGGTTCGTTTCCCGATGGCCGGCGCAAGTCAGTACGATCTCTCGTTTCTCGTGGAATTCCAGCAACTGGGCCACGACGTGTACTTCGTCGAGAAAGCACGATGGCCTCTCGCGTGCTACGACGTGTCGAAACGTGTCAACACCGATGACTGCTCTTACGGGATCGCCGTCATGCAGGCGCTCTTACAGCGAAACGGACTTTGACGAACGATGGTCCTTCGTTGACCTGAATGATCGCTATCACGGCCTCAGCCGCAACCGCATGCAGGAGGTGTTCGCCACCGCTGACGTCTTCGTGGAGCTTGATGGTAGCCGCTGGGAGGCGGAAACCGCGAAAAACGAAGATTCGCGTGCTCATCGAGGGCGAGCCTGCGTGGTTTCAAATGAACATGGAGAACAGCACGCGAGCGGGTGAACGACTGGAGGAATTCGACTATTACTACACGACCGGGCTCAACATCGGCACGGAACGGTCGCCCGCACCGACCGCGGGAAAGACTTGGCGAAGGATCTTCTGCCCCCATCGGATTGACGCCATCCGGTTCGAGCCACATACGGGTGGTGGCGCCGTCACCACGGTGACGATATGGCAGACCAACAAGTTGCGCGATCTGATCGACCGCGCGCAGACCTCTGCGCCCCTTAGCGCTCAGGCCCCATCAGGTCAGAGACCAGCGCTCTGACTGCTCGAAGAGTCTCGCGAGGGCCGATCCGGACTTCCGCGGGCGATCGAAGCGCTCGGGCTTGTCTCCAAGCCATCGAAACGCCCAATAAAGACGGGCGGCGCAAAGCGTCCGTTGAAATGGCGCGGGAGCACCGCCTGGCCAACGGGCTCGCGCATATTCCCCCTCGCATTCAGCGACGAAGTCCGGCGGCCATCCCTCGGTCAGCGAGGCCAGGTCCAGTTCGCCGGGAGCCACAGCCGTCGACTCCCAATCCACCGGAGAGATCCGATCCTTCTCGCACAGAACGTTCCCGGGGTAGAACTCGCCGTGAATCAGCGTGGGCGGTGCCGTCACCAGGTGGTCGATGAATTCGTCTGCCCGGTGATACACGGCGAGGAGAGCCGCGTCGTCGACGCCCCTGCCGCGCGAGAAAGCCATTGCACGGTCGACGAACCCGCGATAGTACCCGGCTTCGTAACGCGTGATGCTCTGGAGCTCTGAGGCGCGAGATTCGCACTCTCGGTGAAGCCGTCCAATCCAACCGGCCGCCTGACGAAGCGCGAGAATGCTGTCGGGTCGGTGCGTGTTGGCGATGCTCTTGCCGTCGAGTGCCTCGATGAAGAGCCACGTGTCGCCCGTCGATCGATCGCGATGCCGTCCAAAGTAGGCGGGCGCCGACGAGCGCAAACCGCTCAGGACGTTCTCGTACACAGCGGCTTCATAACTCACGCCGCGCCGATGGCCGTGGCCAGTGTGGGATCGACCGGACTCGTACTTGCAGAACAAGCGGACCTGCCGGCCGTCTGGCAGCTGGCAGCTGACAATCTCGACCGGGAACGTGCTGCCCTTGTACTCATGCCGGTCGAGTATGACGACGGATGTGCCGTCGGGCGCGTTCGGACTGCACACGCGTGTGAGGACGTCGGTCAGGTCTCGGGTATCCGGATAGACACTAGCGGTGATGTCCCCTCCAGGCACGTGGTGCACTTCACCCTTCAAATCGACCGGTTGCCGCCGTGGTTTCGTCACTCGCTGACGCCGTGGCCGTGTCGATGAGTCGAACGAGCACTCTGTCAGAGTCGAAGTACTCCTCGGCGATCTGACGCGCCGCCCGACAATGATGCGCGTAGCGCGCCGTGACGTCGCAAATCCTGTCGATGGCTTCGTCCATGGTCTGAAACGCCAAGACGCCGTCACCCACCGGCAGGACCGACGAAAACCCGGTGTCCTGCACCACGACTGGCCGCCCGGAAGCGAGATAGCAGGCCGATCGATCGCTGAACCAACCAGGCTGCCCGACCACGTAGCCATTCTTGGCGACGGCCCACTCCCCTTTCGACGACTGGATGTACTCACGGTAGCTGTCGACATCCGCGCACACCTCGTTCGGATCGACGACCTGCCAGCCCTTGAACTTCAAGTGCGACCGCACGGCGTCGGGCAGGTGCACGTGCCGTCGGGCACGCGCGGCCACCTCGAGCCGTTGCGGTGCGACACGCGAAGGCAGATCGAGAAAGCGCAGAAACTCGACGTCCTTCTGACCGAATGTCGCCTTCTGATATTTCACGCGATTGTAGCTGTCCCAGTTCATCACCGTGGTCAACACGTCGCGGGTGGATTGTGACGGTTGCCACTCGGAAAGGACGACCGGTTGCCTTGTCGGACGCCAGGTATGGCCGGTCACCGGTACCCGCGGTGACAGCGATTCGCCGAAACTGAAGTGTCGGTTGTACACCGCCAGCGCCTGGCGGAAATCCTCCTGTCCGCGCGCAAGTTTGATCTGTGTGAACACCGGGTCGGTGTCGACGAACGCCCGGTAGGGAATGTGTTGGTAATCATCGGGGTGGTAGACGGGCGCCGAGACGCTGATCAGCAGTTCGGCAGTCCGGATGACCTCACCACGGACGGCATCAGAAAGGCCGAACCATTGATTGTCAATGACGCAGTTGTACGACCAGCAATCTCCCGCTCCAAATCGCGGCATCACCTCCAACATGTACTTCGCATTGGCCCGCCCGTTATCAACGATGAATTCGGTGCCCGTCGAACCCCCGTCGAGCGCGTAGGGCCACATCCCGGTATCCTCGATGTAGTAGACGTCGTGGCCGAGCCGCGCGAGGCCCGCCACATACTGCGCGTAGTGCCACGTGAGTCCACCGAGCGGGTGCTGGGCCATGAGACCCGTGACGATCACACGCATCGCAGTATTCGTTTCGTCTGCCGTTCTTTGCGTCGCCCGTCTATCACGACGCCCCGACGCGCTGTTCGACGGCTCCCGCTCGAGTCGTCACCCGGCCGTCGGCCACCTCGAGCAGGAGGTCACAACCCTTCAGCGTGCTGAGCCGATGCGCGATCATGAACGTCGTGCGCCCTACCATCAGCCGGTCCAGCGCCTCAATGATCGCGCTTTCGGTCTTCACGTCGACCGAGCTCGTCGGCTCATCGAGGAGGAGCACCGGCGCATCCTTCAGAAAGGCGCGCGCCAGCGCGATACGCTGGCGCTCGCCTCCCGACAGGCGCATCCCGCGCTCACCGACCAGCGTGTCGTAGCCATCCGGTAGTTGGACGATGAAATCGTGTGCGTTCGCGGCTCGGGCGGCAGCCTCGACGTCGGCCTGGCTCGCTCCAGACCGCCCATACAGGATGTTCTCGGCGAGGCTCGACGAGAACAGCACCGGATCTTGATGGACGATCGCAAACTGGTTACGCAGGTCTGTTAGCTTCAACTCTCGCAAATCCGTCCCATCGATCAGAATCTCGCCTGATGACGGATCGTAGAAGCGAGTCAAGAGAGTGAGCAGCGTCGTCTTGCCCGCGCCCGTCGGACCCGCAATTCCCACGCGCGCGCCTGCCGGCGCCCGAAATGAGACATCGCGCAAGACCGGATGGTCGGCGTGGTAGCCAAACCTGACGTGACGGAACTCGATGGCACCGGTGGCGCGGCCCATCGCCCGCGCGCCCGGCCGGTCGGTGACGTCGGGCACCTCGTCGAGCACGGCGAAGGCTCGCTCCGCCCCGACAAGCGACGATTGCACGTCGCTGATCTTCTTGGTCATGCTCCGGAGCGGGCTATAGAGCTGGCCAAGGTAGCTGATCACGAGCAGCAGACTGCCGAGGCTGAGTGACCCGTTGCGAACATGGAAAATCCCGATCGAGATGGTCAGCGCGGAGGAAATCCCGAACACCACGGTGGTCGCGAGATCGAACTTCATCTGCAGCGTTTGCACGCGGAGCATTTCGCGCAAGCGCTTCTCTGATCTTTCGACGAATCGGTCTTGCTCGTACTCCTCGCGCGTGAACGCCTTGACGATGCGGATCGCCCCGAGCACTTCCTCTACGACCGACAGGGCGTTGCTGTCGAGCCGCTTCACGAGCCGCCACGATCCCTTCAGTCGTGACAGACGAGCCCGGGTGAGCCCGACGAGGAACGGCACCGTCGCGATCACCACAACGGCGAGAGTCCAATCGATTCGGCCGATCACGAAGAGCATCGTCAGCAAAGTCAATATCGACGAGACGAACGGCAAGACGCCGCTCGTCGCGATGCCTTGAATCGCCGGGGCGTCGTACTGGATGCGATACATCGAGTCGGTCGTGCCCCGCATGTCGTGGTAGGACAACGACAGTCGCTGCACGTGCCGGAAG
Organism: Acidobacteriota bacterium; assembly: GCA_046734915.1. Classification (GTDB taxonomy): domain Bacteria; phylum Acidobacteriota; class Vicinamibacteria; order Vicinamibacterales; family CAVVIG01; genus VFZL01. The sequence continues at coordinate 17,120 of JBKPSC010000249.1, read as the reverse complement.
AGCTTCGCCCTGAAGGCGAGGACCAGGCGTTCGCCAGCGTAGGTCTCGAGCAGCCAGCTGGCGAAACCTTGGAGGGCGCTCAAGGCCTCGACAGCGACGATGAGGCCAGCCGTCAGCGCCAGCGCAGCCACGGGCGAGGCCAGCACCTGCGCCGGAACCCACCGTCGATAGAGCTCAGGAAACGGCGCCGCACCCGCGATGCTGTCGACCGCGATCTTGAGAGGCACCGGCGCGAGCAGGGCGAGGGGTGTGGCCGCCAGATTCAGGATCGCCAGCGCGAAGATGTGCGGCCAGAATGGGCGCGCCTCGAGCAGCACACGGCGGTAAAGCCGGAAGTCAAGGGCCCTGGATGTCCGCATTTGCCTCAGCGCTCCTCGATGGACCCGAGGAGCGCCGAAGTGGCAAAACCCGCTTCGGTGAGGATGCGCCCGCCCAGCGCGAGTGCGGCCAGTCCGAGCGTGACGGCCGCGGCCCAGGCCTCGTCGCGGCTGGCCGCATAGGCCAGGGCTTCCAAGACGGCGACCACGACCAGACCAGGCCTCGAGATCTTCGGCCACACGCGCAATCGAACCGTCTGACAGCCAGCGCCGTGCTCTTCGACGGCGCAGACGACTCGGGCGCCACCGAGGAAACCGCCCCGCACTTCGAGGTCCCACGGGTCAGTCTCGGTGCCGACGATAACGAAGTGCAGTGCCGTGCGCAGGCCACGCTCCATCGCGCGCAGCCGTTGGTCGGCGGCTTGCCAGTGCCTGGTCCAGAACTTGACCGTCTTCACGCGAGGGATCCCCAGACTGGCACCGCCTCGGTGTCGCCACGGCGCCAGCCCGTACTTGATTCTGCCGTACAAGCGGGCCAATGGCTGCGTGGTGTGCAGCAGGGCGGTGACGCCCCTGAGCCACGCTCGTTGCGGCCACGACCGCGTGCGAGCAGGGAATCTTGCCATGGCGGCCCCCCGGACGGCCTGGGTGAGCGGAAACGCCGTTGCCGCGGCGAGCAGTACGAAACTCCACAGCAGCGGCGGCCAGAAGATGCCCATGAGGGTGATCAGCATGAGCGCGGCATTGATCAGATGCCACTCCGGAATATGCGGCAGCAGGTGCAGGGCGTTGACGGGTCGCTGATAGAGACACTGGAAGGGCGCCGTGCCCCAAATGCCGAAATACACGCGGGGAGCGCTCGCCAGCACGGGTTGCGGGATGTGATCGTAGATGCGGCCCGTCCAGGTCGCATGACCGGCCACGTTGTACTTCGTCGGCCACTTCGAGTGAAGCAGCGCTTCGGCCTTGCCGTACCCCTGTTGCTGCTTCCAATACGCACCAACAGTCGCGCGGCGGTAGTGCCACACGACGGCCGCCGCATTGAAGCCGAGCGTCCATCCTCGGTCGCGTATCCGCCAGCACACGTCCACGTCATCGCCCGCCGTCCGGAACTGGGTGTCGAACCCGCCGATGGCCACAAGGGCTTCCCGACGGAAGGCCATGTTGCAGCCCGGAATGTGCTCTGCCTCCCGATCGGTGATCAGCACGTGGATGGGGCCGCCGGGCGCGTTGGCCACACAGTGCGCGATGAGCCCGTCTTCTTCCGGCACGATGTTGGGTCCACCAACGCCCACGCAGTCGCTTGTCTGAAAGGTCGTCGCGAGATACCGCAGCCAATCCGAATCGGGATATGCGTCATCGTCGATGTAGGCAATCAGGTCGCCCGTCGCCGCCGCCAGTCCCACATTGCGTGCGCCGCTCAGTCCCACGTGGGGCGTCCGAATGACGCGAATGCCCAACGCCTCAGCCGTCTCGCCGGTACCGTCGGTCGAACCGTCGTCGACAACGATGACTTCGAAATCCGGATAATCAAGCCCGAGCAGCTCGTCGCAGCAGCGGCCGATCCGGTGAGAGCCGTTGTGGCTGCAGACGATCACCGAGAACTTTGGCCAGGCTCGATGCTCCCCCTTGTCAGTCAGGTGGTCACGAACGGGAAGAGGCCGTTCCTCGAACACGGAACTGACCGAGCGGAGGGCCGCCTTGGGTGACCGATCGCGGCGAACGAGACCGAACGCCCAGTCGTTCACGTCCTCGCCCCCACGGTGCCACTCGTCGGTCCACGAGTACACGAACGCACCAGCACAGCCGGCGTTGAAGGCCCTCCTCAGCTGCCAATCGATTGTGTGCGCCTGATGCGGCTCGGTGTGCCTGATGCTGTCGAGCCCGATCTCGCTCATCATGAGCGGCCGATCGCCGGCCAGGTTTTGGAGCCGAGCCACGTAGGCGTCGAAGGTGGCGGGGGATTCCAAGTAGACGTTGAAGCACAGCAGATCGAGAAACGGCAGCTGCAGATACTCGGCGGACGGATAGTTGGCGTAGGTCACGAGTCCATCGGGATCAACGGATTTGACGAGCCGGCACATTCGGCGCAAGTAGCGTTCGACGCGCGTCCGCCCGAGCCACCGCACCATGGGCGCTGGGATCTCGTTGCCGATGCCGTAGCACAAGATGGCGGGATGGCCCGCGACCCGATCGAGCGTGGCTCGCATCGCGCGCTCGACCTTTGGCGGCGTTTTCCCGTCGGCCAGGTAGCCTGCAAAGCGCTCGACGGCGAGACTGGTCATGACCCGAAGGCCAGATCGCGCGGCGGCATCGAGGAGCCAGACCGGCGGCATCGTGTACACACGAACGGCATTGATGCCATGCCCCGCCATTTGCGCGAAGTCGGCCTCGACTGTATCGGGATCTGGATACTCGTGGCCGTCACGATCCGGACGGAACGTGCCATAGGTGACACCGCGCACCAGTAGCTTGTCGGCGCCTGTGAACATGAATTTGCCGCGAATCGCCGGACGCAGGGCGAGGGCCGATGTGCGACGTGGGGCGACCAGGAGGTCGGCGCGAGGTCGAAAGCTAGGAGTCAGTGCGTCGATCATGTTTGTGCACGATGCTGGCGGCGTCGCGCCCAAAACGAGAATCGAAGCCGACGCTCGACGAGTCCCGAGCAGAGTTCTTCGGTCGGGCGTCTTCCCGCAAAACGGGCGCCATCGACCGCGCTCGCCCAAGTCACGCGGAATTTACAACAACAGATGAGCGATGCGTCTCGCGTCGTTCTGAGATGTCAGACTCACAGATGACAATCGTCGGCCTGCGCGCAGACAACATGAAAAGAGGATGAGGTCGCCGAACTATGCCGGAGTGGCGCTTTTCATCCCGGCGTGTCATCCTCAGGCGCCGCGGTTGAGCTCCGAGCCCGCGGGAGGTGATCCTGTCGAGGCGAAATCAAGTGGCCAAAGTATCAGTCGTCATGCCGGCGTACAACCGAGCGTCGTACATCGGCGAGGCGATTGAAAGCGTCCTCAATCAGACGTGTCGCGATCTCGAGCTGATTGTCGTAGACGACGGTTCGTCGGACAACACTGCCGAGGTCGTCGCGGGTTTCAAGGACAATCGCGTCAAGTACATCTACCAGACCAATAGTGGCATGACAGCCGCCCGCAATACCGGCATCGCTCACGTTCTGGATGGTCGTGCTGCTTGTGAACAGTTGGTGGTGGTTCTAACGATCAGACTCAGAAAGCTCACGGCCCACCACGTCGACGCGGAATTGCTGCCCGCGGGTCTTTCTGTTGCTTTCGTAGTCGGCCCGTGCCAATGTGTTTGCACGGCCGTCGCGTCCGCGATGTGCTGCTGACCTGGCCCGATTCCATATCAGGCTCATCGAGCGAAACAGGCCGTTTCACCTATCCGCGGGAGGTGTTATGAGAGCGATACGCGCGTTGACGATCGGTCTCGTCGGGGTGGGGCTCTTAGGGGGAGTTGGCCCTCAATTGCACGCACAGAATCCGAAGCCGACCGTCCAGGTGCCGCAGCCCGGAGTGCCGCAGATCATGACGCTCGAGGGCAAGTTCGTTCGAGTGGCCTACAACAACGAAGGCTACGTCATCATGGGATATCAGGTCTCCAACCGATCGATTGGTGAACCCTGGATGCTCCTCGAGGTCGGGATGACGATCATGGATCGTGTCCCGAATTTCACGCTCAAACGGGAGGCCATCTCACTCGACCTCCCAGATGGCAAGAATGTTCCTCTGCCGTCGATAGAGGAGTACAGGAACAACAATTCGGCCGTGCAAGCGCTGCAGACGCGATCCCGCGTCCAGCGTGACTCGATCAACTACTTCCCGCCATCTGCCAGACAGGCCTGCAGGCTTGGGTTCTTCTCCGACGCCGACGATCGCGCGATGCCCTGGGACCAGGTCGAGCTCAGTTCGCAGCGCGGCTGCGTCGGCCGACTGTATTTTCCGATACCGGGCGGGATCGCATACGGGCAGCATTGGCTCAACGTCAAGTTCCCCCAGAGCCTGGTGCGCGTGCCGTTCAGGATCCTGACGGCGGACGAGGAGAAGCTCCTCAGCAAGAACTTCGGTGACATCAAGAAGCAGGTCGACAACGCATTCCGGAAAAAGAGCTGAGTGCTTCTTCCGCAGCACAACTCGGCGGACCCGTGATGGTAGGCGCCGAGCGGATGATTGGACATTCGTCGTCGACGTAGTCCCATCCGCCGGTCCGTCGTCGATCGAACCTCCCTGGCCTCGTCTGCCCCACGTTCAGTGGAGTAGTACTTCAGTCAGTGTGTCGAGTTCGCGGACCGAGTCGATCTCCCAGGATTTTCAACCGGTACGATCGATGAGGATGAGCCATTGACTGGCTCAAACGCGCTGGCGTGGCGCACGCCAGCTCAGGCGGCCGGTACGCTCTCAGGTGGTACACGATCCAGCGGTGATGGAGGAAAATGGCGTGAGGATTGTTTCGTGACTCCCGGAAAGTCCACGCCGCCAAGCCGGCGACGGAACCCTCGCAGGCTTTCGGCGGCATCTCATTTCGTCACCACTCTGCTCGCAGTGGGTCCAGTCGGGTGCCATTCAAGCCAGGGTGTCACCTCGCCCAGCCCATTGGCGTCTCAGACCTACTATGTGTCGAAGGACGGCAGTGACAGCAGGTCGTGCGCGCAAGCGCAATCGACCGCTACTCCGAAGCAGACCATTGCGGGAGGGTTGGCGTGCCTCACGGCAGCCGGCGACACGCTCCTCATCCGGGCAGGAACGTATAACGAAGCCATCATCCAAACCCAATTCGTCTCGCTCATTCCGTCAGGCACGTCCTGGACCAATAAGGTTCGCGTGGCGGCCTATCCCGGCGAGACGGTCTGGATGGCCCCAGTCGGCCCACAGTCGGTTGTGTGGTTGATCGTGGGGTCTTATATCGAGTTCGACGGGATCAACATGGACGGCACGAATGTCCTCGGCGCCGCGTTCGCCACCGGAGAAGCAGCCCATCACATTCGCATCCAAAACGCGGAGATTATTCGAGGCACGGCGCCAGGCGGTGGCGAATCAGATGGCGTGATGTTCGGCGCCCATTACGTCGTCGGTGCCATCGGCTCGAACGAAGCGATTAACCTGCGGGTTCATGGCGGGGATGAGGCGTTGGGATACGGCATTTACCTGTCGGGACCCAACAATCTGGTAGATGGCTGTGATATCTACGACACGTCGAGTGCAGGCGTACACATCTATAACGGTGGTGGGGATTCGGCGGACAACAATATCGTGCGCAGTAGTCGCATCCACGACATCCGTCGCTCGCCCAATGGCGTGATCTGGGGAATTCTCGTCAGCGGAAATGGCTCGCAGATCCTGAACAACACCGTGTACAACATCGGTCGAGGCGACACGACAGGCGCCGCCATCGACATCTATAGCGGGCAGCGCAATGTCGTCGAGAGCAATACCGTGTCTCGCAGTCATCCGGTCGGGATTTACGTGGAGTCTGGAGCCGCCGATACTGTGCTCAGACGGAACGTGAGCAACGACAACACCATGGACTACCTCGATCGTGGAGCGAACACCTCCAACGTTCGATGAGCAGTCTGGCCCTGATCACGCCAACAGGCCGTGCGTTCGCAGTGCCTGCCAGAAATCCTCGTGTTCATGCTGAAAGACAATCCTGGGCACACCATCCTTCACGTACAGGATGAACGTGGAATCGACGGCGACATCGATCGGTGGTGCCGTCGCCTTCTCAAAGCGCCAGACGAACTGAGCGCGCACCATTGCGTAATGTTCGTCCACCCTCGTTTCGTCGAGTGACGCAAGACGTGTCGCGGTGTGACCCACCGTTCTCAACAATTCGAGCGCCTTGGGGAAACCCGCAAGAATTGCTTGCCGCTCGGCAACGCGAGCGCCATCCGGGCCGGCAAACATGCACGTGTCCGCATATTGAGCAACGAGGCGATCGATCTCCATCGCGCTTCGACTTCGCGCGTACTGTTCGAAAAATTCTTGAACAGCCGGACTAGCCACGTTCATGGCATTCGTCTCGCTTGAGCGGATGTCCGAGAAACTTGGTGCCGGGGGCGGGGATCGAACCCGCACGCTGCTTGCGCAACCCAGGATTTTAAGTCCTGTGCGTCTGCCAGTTCCGCCACCCCGGCTCCCGGGTATTATCTAGGAAATCTGTCTCTGTGTGTTGGCACCCCTGCTTGCATCCGACCGGTTGTCCCTGCGATTTGTCCCTGTCGCGTCTCGTACTCGACTTGACCGAACCCTTCAACTGGTCGCGAAAGCGCCGACGGTGTCGCGGCCTGTTCCATCGGCGCCGCGTGGCAACCTGACAAGATCGGCCGGTTGTAGGCGGCAAGGCAAATCACAAGCGAGCCGACCCTTTCCAAATTCGGACGTGCGGCCCGCGATCGAGCCACGTTGACCGATCCTCACTCGTAAGCCGTGGCAGAATGGCACCGATGAATGTGTTCGACGTGAAGCCTCACGACGAGTATGCGTGTCTGCAATGGTTCGGACACCCCTCGGCCAGGCGCCGACGCGTGTCGTGAGCACACCGATGGACCTATTCGACGGTCGCGGCGCCGCCGGCTCTAGCGGGATAGGCGGCGATTCCGTTTCGTTCAACATCGACTGATCGAACGGCCTCAGACCGTTGGCGCAGGCACCGTCGTTAGAGGCCGACGGCTGACACCCTTGGCCGGGCGACGCGAGACCAGCCGACACTCAGGAGGTAGAGAACGAACCCGATCACGACCGCCATGCCTGCAAGACGCAACTCGCTCCGCGGACTGTTGGACAGGAGCCAAACGCTTAGACTCACCGCGACTCCTGAGATGAGAGGCCCGACGGGTGCAGAGAATGCCGCTCGCGGCATGCCAGGCTGCCAGCGCAGAACCGGCAGCGCCGCACACGTGGTCGTGTAGGCCGCCAGCCTGACGATTGCACTAATCGTGAGCGCCGAAACAAACGTGCTGAACAGCGTCAGGCCGAGCGTGACCACCGACGTAAGCACGATCGCTGCGATGGGCGTGCGACAGCGTACGTGTATCGTAGAGAATACCTGAGGGAGTTGCCGGTTTTCTCCCATCGCAAAGAGAAGTCGAGGCGTGGCGAACATCAGCGCATTCAGCGTCCCACCAATCGACACGAGGGCGCCGGCCGCCATAAGCGACGCGCCTGGTGCTCCAAGGAAACGGAGGCTGGCGTCCGCGAGGGGTCTTTCTGAGTGAGCAAGATCCGGAAGCGTCCCGATACACACAGTTTGAACCAACACGTAGACGACCACGACCACGGCAAGACCCGTGACAAGCCCAAATGGAAGATGTCGCGCAGGATCGCGCATCTCGCCGGTCGGTATGGCCGCGCCCTCGAATCCCATATACGTGAAGACGAGCAACAGCGCCGCTTGGGAGAAGGAGCTGTAACCTGGGGGCTGCGCGAACGAATAGCCTTGAGGATCGACAAAGAACAAGCCGACCACAATCAAAAGAAACAGCGGGATGAGTTTTCCGACGGTGAGAACGTTGGTGACTCTTGTCGTCACTCGCACGCCGACGATATTGGCGATAGTGACGGCCGAAATGATGGCCACGATCGCGACCGGTCGCCACGGATGGGCACTGGCAGCAGGGATGAAATAGCCAAGGTACCCAACAAAGAGATTCGACAGTGACGCAAATGCAGCGATCCGCCCGAGCCACATGAGCCATCCAACTTGAAACCCAACCAGAGGGCCGAATGTCACGCGTGCGTAGAGATAGGGACCACCCGTCGCACTGAAGCGGCTGCCAACTTCCGCAAAGCAGAGAATGACGAGAAAGATGGCGAACGCTGAGACCACATAGGCAAGCACGCTGTAGGTCCCCGCGAGGGCGAACGCTCTCGCGGGAAGACCGAAGATCCCCGCGCCAATGATCGAATTGATCACGAGCGCGACAAGATCCCATCTTCCGAGACCTCGCACCAAGGCGCCGCTGGGTAGGTGTTTCAACCAGGAGGCCTGTTTCGACTGTACTCGGCACAGCTGCGAAACGCCAGCTACTTACACCCCAACTGGACTTGGTTGGCGCGCATTCTCTGGGCCTGACAAGCGAATCGCTGCGCGGCGATGCAGATGACTTCTCAAGTCGCGAAGGACTACAGAACGGACGCATGAGGTGAAAGGTGGGGCGCGTCTTTTTCTTGCGCCCCGAAGTCGACAGAATTGCAGCGATTCTAGGAACGCTAACAAGTCGTCGTCGGGACGGAACCGGCGGAAGGGCGCGTCCATCGGTTGGAGCTTGGCGAGCGCCTTTTTAATGGCCAGATTCGCGTGGACGTACACATTCGAAACCACCAATGTGTACGTCCACGCGAAACCCACCCACGACCTAAGCTCGTGGCCAACCAGGTTGATAGCCCGCGCGCCATTTGAAGGTCGCCGACCGACACAACGTTATACCGATCAAAGACGCTGCGCGTTCGGTGCCCGCGCATGGCCATCACGACGCGTTCAGAGATGCCAGCGCGCGCCGAGCCTCGAATGGCGGTAGCTCCTGCAACATCGCGATGCACGGCCGATAGGCTGGTAACGGCTTCGACTCCGCGAATGCCGCGCTTGTCCCCATCGTTGTCCCTATCGCCCCGTAAAATACGTAGTCTCTCGTAATCCTCGCACGAGTCGTAGCGCCTGGTTGGAGCAGGAGAGACGCGTATTGCTCGACAATTTGCGCGTACGCCAAAAGACGCCGGAGCCTTTTAAAGTCCTGTGCGTCTGCCAGTTCCGCCACCCCGGCCTGCGGATGTCGATCATACCTGTCGCACCATTCGCGAAAGCGGCCGCACAGCAACCCACAAGACTCCGGAACGTGCGTCAGCGACTCGCTCTCGCCGGCCCCTTCGGCACTTCGAAGACCCACAGCGTCGCCCCGTGGTCAGGGGGATTCTGCAGTTCGGGCACAAGGCCGACGTACGCATTCGACTGTGAGCCGCCCGGGCCCACGACCGTCGCGATGTAATCCTGTCCGTTGACCGAGTACGCGATCGGGACCGATGCGGGGACGTCGTTCAGTCGCTTGCGCCACAGCTCGGCGCCCGTCGCCGCGTCATAGGCGCGGAACATCCGATCGAGGCCGCCGACAAACACCACGCCGCCCGCGATGGCGAGCGCACCCGACGTGACCGGCGCACGCTGCCGGTCGACCCACACCGTCCGCTTCGTTTCGACGTTCACGGCCTGCAGGCGGCCGTACTTGCCGTCGCTGCCCGTCTTCGGCCGCACCGTCCAGCGCACGCCGGTCGACAGGCTGCCGCGTTCGCCCTTCGGGACCGGCACGAGATCCATGCAGGCTTCAACAATGGGAATGTAGAGCAGCTTCGTTGCGGGATTGTACGAAGTCGGCATCCAGTCGCGCCCGCCGTCGACGTGCGGGCAGATCGTCTTCGTCGTGCCGTCTCCGGGCACGAGACGCTCGTCGACCGACTTGACGCCCGTCTCCGGATCGATACCGGTCACGATGTTCTGGAGGCCAATCTCCTTGCCGAGATCGAACGACGAGATGTACTTGCCGGTTTCGGCTTCGACAAGGTCGTAGATCATCTGCTTGCCCGCGGTCAGCACGACCGTTTCCAGACGACCCTTGACCGGCAGCTGCATGATCTGCCGCTCGAACGCCCAGTCGAGATCCCATTGGCCATTGGCCTGGTGTTGGAAGTGCCACGCAAGCCGTCCATCAGCGGGACGGATGGCGAGCGTCGTGTCGAGATACAGTCCGTCGTTCGTAATGCCCTGCCGCTGAACCGGATGGCGGAGCGGCAGAGTGTCGTAGGTGTTCCCGGGCGAGAAGAACGCGAGGTTGTGAACCGGATCGTAGCTCGGAGGAATCCAGACCGATCCGCCATTGCGCTTCTCGACCGGCGTCGCATTCCAGCTGGAATCACCCGGTTCTCCGGGCTGCGGGATGACGTGGAACCTCCACGCCTCGGCACCGGTCTCGGCGTCGAGCCCGACGATCACGTTGCCGCCCGGCGCACGCCCCTGCGTGCCGATCATCACCTTGCCCGCGGCGACGAGCGGACCGCCCGTGAGCCCGAATCCCTTGGTGTGATCCGCGACCGCGCGGTCCCAGACGACCTTGCCGGTCCGGACGTCGAGTGCGACGACGTGCGCGTCCGACGTCGGGACGTAGAGCCGCGTGCCCAGCATGGCGATGCCGCGCTTCACCGACGGCCCGACACCCTTCGCGAGCCGGTGGCTGTACTGCCAGAGCAAGTCGCCCGTGACCGCGTCGAGCGCCTGCACCTTGTCGCCGAAGCTGTGGACGAACATCACGCCGTCGTGGACGAGCGGTGTCGCCTCGTTCGGACCGTTCGGCAGCGCCCAGCTCCACGCCACACCAAGCTGAGAGACGTTCGATGTGTTGATACCCTTGAGCGGACTGTACCCGTAGGCATCGTACGTGCGCCGCCACTGCAACCAGGCGCCAGCCGGCGGATTGAGGAGCATCTGGTCGGTCACGGCACGAAACCCGTCGAGCGGATTGCTGCGCAGTGGTGGCGGGGGCAGCGTCACGCCGGGCGCGAGGCCTCCGCCGCCCGCGCGCGGCCACGGCGGCGGGGCCATCGCCTGAAGCGCGGTCGCGTCGGACGGCAGCTCCGTCGCGCCGGACGAGGTACCGTTCTCCTGAATGATGAATGCAAGCAGGTCGGCGTACGTCGCAGCATCGAGGCCACCCGGCCGGTCCGGCGGCATGCGCGTGGACGTCGCCGTGAACAGCGGATCCATCGAATCCTTCAGGCTTCCCCATCGGCTCCGGAAGTCGAGGCCTTTCAACGGCGGCGCGAACGGGCCGTCATCGAGGTTCGGGCCATGGCAGGACGCGCACGACGTTTGATACACGGTGCGTCCGCGATCTGCCTGCGGGTCGGTATAGCTGAAGGGCGTCGTCTTGCTCTGGGCCCGAACCGCGGGTGAGAGGATCCACACGGCGAGCCCCCCAAGGACGAGGACGACGACACCGCCGCACGTCAGGAGCCTGCCTCGAAGCCGCGAAGGTGATGACATCTGTACCTCGCTGACGTGAACCGGGCCGCAGGACGCCGCGCCACCCGACCCGACGTCGGCGTGCTCAGCAGGGCGGCTGGCGCCGGAGGGTACACCAGGTTGCCGCGCGCGGCAACGACGTGGTTGTCAGGGCTCACCGCGAGTGCGACGCGCGCGCACTTTGACGCCCGATTTCCCCGACTTGACCTGCACGCTGTGCAGCGACTTCATGCTTCGCGCTGGAATGTATTCGAGCGTGTAATACGACCCGGTCTCCTGCCACACTCTCGCGACAGCGTTTTCCCACTCGTTGGTGTTCTCGAGCGCCATGCCACCAGTGTGGGCAATCAACCCATATGGGTTGACGCGCACACGTCCGGTAAGGCCCTCAGCGTCGATCGCGTAGACGCTCACGTTTGCCCGCGCCGTTGCCGTGAGGGCGTTCACCCACCGCTCCCATATGAGCTCGTGTTCAGCCAACTTTGGCTCGGTCACGTCCACCACCCACGCCGGTCCGACCCAGACAATCGCCTTCCGACGTTCATCACCGGCTTCAGCCAGCCCTTCGGACACCTTGGCGACCGCCTCCAGGATGTCCCACGACGTCTTCGCGTTCAGCGGCGGTCCGTAGGATGCCCGATACTCGGCAAGCCGCATCAACATGTCGGAGCGGCTGCCGGCGACTTCGTCCTGCCGCACGGCAAAACGCACCACCGAGAGTTCGTCGTCGTCGCCGGCGAGGTCGAAAAAGTGTTGGCCCACGCGCTGGACACGCGAGGTCAACTCGGGTCTCATCCCCGACGACCCGAGCATCAACACGATCGATCGTCCGAGTGCGCTCGACTGCGCCGAAGTCACGGCCTGAAACGACGTCACGGTCACATCGCGCCCATCGTCCTTCAGGAAGAAATCGGATTGTTGAAGACCACGGACCGACTGACCGTTCGAGTCCGTCGCGACCACGCTGACCCGGAGCGTTTCGCCGGCCGACTGCGCTCGCATGGCCGGCCACCACGCGCTGACGGCCAGCACACCCACACCCGCGATCACGATTTGCTTCGGCCACATAACGCGTCTCCCCGGTCTCGTCCCGAGGATACTACCGCGGCAGCCTTTCTCGAGACCGGCTTTCTGTTGCACGGCGCATGCGCACGCCGTCGGTATACTGGAGCCTGGACATGGCGATCACGAGACGATCGTTCCTGCAGTCGACCGCGGGCACCGCGATGGGCCTTGCCCTTCCGGCTTGCATTACGCAGCAGAACGCCTCCCTCTCCGGAACCGGTGTACGCATCCAGCTCATTCGCAATGCGACCGGCCTCGTACGGTATGGAGGCAAGACGCTGCTGATCGACCCGTTCCTGAGCGATGGGGGTGTGCTGCCACCGTTCAACAACACACCCAATCCTCGGCCCAATCCGCTGGTTCCCCTTCCGATTCCCGCGGCGCAAATTGTCGCGGACGTCGATGCGACGTTGGTGACGCACACACACGTCGATCACTGGGACGCCGTCGCACAGGATCTGCTGCCGAAGGGCGGACCGCTGTTCGGGCAACCGGCCAACTCGACGCGACTGAAGGACGCCGGATTCACGGACGTACGACCGGTCGACGCAACGATCACGTGGTCTGATATCACCATCGCACGTACCGGCGGGCAGCATGGCCGCGGTGACGTGGGCCAACGGATGGGGACCGTCTCCGGCTACGTGTTAACGCGTACGGGATTGCCGACCGTCTATTTCGCGGGGTTTGCGCGCCGGGCTCGGCCGTTCGGCGGTGAAATCAACCGTCCTGATTCCTCGCGACGGAGAGGACATCCGGATCGCGTAGTCCACCGCCCATTTATCGGGTGCAGGTCACCTCGCCGTGACTAATGATCTTGACACCGTTCGCGGTTTGATCGGGGCATCCGACCGTGTCGTCGTGCTGACCGGCGCCGGCATCTCGACCGAATCTGGCATCCCCGATTTCCGCGGGCCGCGTGGCTGCTCGAGCTCAGGCGCGTGCTGGCGCCCGGCGGAAAACTCTAGCTCACCATCCACGGCCGTCACTCGATTGAAGTAATGCTCGCATATCGCGAGGGAGAGAGGTTACGGGCCCTTACCGAGTTGCTCGCGCCTTACAAAGAGGTGCTCCACGACTCATGGGGCACGCTGGCCACTAAAGGGAGCACGATGAACACGCTTGTGTTTCATGACCTCGACGACATCCGACGGCGCTGGGGTCGGCTCTTCAAAATTGAGGCGGAGCGACAGAACGCCCAGCTCTTCCTAACGGCGATTGTCTTGTCGAAACATGACGTATGACTGAAGGACCGGTCACGCTGCCCTCAAGTGTCAACAGCTGTCGAATCGGCTTGATTGCACTTGATGCGGCGCTTCATAGTACTTGTCGCCCTTCATAGTTCTTATCGTCTCCGCCAAGCAAAGGAGCGTTGACCGAGATGTCCGGCATCGATTGGGCGGATCTGCCCTCACCGTCACAGAATGCCCGCAATGCCGGCTGGCCATGGAGCGAGGAGTCAGTGTCCGGACTGGCTGCTCTGCCCGTTCTGTTGGACGGGAAAGCCCTGCCGCGTATCAGTGTTATTACACCATCGTACAACCAGGGACAGTTTCTTGAACGGACCATACGCTCGGTCCTGATGCAGGGGTACCCCAATCTTGAGTACATCATTGTTGATGGCGGAAGCTCGGACGGGAGCGTCGAGATTATCAGGAAATACGAGAAACATCTTGCCTACTGGCAGAGTGAGCCAGATCGCGGTCAAAGTCATGCCATTAACAAGGGGCTTAAGATATCGACTGGAAAGATCATTTGTTGGCTTAACAGCGATGACTACTATCTACCGGACACTCTAAAGACCGTTGCAGAATCTCTTGCAGATGGCACGGGAGTCTTTGCCCTCGTTGGGCATTGCCTCAAGGTCTTTACCGATGGGAGGCCTCCTAAGCTTGAAAAAGGCGAATACAAGGATCGCCGAAGTCTGCTGAAGTTCTGGAACGGTTACACGATGCCGCAGTCTTCTATCTTCTGGCGACGAGAGGTTTTCGATAGGGTGGGCTTGCTGAATGAGGACGAGCACTACATCATGGACTTCGATTACTGGGCCAGGATTTCAACGCACGTCGAGTTTAGAAATATTGATTGTACTCTGTCCTGTGCGACCTACCATGACCAGGCGAAGACTGGGGACAATTTTGCAGTCTACCATGAGCATTTAAGAAGGAGAGCATCCAAATACTGGGGACCACTGTGGGGCAGGGATTACTGGCATTTACGATTCTCGATGTACAAGACTTTTGTTGGCAACCACACGGTCATCGGGAGACGTTTTTCAAAAGCCCTGGCGCAGAGGGATATCCGGAGAGCCGTGCCGCGTGGGTGCGCCTTTATTCTGGTTGATGAGGATCAGTGGGCGAGCGGCGATTGGACCGCGGGACGCCGCCGATTCCCCTTCCTCGAACGAGACGGAAGATACTGGGGACCGCCGGCGGACGACACAACAGCGATCCGGGAAATGGAACGACTGCGGCAAAGCGGCGCGAGTTTCATCGTCTTTGCCTGGCCCGCATTCTGGTGGCTCGAATACTACTCGGAGTTTCACAGCTACCTGCGGTCCAGATATCGCTCGCTCGTGAAGAATAGCCGCATCGTTGCTTTCGATCTGCGGTCCTGAATAGAAATTTGACAATCTCGATAATCACCTCATTGGCTCGTCGAGTAGTCGAGGCAACACGCGCTCCGTTGCAAAATAGCCCTCCGCCAATACTTGGGCGGAAGGACGGTGGCGTGACCTGCGTCAACGATCGCCAGGTATTCAAGACCGACGGCGCGTACGATTCCCGGTCATTGGAAACCGCGAGATGGATACACCAGTAGCGCTCATCATATTCAACCGGCCTGAGCTTACAAAGCGCGTCTTCGAGGCCGTAGCCCGCGCTCGTCCCCGCCGGCTGTTGGTGATTGGAGACGGCCCCCGTGCGGGGCACACAGCCGAAGCGGAGAAGTGTGCGGAGGCCCGGGCCGTTATCGAGGGCGTGGACTGGGACTGTGAAGTACTCACGAACTATTCCGACGTCAACCTAGGTGTGGGAGAGCGTCCCGCAACGGGAATTCGGTGGGTCTTCCAGCAGGTAGAGGAGGCGATCATCCTCGAGGATGATTGCGTTCCGCATCCGACCTTCTTTCGCTACTGTAGCGAGCTGCTCGAGATGTACCGCGACGACCAACGGATCATGCACATTTCAGGTGACAACTGGAATTTCGGTGAAGGCCCATTCAGCTATTTCTTCTCTTGCTATTGCTACTCCTGTGGCTGGGCCACCTGGCGGAGGGCTTTTCAGCACTACGATCCTGAAATAACGTTGTGGCCGACGCTGCGCGATACGCGTTGGCTGAGTGACATTCTGGGCGACTCGCAAGCTGTCGATTTTTGGGCAAGTAAGTTCGATTTGATCCGTTCGGGCGGTATCAAGAGCCACGGGTGGGACTGGCCATGGCTTTTCGCGTGCTGGGCCCATCGAGGCCTCTCTATCCTGCCGAGCACAAACCTGATCTCGAACATTGGATTCGGCAAGGGCGCCACTCACACCAAGAAGAAGTATGACAAGCGCGCCTTCGTGCCCGTTGTGGAAATGAGATTCCCCCTGAGCCATCCACCGAACATGGTGCGGGATACTGAGGCTGATAGCAGAGTCTTTCAGTCGGTGTTGTAATCAGCTTCTCCGCAATATCAAATGGGCGGCAGGCTCCTCCCAGTTCTTATCTTCTGCGGACAAGCATGGGAATCGTTGACCGAGATGTCTGGTATCAATTTTGACAATCTCGATAATCAGCTCATTGCCTCGTCGAGGAGTCGAGGCAACACGCGCTCCGTCGCAAAATAGCCCTCCGCCAATGCTCGGGCGGAACGACGGTGCCTTTCATAATCCGAGTTAATGCGGTCGATCCCGTCCAGCGCTTCGCGCACGCTGCGGAAAGTGACGACGCCCTCGCCGGTTGGAAGCCAACGGTCCAGGCCAGTATCCTGAAGCAGGACCGGGCGGCCGGAGGCCAGGTAGCAAACGCTGCGGTCACTGAACCATCCTCCCTGCATTAAAACGTACCCGTGTTTGGCCACACCGAATTCCGCGCGGGAACGCTGTATGAATTCCCGGTAGGACCACGGTGTGCGGGAGGGGACAATTCCAGGAACGACTTCCCAACCGTGCTCGGACAGGTCTGTTTGTGGCTGACCAGTTAGGGCCACACAGAAACGCTGCGACGTCAGCCTTGGCAAATCGAGGAACTTGGGGAACTCTCTATCTTTCTGTCCGTACAGCACTCCTTCGTGGATCACGTCTCGAAATCCACGCCACTGCATGACGCATGTGAAGTGGACCGGGGCGGCAGTCTCGATTACATAGGGCCAATCCGTGAGCGAAACAGGCGGCACGGTCGTCAGCCATCGGCGGCCACAGTCAGGAATGCCAGAATCCCCCGCAAAAATGCTCTGACCGAAGGTGAACAAGCTTTCGCATCTGGCTACGGTGTTCGTCAGTGCGGCGTCGCCGTTGGCCAGACTGATTTGTGTGAATCCGGGATCGATGTCCACAAAAATGCGGCGGCGGGGCCGACTATATTCTGGCCTCCAATCGTCCAGTGGGACGCCGTGCACGATCAGCAAGTCGGCCTCCGAGCAGACATCAAGAAACTCTCCGGTGGCCATTCCTTCGGAATGATCCTGGGCTCGATAGATCCACTTGCCGCCAAGGCCAAGCGGTTCCAGAC
>JBKPSC010000248.1:0-12391 GCA_046734915.1 Acidobacteriota bacterium | reverse complement strand
GGATTGGGCGCATCACCGGCACCGTCGTCGGAACGGTCATCCTCGGCATCATCACGAGCGGGTTCACGTTTATTGGATTTGATGCCTACATCCAGGACATCGTCAAGGGCGCAGTCATCGTGGTCGCGGTCGTCGCCGATCGCTATCGCCATCGCGGAACGAACGCCTGAAGGAGTCGATGTGACGCGGCGGACCGTACGGCGTGCCTGGGTGCTCGCCGCTCTGGTGATTCTGATTGGGACCGCAGGCTGCGGGAATTCGACATCGCCCGACCAGCAGGTGGTTGGCGTGTCGATGGCCTATTTCGACGACAACTTCCTCACGATTCTTCGGACCGCCATGGCGGATTACGCCGGGACGTTTCCCGGAATCGTGCTGCAGTTCACGGACGCGCAGGGCGATGTCGGCAAGCAGCTGAGCCAGGTTCAGAATTTCGTTGCTCAGGGCGCCGCGGCGATTATCGTGAATGCGGCCGACACTTCGGCCACGCGCAGCATGACGAAAGTCGCCCAGGACGCGGGCGTGCCGCTCGTGTATGTCAACCGCCGTCCGGCCGAAGAGACGCTGCCGGAGGGCGTCGTGTTCGTCGGTTCCGAAGAAGTTCAGGCCGGAACGCTGGAGATGGAAGAGCTCGCCCGTTTGATGAACTACAAAGGCAACGTCGCGATCATGGTCGGCGAACTGACCTCGAACGGAGCGCAGTTCCGTACCAGGGCGGTCGAGCAGGTCGTGGCGAAATATCCCGGCATGACCATCGTCGAAAAACAGGTGGGCAACTTTCAGCGCGAGCGCGGCCTCGATCTCATGAACAACTGGCTGACCACGGGCACGAAGATCGACGCGGTCGCCGCCAACAACGACGAAATGGCGATCGGCGCCATCATGGCGATTCGGCAGGCGGGCATACCCGACGGCAGGATCCTCGTCGGAGGAGTGGACGCCACGCCTGATGGACTCGCAGAGCTGGCGAAAGGTGCGTTGGCGGTGACCGTCTTTCAAGACGCCGGCGGCCAGGCGAAAGGCGCAGTGGACGCCGCGGCGGCACTCGCGCGAGGCGAACGAATGGAACGGTTGGTCTGGATTCCCTTCGAGCTGGTCACGCGGGACAACTACAAGAGCTTCCTCAACAGATAGTCAGTTGTCCCTGCACCTCCTCACGATCGCTGTCGGCGCCGGCCGCAGGCTTGGACTGTCCACCTACGTGGCCGCGACAGTCGGGTACGCGGTACTGACGCCCATTCTGTTTCTCAACGGCGTCGCGAACTTCGCGGCGATCAGGCTCACGCTCGCCCTCGCGTGATGGATGCCGCGAACCGACACAGCCTGATCTTCTTTCTGGCGCTGACTTTCGCGATCAGCTCGACCTTCTACGGCCGGTCGTTCTACGGGGCTTCACTGAGCAGCGTCGTTCCGTTCCTGATGTGGACGCCGGGCGCCTGCGCGATCGTCACGCAGCTCGTATTCCGTGGAACGATTGCGGGCCTGGGCTGGCGCCCAGGACCGTGGCGCTATGGTCTCGGCATCCTCTTGTCATTGGTCTACTATCTGGCGATCTATGTGGCCGTCTGGATCGTTGGCGCCGGCCGGTTCGACGGAAGCTCTCTGGCGCGGGCGTTTCCGCTTTTGCCACTGGCGCTGGTCCAGAACGTGGTGTTTGCGCTCGGAGAAGAGATCGGGTGGCGAGGATTCCTCGTGCCGGCGCTCTATCGCACCTACGGCTTCGCGTGGTCTGGCATCGCGAGCGGGATCATCTGGGGTCTCTGGCATGTGCCGTTGATCATCGTTGGTGGCTATAGTGCCGGCACGCCAGCCTGGTACGGCACCACGTGTTTCATGATCTCGGTGACGGCCATGGCAGTAACGGTCGCCTGGCTGAGACTGCGCTCGGGCAGTTTCTGGACCGCCGCGCTCTACCATGGCGTCCACAACCTGGTGATCCAGCGGATCTTCGATGGGAGCACCATCGACACCGGCTGGACGAAGTGGATCACGACCGAATTCGGCATCGGCCTGACGATCGCATCGGTGGCGATGAGCGTCTATTTCTGGCACCGGCGCGGCGAGCTCACAACCGGCGAATAGAACGCGTTTTCCAGCGGGGCGCCCGCGAACGCATCAGGCTCACTGCATCGTCCTGGGAGCAGCGGGGGGAGCCCACGTGCGGTTGTACTTCTTCTGGGCGTAGGCATCGAGCCTCGTGAAACGCGCCGGGCTGTTGTGCAACGCCTTCGCGCGCGCGTTCATCTGATCCGGGTCGGTGCTCTCCCAGCGGCCGGTGTCCAGGCGGCGCATCATCGTCTCGACGGCCGCCATCGTTTCCGCCGCGCTGTAGTTGCAGTGCGCCGGCGAGTTCACGACCACCAGTCGATACAGATCCTCTTTGCCGTTGGCTTGAATCAGGTCGCGGTAACCCTCGACCAGGCTGAGCGGCACCTGCTGGTCGCCGACTTCGTGCATGCGGAGCAGGGGAATTCTCGGCAGCCCCTTGGCCGTCCGTCCGGGCTGGTTCCACCACTCGAGCGCGTACGGTGACGCGGCGACGCGAGGAAACGCGTTGACCCGTGCCAGATCCGAATCGAGATTCAGGCCGGCTTCCTGATACAGCTGCCGCACTGCCCGCGTGAATGATTCGTTGCCGTTCTCGAAGAACTCGCGATAGTCGACGCCGGTGTTCCACGACAACTGCTGACCGCTGGCGGCCATCTCTTTCCTGATGCGCGATTCGCCGCCCGGATTCTCGGCGTTGTAAAAGAGCGTGTGGTACATGCTGTGCTGAAGGTCCTCGACGTTGTCGAATCGCGGCTGTGGTGTGAGCCGATGACCGGCCCAGGCTGGCCATTGACCGATGGCGAACGCCAGCGCGATTCGTGCACGGCCCTCCGGCGTCTGCTGCGCCGCGTCGATCGCCCGCCGCCACGATTCCGGCAGTGTGCCCTCGGTCCCATGATCGCGGCCACCCGACGACTCGATCGGAAGGTTCACGATCGGCAGGTCGGGTGCGACGAGCGCCTTCAGGACGAACCAGCCGTCGAGGAACGTGTTCATTTGCCAGACCGGAATGTGCGCTGCCGTCGCGATGACGCCGTCGATTCGATTCACGAAATCTTCCGCGACAAACAGCCCGACCGCGCCGCCGCCGGAGCAGCCGTACTGAATCACGCGCGTTGGTCTGGCAAAGCGTTTCTCGAACATGTCGAGCACGAGGTCGAGATTGGCGATCTCGCGGCGGGGGTCGTACTGATACAAGCGGAGCCGGTGCCGTCCGGTGCCAGCTAAGCCATAGCCTTTTTCGAAGAGCGCCACCCAGCGCGGTGCGTTCGCGCCCGACGCGTAGTCCAGGTCTCGAATCAGCGTGCCGTTCCAGTTCGCCGGCACCTTCATCAGATACTGGGTGCCGTCGGGAAGTTCACCGGCTTCTTCGCCGGCCCGGTTCTGGGCCGCGACCGGTATCGAACCTGAACCCGGCAAAAGCGCCAGCACGAGGACGGCAAGACAGACTCCGACGGGTGCCCAAGAGGAGCGGGAACCGACGGAACTGGTCATCATGACGCGGAGCCTAGCACATGGCCACGGTCGTGGAGTTCGTCGGCGATCCATAAAACGCGATCGATGAGGCCAGGCCGAAAAAATCCCTGCTTTCGGGGATTCCCGGCTGAGGTGACTGTGCCAGTATCCGCGCACATTTTCGGCGCTTATTCATAGCGACGGCATTAATTCATCCTATTCGTCGCTGGCGTCGGCGTGGCGGTCTGGCATCGGGCCGCGGTCACCATCGGGCGCCGCCCCCGTTGCGGCATCTCCGAAGACTCTCAGCTGTGTTACGCGCAAACAGGATCTGCGCCTGTGGGCAGAATCTCCGGTTTCTTGAAGGAGCGAACCGCCGTGAAGCACAAGGTGATTGCGGGTGCGTTGGTAGTGATGGGATTCGTGCTCGTCCTGCCGGACCTGGCACGGGCTCAGAGCGGCATCGCGGGCGTCGTGAAGGATTCGACGGGCGCCGTCTTGCCCGGCGTGAGCGTGGAAGCCAGCAGCGACGTGCTCATCGAGAAAGTCCGCACGGCCATCACCGACAGCCAGGGCCAGTACCGGATCGTCGATCTGCGCCCGGGCCGGTACGTCGTGGTGTTCACGCTGCCCGGGTTCAGCACATTCCGGCAGGAAGGACTCGATCTGCCCTCGTCTTTCACCGCGACGGTCAACGCCGAGATGCGCGTCGGCGCAGTCGAGGAAGCCATCACCGTGACCGGCGATACTCCGGTCGTCGATACGCGCACGGCGACGACGACCCAGGTCATCGCCCGCGAGGTGTGGGACCAGTTGCCGTCGGCCCGGAACGTCCAGGCCGTGGCGCAGCTGATGCCTGGCGTCCGCATGAACACCGCTGACGTCGGCGGCTCGCAGGCGATGCAACAGCAGCAGTTCCTGGTCCGCGGCATCGGCGGCACGAATAACACCGTGACCTTCGACGGCATGAACCTGAACTCGCTGCTGGGCGACGGCGCGACCGTCCCGTACTTCAACGATGCGACCGTGCAGGAGTTCAGCTTTCAATCGGGCGCGCTGGGCGCCGACACGACCGCCGGCGGCGGCAAGGTGAGCGTCATTCCGAAAGACGGCGGCAATCGCTTCAGCGGCTCGGCATTTGCCGCTTACAACGACGACTCGTGGCAGAGCGACAACTTCACGCAGGAATTGCGCGACGCGGGCCTCGATTCAGGCGGCGGCATCGAAAGGATGTACGACTTCAACGGATCCATCGGCGGCCCCGTGAAGCGCGATCGCATCTGGTTCCTCTTCGCGGCGCGGCAGTACGCGGTCGACAACCTCATTCCGGGCGTTCCGATCATCGACGATCAGTTCATCAAAGTGGCCACCGCGCGAATGACGTTCCAGGTCACCCCGCGCAACAAGTTCTCGATCCACTACGACCGCATGTACAAGTGGCGGGGCCACCGCTACGAACCGCCGCAGGTATTCCTCGAGGTCGATGCGTCGCGGATTCATGACAATCCGATCTACTACTGGAGCGTCCTGAAATGGACCTCCACGGTCAGCCCGCGCCTGCTCGTCGAGCTCGGGTCGACGCTTTACGTCCAGCCCAACACGATTCGGTACCAGCCTGGGGTTCGTGAGGAACCCTTCACGCCGGAGTGGTACCGGAATGCCTCCCGGACCGACCGCGACAGGAACACGATCTGGGTTTCACCGGCGACCTCGACCCGGAGTACCCCGGAGCGATACAGCTGGCAGGGGTCCGTGTCCTATGTGACCGGATCGCATCACTTCAGCACCGGCGGCAATTGGGCCTGGGGGCGTCAGCGGAGCTTCTCGGAATCGCAGGCCGACCTCACGCAGGAATACCGCAGCGGGGTGCCCGACAGCGTCATCGTCAGGAACTCGCCGCTCGACTTCGCAGACGCGAAGATGACGGCTGACGTCGGCCTCTACGCCCAGGACTCGTGGACGTTCAAGCGGATGACGCTCACCGGCGGCGTGCGGTACGAGTACTTCGATGCGATGATTCCGGAGCAGGGCTCGCCTGCCGGCCGGTTCGTCGGCGCGCGGCATTTCGCGGCCATCGACCATATCCCGCAGTTCAGCAACTTCGTGCCCCGACTGTCGATGGCGTACGATCTCTTTGGCGACGGGAAAACCGCGATCAAAGCCAACGTCAGTCAGTACGTCGATCAGCGAACGCTCAGCTTGACGACACCCTACAGCCCGCTGGCGGCGGTCACCGCTCGCGTGACCTGGCGCGACCTGAACAACGACGACGTGGCGCAGGGCGAGCTGGGATGCGTCTATCTCACTCCGGGTTGTGAGTTCCAGGTGTCCGCGCTGCCGCAGAACTTCGGCATTCGCGCGCTCAGCATCCAGGACTCGGATTTGAAGCGGCCGACCAATCTCGAGACGAGCGCGGCGATTCAGCACCAGCTGATGCCGAACGTCTCGGTCGGTGCGGGTTACTACCGCCGCACCTTCAAGGATCTCCTCTTGACCGACTTCGTCGACCGCAGCCAGGCTGACTACAGCCCAGTGAACGTCGTCAGTCCGCTGGACGGCGAGGTCATCACGGCGTACAACCTGTCGCCGGCCAAGCTATCATTGACGCAAACCTTCGACACGAACGCGACCTCGGCCAGGAAGCAGATCTACAACGGATACGAGTTCATGGTGAATGCTCGAGCGCGAGGCGGCATCACCATCTTTGGCGGTTTGTCGCTGCAGGACACCGCGACCGTCACCTGCGATCAGCCTGACGACCCGAACCTGCTGCGGTTTTGCGATCAGCGTGAGACCGGACGTCCTGTCCAGAAGGATTTCAAGCTCAACGTCTCCTATCCCACCCCGTTCTGGGGACTGTACGTCAGCGGTGTATACCAGAACTATCAAGGGGCGGAAGCCCAGTCCAACTGGCTGATCAGCCGCACCACGCGATACGCCAACGATTGCGTCGGAGCGTGCACGCCGGGTGCGCTGGTGATTCCGGGCCTGACCGAGGCGTCGCTGACGATTCCGCTGAAGCCCGTCGGAACGGAGTTCCTTGATCGCCTGAATCAGCTCGACCTGCGGGTGGGCAAGCGCTTTCGCGTGGACCGCTTCAATGTGAGCACGCAGGTGGACATTTTCAACGTGATGAACGGCAACGCGGTTCTCGGCGTCCGCAGTTATAACTACGGCGTCGCGGGGTACCTCGTGCCGTCCGAAGTGCTACAGGCCCGCCTCGTGAAGGTGAGCGCCACGCTGACCTTCTGAGCTTCGAGGGGATCAGGAACCGGAGGAGTTTTATGCGTTGGCGAAAGATGATGTGGCCCGGCTTCGTCGCCCTCGCGGGCGCCGTCGGCCTGATAGTTTCGTCGTACTCGGCGGGCGCGCAGGCGCCGGACGCCGCACAGCGGGCGACGCTCTTCGAAGGGGCGCGCCTCATCGTCGGGAACGGGAGCGCGCCCATCGAGCGCTCTGCGTTCGTGGTGCAGGGCAGGACGATTACGAGCGTCGGCAGGGCCGGCGAACTTCAGGCGCCGGCTGGCGCCGCCCGCGTCGATCTGACCGGCAAGACGGTGATGCCCGCGTTCGTCGACACCCACAGTCACATCGGGTACATGAACGAGGTCACGAACAAGGAGTCGGAGAAGAACTTCACCCACGCGAAGCTGCTCGACGATCTGGACCGGTTCGCCTTCGCCGGTGCCTCGCTGACCTTCAGTCTGGGCAGCGACATGCCGAACTTCATCGACGCTCGCTACAGCGACAACCCGCAGACCTTCGTCGACCTGCGGGAAGAATCCGAGCAGGAGTCGTTTACCGGGGCGCGGTATTTCACCGTCGGCCGCGGCCTCGCCTGGCCCGGCACCGGCAATCCGCGCAGCACGACGTTCTATCCGGTCGTCAGCCCCTGGCTGGCGCAGGCGGCGGTTCGAGAGCTGCACGCGCAGAAGGTGAAGTTCATCAAGCTCTGGGTGGAGGACCGCAACGGATTCAAGGATCCCAAGAGCAAGGAGCGTGCGGTGCTCACCCCCGAGAGCTACCGGGCGGCGATTGCCGAAGCGCACCGGCTGGGCATGAAGACGATCGGCCACGTCAAGACTCTGGTCGAGATCAAGGACATGCTGCGCGCGGGCCTCGACTACTCGACGCACCCCATCGGCGACGTGCCGATCGATGATGAGTTCCTCGCGATGCTCAAAGAGCGGCCGGGGTTCCGGAACATCCCGGCGCTGACGCCCGCAGGGCTCGGCGGCAGCGCACCGCGTGCCGCCGGGCAACGGCCAGACTGGCTGAACGATCCCGTGCTGACCTCCCTCAAGTGTCCGGCGTTCCTCGATCAGTGGGGTCAGGCGCTCGCGAAGCGCGCGACACCTCCCGGCGGCGGCGTGGAAGGCCAGAACGTGGCGCGGCTTCACAAGGCGGGCGTTGGCCTGGTCCTCGGCAGCCACGATGCGGGCGGCACGCGGCCCTTGGGGTGGGGCCTTCACATGGAAATCGAAGCCTTCGTCAACTGGGTCGGTATGACGCCCAACGAGGCGATTACCTCCGCCACTGGCGACGCGGCCAAGTTCATGGGCGTGGAAGACCGCCTGGGCACCCTCGCCGCCGGCAAGGGCGCAGACTTCATCGTCCTGGATGCCAATCCGCTGGAGGACATCCGGAACACGCGGAAGATCAATCAGGTCTACCTGCGAGGGAAGCAAGTCGATCGGGCCGCCATGAAGTCCAGGTGGGCGGCGGAGTGCAAGGCAGCCGCGGCCACCCAGTAGATCACACACATGAGTTTGAGGGAGAGCAGTATGGCTCGTCCGGTCCTTCGCATGTTCCAGATGTTCGGCGTGGTCGTCGTGGCGGCGATGATTGGGGCCTGCTCGTCTTCGTCGTCGTCGCAGGCCGCGACGCCTGGTCCGGGGTCGGACGCCACTCTGTTTGAAGGCGCGCGGTTGATCGCCGGGGACGACAATCCTCCAATCGAGAACTCGGCCTTCCTCGTCGAGGACCGAAAGATCGTCAAGGTCGGGCGAAAGGGCGAAGTCGAGGCCCCGGCTGGAGCCGCGCGAGTGGATCTGACCGGGAAAACCGTGATGCCGGGCATCGTCGACGCGCACGGACACCTGGGGTTCCTCGATCAGAACACGGGGCTGCTCTCCAAGGCGAACTTCACGCGGGAAAACTACATCGATCACCTGCAACGCTACGCCTATCACGGCGTCGCGGCGACGATCAGCACCGGCACCGATATGGGCGAGCTGGCGTACCAGTTGCGCGAGGAGGACATTCCGAACGCCGCGCGAATCCGCACCGTCGGGCTCGGGCTGGCGTGGCCCGGATCGGGTCCCTTCGATCCCTCGCGAAATGACGTGCCCTACGCGGTGACCAGCATCGAAGAGGCGCGAAAGGCCGTTCAGGATCTCGCGCCGCACAAGCCGGATTTCGTGAAGATCTGGGTGGACGATCGGAACGGCACGCAGAAGAAGCTGACGAAGGAGATCTACACGGCGGCTGTGGACGAAGCTCACAAGCACAATCTCCGAGCGATCGCGCACGTGTTCGACCTGGAAGATGCGAAGGGACTCGTCCAGGCGGGCGTCGAGGGGTTTCTCCACAGCATCCGGGACGCCGAAGTGGATGACGAGTTCATCAAGCTGGCGAAGGAACACGACATCTGGATTGGCGTGAACCTGGGCGGCATCAATCGCCGGTCGCTCGTTCGCGAGAACGGCACGCCGGCGTGGTTCGACGATCCCCTAGTCAAGGAAACGATTCCACCGGCCCTCATCCTGGCGCGCGCCAAGACGTATGAATCTCAGCGCGCGGGCAACGGACAAGGGGGTGGGACTGGCCGTGGCGGACGTGGAGCGGGCGCGGGGCGCGGCGGTGGTGGCGCCACTCAGGTGTTCGACGTCGCCAACGTACGGAAGCTGCACGCCGCTGGCGTTCGTCAGGTACTCGGGAGCGATACGGCGGGCGACGGCAACCGCTGGATCGGCATGATGACGCTCGTCGAGATGGAGAACATGGTGGCGGCCGGGTTCACGCCAGCGGAGGTCATCGTCGCGTCGACGCGCGAGTCGGCGAAGGTGCTTCGCATCGACGATCTCGGCACGATCGCCGCCGGCAAGAGCGCTGACTTCGTCGTGCTCGACGCCAACCCGCTCGACGACATCACCAACGTCCGGCGGATCGCGGCGGTGTATCTGCGCGGGAAGGAAGTCGACCGCGCCGGCCTGCGCGCGAAGTGGCAGGCGCAGTGGAGCAAGGCCGCGCCGACGAACTGACGCGGCGACGGGCGGGCCGCTGAACCGAAGTGGCCGTCCGCTCAGCGGCGGTGGATGTTCACAGGTTCAGCCACACACCTGAAGTTGGCCGCATCGGACGTGCTGCCGGTGCCGTTGTACTTCGCCACCTGACCGATCGGGCACAACGGCCGCGTCTTGTCGACCTGGCCGTTGGCCCGATGGGACGCGACGATCCGATCCGGCTTCTTCCCCTGTTCGACCCACTGCGTGATCGCGCTCATCTTGTCGAACGTGTCGGTGCCGAGCCCGCCACTGCAGTGCAGCATGCCGGGAATCATGAAGAGCGCCACCGAGCCCTCAGCGGCCTTCCCGACGGTCTTCACCACGTTCTCGTAGTAGATGATGCTGTTCTGGGCCGGCACCTGCGGATCGCCCCAGCCGTGATACATCAGCAGCTTGCCGCCGCGATCGAGGAACGGCTTCAGGTTGTAGTTGTTGGAGGCGACGAGTCCATCGTCCATGTGTGTCGCGCGCTCGATGTCGGCGGGCGCATTGGCGAGCCGGAACTCGAAGGCCGGATCCTTGAGGTGAAAATTCCGGACGCGAGCCACCGAGTTGGCGAGGGGATCGGGACCACCGAGCGTCGCCCACTCCAGCTCGCTTCCAGGCCAGAGGTGAGCGCCCTCGAAGATGATTGCACCGGTGGCCGGGTCCTTGAGCGGCGACGTCAACACTTTCGCTGACTCGACTTGAGGTGTGGTCAGGCAGTCCGGACCATCGGCGCCCTTGCAGGTCAGCTTCGCGTAATCGAAGGTGCACTTCGTCGGATTCTCGAGCACGCCGTCCTTGACCCCGTCCATCGCGTCGCACGCCTCGACGACCGCCTGGTGGATCATCGGGTACTTGCTCGCGGGAATCCTGCTCTCGGCGGTGCGATTGACCGTCAGGTTGACGGCAATGCGCGCCGCATCGAGGCGTGCCTGGTTCCACGTCGAGGCACCGGCGACGATGCCGTGAAAGTCGTCGGGATATCGCTGCGCGCTCGTCAGCCCGTGCCGGCCGCCACCCGAACAACCATTGAAGTACGACCAGGTTGGCTGGTTGCCGTAATACCCGTTGATGACCGCTTTGCCGACGACCGCCATCTCGTGGATCGAGCGGTGGGCAAAGTCGACGAGTTTTTCGGGATGCGCCGGCATGAAATCGGCGTTACCGCCGACATGGCCGGTATCGGTGCCGGCGGCGGCATAACCAGCGGCAAGCGCTTCCGCAAGTTCAGCGTACGGAATGAATCCGGCAAGGCCGCCCTGGCCAACGGCCTGGAACTTTCCATTCCACCCTGACGCGGGCAGCCAGACTTCGATCTTGATGTCCGAATCGCTGCTGGGCTTCGATGTGACGAGGACGCGGCAAAAAGCCGGCAGCTTCTCGAACTGCCGTGAAGCGCCTCGGGCTGCCCCGGGTGCCGCAAAGGTGCCGGGAGAAACGGTCACGGCCGACGTCACAGCCGCGTGGTCCAGCGGCACGCGAGTCATGCCGTCGCAGGATGCCGCCGACGCCGGCGCCACGTGAGCGGCGAGAGCCGTGAGAAGGAACGCCAGCACGCAGAAGACTCCTCGATGGTTCGACATGCGGCGGATTATAGCGCCGACATTTCAGGGTGACACTGATGTTGTCGGGCTCCAGCATTACGTGGCCAGCGACTCTCGCGTCGCTTCCAAGTATCTCCAACGTGTAGGCGCGGCAGCGATGGACTTGATCCGCGATGGCTACATGCTCCAAATTTCTGCTAGCCTCGCGGGCACAGGGGTGCCTCCGAAACGTGAGGCCTGCCCAAAGCGAGGACACCGATGCAGCGCTTTCTTTCGGTCGCCGCCATTGCCGCGTTGACGCTGACGGTAGGCGCGGCGGTCGCCGCCCAATCTGGCGATCTGAAAATCATCTGGATCGATGTCGAAGGCGGCGCTGCCACGCTGTTCGTCTCGCCGACCGGAGAATCGCTGCTGTTCGACACCGGCAATCCAGGTAATGGCGACCGCGACGCCAGGCGCATCTTCGCCGCCGCGCAGAAGGCGGGCCTGACGAAAATCGATCATGTGGTGATCAGCCACTGGCACGGCGATCATGTCGGCGGCCTCGAAGCGCTGGCGAAGATGATCCCGCTCGGCAAGTTCTACGATCACGGCGACGGCGTCGAGCCGGCTGACAAGGCGCGGCACGATCTCTATGTCGGCATCGCCGGCGCCAACCGCACGATCCTGAAGGCCGGCGACACCATCCCGCTTAGCGGCGTGCAGGTGCGCGTGTTGGTGTCGGAAGGCCCAGTGATCGCCAACCCGGTGAATGGCGGCGGGCCGAATCCGCGTTGCGCCAGTGCCCCGCTGCAGGCCCCGGCCGCGCCGGAGAACATCCGCATGGTCGCGCTCTCAATCACCTATAACAATTTCAAATTTGCAAGCCTTGCCGATTCCGACTGGTCGCGCGAGATGGAACTTGCCTGCCCGGTCAACAAGCTTGGGCATGTCAACCTCTACACCATCAACCGCCATGGCGGGCTCGACAATTCGGGTGCGCCGGCCCTCCTCGGCGCGATCGCGCCGCAGGTGATCGTGCTGAACCTGTCTCTTATACACATCTGACGCTGCCGACGACTTGTGTGTGGG
>JBKPSC010000247.1:0-7980 GCA_046734915.1 Acidobacteriota bacterium | reverse complement strand
ACCAACACGCTTCGATGCGGTTCAACAGCTCGATGGTGTGCTCGAGATCGAGCCGATTGTTCGAATCAACGGCTCGGGAGGTCTGCAGACACCGCTCGAGCCTCTCACGCCCGCTGACGAGATGCGCGAGGTATCGGCCGGGCCCCGCCTCCGAGAGCGGTGTGGAGTGCACGAGTGACGCGGCGGCCGTGTGCAAGGCGGCTACACAACGCCCGGCCATGACTAGGTGCTCCGGATTCCATTCGTCGTAGGGCTCGCCCTCGACGCCCTCCAGCAGGAGCCAGACGAAGTCGTCGTCTTCGGTGCAGCCGTAACAACGGGGCGCGGCGATGGGGAGGCGCGGGAGGATGCGCTCGTAGACGGTACGTTCAGGAACCGCGAGGGATCTGGAACGGCGTTTGGCGAAGACGGTCGAACCCGATGGCCCAGCGCCATGCAGCGCGTAAAGTAGCCAATTCGGGCTGTCGCTGAAAACTTCGATGCGTTCAGGGAGCGAGCCCTCCGGCTCCACGGCACGCCAGGCAAGCACCGCTGGATGGTTCTCCAGGGCATGCTCGAGCACGCGCCGCGGGCGTCGTCGACTCACGACCGAGGCTTCCATGGGGACGTCATCCCAATGGCGCCCCAGGGGCGTTCAACCGGTGGAATGGCGTTGCCACAGGCCGCATGTCGGTTACAGGCCGATCCAATACGTCGCCTTGACGACCAGAGCCTGATCGCTGCTGCTTCGGCGCTGGAAGGCGAGAAAGAACGTCGACCCTGGACGGTACTCCCATCTGAAGACCACGCTGCTTCGCAGCGTCTTCACGTCGAAGCTCGGGTCGTAGAGGGTGAACGGCGCCGCGGCACTGGTCGGGCCGTCGGGATCGATCACATAGGTGCCGTCCGGACCACGGGCAATCGTTCCTCGATCGACGCCATAGCGGTCGAACTGAAAACTCCGGGGCGATCGAAACTCGGCGTAATCATCGTAAGCCCCGGAGCCGACAAACCGCTGAGCGTAGAGCTGGAGCGACATTTGCGGGGTGAACGTCCAGTCGAGACGCGTGGTGAATGCAAGCGTCGTCTCGTCGAGGGCGGCGAAGACGTATCGCTTGCCGTAGGTCGCGGCGGCAAGCGGGTCGGCAACCTGCGTCGTGTACTGGGCGGTAGCGCGGGTGGACGTCCATGACGGAACCGTTGAGGAGAACCTGATGCTGGGAGAAACGTTCACACTTGCCGACAGGTAAGCTGACAGCGACCGACCGCCGTAGACGTCATCTCCGAGCGTCGCCGACCCGCTGAACTGATAGGGTTTCCGGTCGTCACTTGTGACCGTTACGTTGTACGTGTGATTCGCTGGTGAGATGGCCAGCGGCCCTCCTCGCGTCAGAAGATTGTCGAATGTCTGCAAGTTCGCGTCGACCTGACTGGACACCGACCAATAGTTGCTCAACTGAGCGAAGCCATACACCCCTACGGAGTTGGTGATGAGGGTGCGACCGAAGTCCCACCGTTGACGCGCATAGCCGCGTACCCTCCAGTTCCGGAAGATTGGGCCAGGTCGGTTCTCGCGATATTCGATTCTCTCGGCGAGATTGCGGACGTCCGCGTGGCGCTGGTATCCGAGGTCGTTGGCTTCGAAGCCGGGACTCACCTCCTGGTAGCCGATGCTGCCTCGCCAGTGGCGGCCCGCGAGCTTGGTCAGCCCCAGCTGCGCCGCACGTCCGCCCAGGGACGTCCGTGACGTGTTCAAGTCAAGGTGCGGGGCGTCCGGCCGCTGGAAGTAGCGCGCGCTCGATCGTTGGGCCGCCGTGATGGTGTCGGTCGATCCTTGGATATTGCTGCCGACGAAGGCTGCGTCGATGACCCAAGTCCGTCTGTCCCAACTGTGATTGAAGTCGACGCCCGCAACGAGCGCGTTCGATCGCAGAAGCGCCGCGAGCGCTGGATCGCTCAGGTCGCGGTTGACCGCGGTCACCAGGGCACCGACGGAGGTATCGCCGCCACGGAAGTCGCGGCCAGCCCGTGCGACGAAGTAGTTCGACAAGGGCTCGACCTGGGCCGTCTGACGGTCACCGAACGAGTCGAGGTACGGGGCATGTTCGCTCGATGTGACAGCCTCGAGCACGCCTAGAGACCAGTCGCGAAGCGTGCCGTTCAGTTTCCCACTCAGCTTGGCCGCGCCGAGAATCGTCGTGTCGCCGGGCACGTCGGCATACCGGTAACGTGACGAGGAGAGCGAGCGTGTCGGCGGCTGGCCAATCCGCCGTGAGAAAAAGAGTTCAGGAAACTCCGAGCCGCCCGACGGACTGTAGCGCCCAAAGCGGAAGTGCTCCTCGCCCTCGATGAAGAACGCGCGCTTTTCGTCGTACTGGGTCTCGAACGCGGACAGATTGATCACGGCGGGATCGACTTCCACCTGGCCGAAGTCGGGCCTGACCGCGGCATCGAGCGTGAGTGCGCTCGACACGCCGTACCGTGTTTCGAATCCTCCATCGAGAAAATAGTCGCGGCCGTCCCGAAACGGGTTGCCAGGGGCCACGGTCGTTTGTTCCCCTCGCACGACGCTGTGCGGCAGCAGCTCCAGGCGTTTTGGCGCCCGGACCTCGCCGAGTCCCGTCAGGTGGCCGTAGCGGTTGATTCCCGCGTGTTCGCTCTTCGGGGTGAACGCGAAGAGGTCGGTCTCTTGCTTTCGAAGAATCTTCCGGGTGAATTGGATGCCCCACACCGCCTCCGGCTGGTCGTTGTAGCGAAGCTGCGACAGGGGAATGCGCATCTCCGCCACCCAGCCACGCTCGTCGATGTGCGTCCTGCTCTCCCAGACCGGGTCCCAGGATGGCTCGCGGCTGTCGTCGTCCCCGATGCTGGCGTCCACGATGGCCCCCGCCGGCGTGATAGCGAACTGGAGCGCCGTCCGATGGTCGTGATAGGCGTCGATGTACACCTCGAACCAGTCGGCGTCGGTCTTGAGATCGTCCCTCCGGGCGAGACGCGACACGATCGCGGCCGGATCGGCATCGCTCATGAGAGCGCCAATGTAGAGCGCTTCACCGTCGATAAGGACCCGCACTTCGGTACGTTCCGACGCAGGTTGCCCTTCGGCGGGATCGAGTTGGGTGAACTCGCTCACGGGCTCCGCGGCTGCCCAAGCGGGCTCGTCGAGTCGGCCGTCGATGTGGATTGGCCCGGTCGCGCGGATGGCCCGAACGACTGGCGTGGCCTCGGCCAGTGAAGACGAGGCGCTGGCCGACGATTGCAGCGCTATAGCCAGCAGCCACGCGCCTATCCCCACAGGCTCACTCCGGCTTGCGCGTTCAGTTGTCCGTGATCGCGGTCAGACACGAGTGCGCCGTTCCAGGTTGTCCGCTTCGGGTTCGAGCACACGTGATTACACTGCTGCCGCCGCAAAGCGTGCATTCACAACAGCGATGATCTTGCCACGGTGGGGCGGGCAGCCCAAGCGAAATAGTCTTGCAACGGTGGGCAGTCTGAAGCATGTCGCTGAAAAGAGGCCGCGCGTAGTCTGTCCGCGGCCGGTGAAGGCAGGACGTGCGATGTCAGTCGGATCTCAAGCCTCAATCTTGATGCAGCGTGCCGGCATCTGCGGTCAGTCGGCGATTCCGTGCGCCGGATGGCAGCGCGCCTGTCACAGGACGAGCGTGGCCAGACGCCCAGAGCGTCGCGGTCTGCGCGCGCCTCGCACGGTTTGCGGCGCCGATAGCAAAGACAATCGCCCACTGCACGCCGAGCTGCTGGTGGCTGTCGTTCACACGCGTCGCCGCGGGAAGTCCCGCGGGGTTCGCTTCGCACGCGCCGATTACGGAAGTGACTGTCAGAAAGAGCAGCGGGCAGAAATTCTGCGTCGACAGGGGTTGTCAGGTGGGCGAATTAGCAGCGCGCGGCTACAGTCGCGGCTCCCGGGCACGACGTTAGAACCACCACCAACTGCTCACAAGCAGCACTGCCATCCAGAACACGCAGATACTGGCGCCAAAGCCATTTCGATCCCGAACGCGCTTTGTAAACGCGGCGATTCCATAGCCGAACAGGCTCGAATGGACCAGCAACGACAACATCGGGTTCGCTCCTGATCTGGCTTATCGACAGTCAGGCCGGCTGGTTCACTCCGCTCCCTGAAGGCGGTTGCCCTGGGTTGCGCGCAATCGATTCGTTCAGTCGGACCCGTCCGATCGCGCGCTGGTAAAGCTGTGAAGAGCTGACGATGTTCCGAATCTGCAATCTTCAGTCGGTCGGGGGCAACTCTTCGCTGCGTAGAGCAGGAATGGAGTCCTAGCCGCCACACCAGACGGCTCGATTCATCGGCACGTTCGGCCCGCCGCGCCGGTTGAACTGAAGATCGACGCCGTCTCGTTGCCACCGATACCACCCGGCGCCGCGGGCGAAGCGGAATCGTTCGGTCACCGATCGGCCGCTGACCGGGTCGTAAGGCATGTATTCCAGGATAATCGTGTCGCGGACGCCGAGGTCGCCACCGACGTCGACTCCCGGCTCGAGCCAGGCACGCTGACGATAGGGAAAGGTTCCCGACTTGGCCGGCGACACGACGCACGGCGGATCGAACCACGCGATGGCGTTGGCGTTGAGATCCAGCGCCCACCCCTCCGCGGCGAGGCGACGGGGAAGCCACCGGCCGTCGGAAAAGCTGTAGGACTCGCCGGTATCGCCATCGACGGCGTGATCTACGGCGTGGTAGACGAATGTGTCGTCCCACCGCCAGCACTCGAAACGCTGAGGGTTCGCGTACTTGACCCAGCACACCTCCTGCCGCACGAGATCGACGATCTGGTTGGAGTAGTGATTGCCGATGCGCGGCCACAGCGTCGCGTCGCCGACGATGAAGTCGAGAACGTCGACGACGGTTGCCGCTGGAGTCGGCTGCGTCGAATGGGCGCACGCGAACACGAGCAACGCGATGAGCAGGCTCGTGGCGCCGGCGGCCCAGGTGCTCTTAATCATCACCAGTCAGTCGGAAGGTCGTCGAACGTCGGCCGAACCGCGCGCGGACGCTCGCGCTCGTGCTCGAGAACCGCACGGCCCAGCGCGGCCAGAAACGGCAGCGAGATCGCCTCGTATTCGTAGTTGTCGTCATTGTAGATGCCGTCGGCATTGGCGTGAATCGTCGCTGCCAGAAGGAACTCGACGGCCTGGTCGCGATCGATGACGTACGCACAATCCTGCAGATACCCGTAGGCCTGCCCGGATTTACTGAACTGACGCAGGCTGCCCGGCGCGGCGTTCCGGCTGTCACCGACGACAAAATATTTCGAGTAGCCATCGAAGTATTCCGGTGGCCCGTACACCGGATCGGTCGATTCCCGGGGCCACCGCGCCAGCTCCGTCAACAGGACCTGTCGCATGTCGGGCCCGATCGCCCAGCGACGAGGGGATGGCACGGCCTCAGGAAAAACGAGCGAAAGCAGCATGTCGTGCACCGACTCCAGTGGGATGAAGTTCGTCCGGCTGAAATCGTGCGGGCCCGTGACGATCTGGCCGTCGGCGGTCTGCCAGCCGCGTCCCTTCATCGCCGCGCCAAAGGGAAAGGCCGGCGCATCGGCATTCGTCCGCGCCTCGCGACGCTCGACATCGACCCCGGCCGCGGACTGTATTCGACTGGCGCCGACCCGGCGATTGGCTTCGGCATCGCCCGAGCCGAGGCGCGCGATGAGGCGCGCGTCGGGATAACCGTGCGTGGCCAGGCCTTCGCCGAGCTCGCGTTGCCCGATGAGCTCGTAGAGCCGATTGAACGGCACGTTCTCGCTCACCGTGAAAAGCCTTCTGACTGTGCGCCGGAACGTCTCGGCCAGCGGTTCTCCGGCGTCCCAGTTGCCGGTCGCCGGTGGAACCTCGAGCGCGACGCGCGCGTCGGCGTCGAGACCGAGACGCGTGAGTTGTTCGGCGGCCAGCAGCACCGCCGGCAGCTTGACCCAGCTGGCCGCGGTAAACCATCGTTGCGGCGCCAGCTTCAGCGGAAAACGCGTGAGGGCGACAGCTCCGGATTGTGCGCGGTCGATTCGAGTGTAGAGCAGCTGGACTTCGTGCGCCGGATTGTCGATGAGGTCGACGAGCGGCGCCGGCATCCGAACGAAGATGTCGTCCCACGGCTCGCCCCACGACCGGCCGGGGCGCCCGCAGGCCGCGCACGACATCGCGATCGGCGCGCTGACGACGGCGAGAAACGCACGACGCTTCATCGCCAGGATTCAACTACAATCGGCCCCGGCCAACAAAGGAGCATCACGTGGCGAGCCGCAGAACGTTTGTCGGCCAGCTGGCCAGCGCAGGCCTCGTCGTTGCCGGATCCAGACTGATGGCGCTTCAAACCGGCGCCCGCCGCCGCGAAGTGAGCGTGGGCGGCCGCCGCGTGAAGACCGTCGACGCGCACGCGCACACGTTCATCCCCGCCGTGGTCGACGTCGTTCGTGGCACAGACCTCGAGAAGGGGGCGACGGCTTCCGCCGGCGGCAACCTGGTGATGAGCGACGAACGCCTTCGGCGCATGGACGAACAAGGGATAGACGTGGAAGTGCTCACAATCAACCCCTGGTGGTACAGCGCCGATCGCGATCTGGCCGCCCGGATTATCGAGGTCCAGAATCGCGGGCTGGCCGCATTGTGCGCCGCCAGGCCGGATCGGTTCGTCGCGCTGGCGACGGTGGCGATGCAGCACCCCGAGCTGGCCGCCGAGCAACTGGCTGACGCCTTCAAGACCCATCGGATGCGAGGCGTCTCGCTCGGCGCCATCGTCAATCAGGACGAGTTGGCGGCGCCGCGGTTCGATCCCTTCTGGAAGAAGGCCGAGGAGCTCCAGGCGCTCATCTTCATTCACCCGCAAGGCGTGCCTCAACTCAGCGGACGCCTTCAGGGTAATGGATTCCTCACCAACGTGATCGGGAATCCGCTCGAGACGACCATCGCGCTGGCGCATCTCATCTTCGAAGGGACGCTCGATCGCTTCCCCGGCCTACGCATCTGCGGGGCCCACGGCGGCGGGTTCCTGCCGTCCTACAACGGGCGGTTCGACGCCGGCTGCATAACGTTTCCGGCCAATTGCAAAGGCACGCTCAAGAAACGCCCCAGCGAATATCTGAAGCAGTGCTACTTCGACTCGATGGTCTTTTCGTCGGAGGGATTGCGCCATCTTGTCGCGGAGTACGGCGCCGATCACATCGTCATGGGAACGGATTATCCGTTCCCGTGGACGACGACATCGGTCGATCACATCCTGAACACGCCTCAGCTGACCGACGCGGACCGGACTGCGATACTCGGCGGGAACCTGGTGCGGCTGCTGGGAATTCCGGTCTGATCGGCCGGATGCGCGTTAGGCCCCCTTAGGCCGCAGGGGCTTTCGCCTTCGGGTCGAAGCCGACTCGCTTCAGCAGGGTCTCCATTCCAACCTTGTCGGCTGCCTTGGCATAGGCCTCTTCGGGCGCGACGAGCTTTTTGGTCACCAGATCCATCAGCGCGTCGTTCAGGCACTGCATGCCGAACGCCTTGCCGACCTGCATCATCGATCCAATCTGGAACGTCTTGCCGTCGCGGATGAGATTGCTGATGGCTCCTGTGACGATGAGGACCTCGAGTGCGGCGACGCGGCCGCCGCCGACCTTGCGGCACAGGTTCTGGGCGATGACGCCCCGTAGCGATTCAGACAGCATTATGCGAATCTGCGATTGCCGGTCGGTCGGAAACTGATCGATCAGGCGATCGACAGTCGACGCCGCCGTGGTCGTGTGCAAGGTGCCGAGCACCAGGTGACCGGTTTCGGCGGTTTCGATGGCGATGGCCACGGTCTCGAGGTCGCGCAATTCACCGACCAGCACGATGTCCGGATCTTCGCGCAGCGCGGCCCGCAAGGCGTCCTTGAACGAGTCGGTGTGGGTGCGCACCTCGCGCTGGTTGATCAGGCACTTCTGGTTCCCGTGCACGAACTCGATGGGGTCTTCGATCGTGATGACGTGGTCTTCGCGAGTCCGG